>JAEFAI010000019.1 GCA_016291185.1 Bacteroidales bacterium
CTGCCTATTGACTTGAATCCCTATTCCCGTGCCATCCTTGATAAATATAAGGATATGGATACTGTTGGCGACCATGCCCTGCCGGTCATCAGCAACCAAAAGATGAACCAGTATCTGAAGGATCTGGGTGAGCTGTGCGGTTTCAACGAGCCCATCACCCGTGTGTGCTTCCGCGCTGGAGCCAGGGTGGAAGAGACCTACCCAAAGTATGAGATGCTTTCCACCCATGCAGGCCGCCGTACCTTCATCTGCCTGGCCCTCTCCAGCGGCATCCCGCCGCAGGTGGTGATGAAATGGACCGGCCACTGCGACTACAAGTCCATGAAGCCATATATCGACATCGCCGGCAAGACCAAGTCCGACGCCATGAACACCTTTGCGAATTCCCTTAGCCTGTAAGCATATGACACCCAGAAACGAAAGCACCCTGTTGAGAATGCAGGTCGATGTCAACAAGGCATACGACCTGCTCAATATGTTCAAGGAAGCCGGGAAGAACCGGATTGACATCCAGACGATCCTGGACGAAGCGGCACCGAAGATTGTAGGCTATAAGAAGTATCTCGAGAAGTTGGCCGACATTGCCACCCGCAAGGAATCTTGCAACTTCTCCGAGTTTGCCGGCTGGCTGGACGTGAGCCGCCAGACTGTCTATAACTGGAGGGACAACGGCTACCTGGTCCACACCAAGAGCAAGATTGACATCCCCGCTACGGTTCGTCTGTGGGAATCCCTACCGTGGCTCGCAGACAAGTAGAGTACTCCAACTCCTGGCTCCGGTAACCGGTGACGGTATCCAACAGGACAAACTTCGCGTGGATCTGGTATGCCTCCAGGTCCAGCCCCCAGACAGTAGCATAATTGGGCACGACGATGAGAACGTCGCCGCTACCGCATACCCGGTCTGCAAGGTAATTCTTCAGATGGCCGGGATGTTTTCCTTTCCCCGGGACATCCAGCAGCAGCTTGGCCAGCAGCCGGTACCGGCCAGCTTCCCAGGCTGAAGGGATTGCCACCGCTGCAGGAATCACCAGATTTTCACCCAGCTTGACAGCATCCGCCAGGCACACAGCAAACGGCGGGAACTTCACGAAGCGCTGCAGTACCGGAATGTGCTCATTCCCCAGGGTGGCGAAGCCATGATACGCTGATACGAACAGATTCTGGCCGGAGATGTGCGCCTTGCCATCAAACGGCGGCTTATGGGGCACCGCCTCCTTCCCGTACTCATGCCAGAGCGTCTGCGTGGCCTGGTCCAAGGTCCTCCAGGCGGCCAGCGCCCGGCGATGCACATCCAGGTGTGACAGCTGGGCCGAGGTGCCGGGGTAATTCCCTGCAGAACGCTTTCTGTAGTAGCATTTGCCACCCCTGTGATAGAAAGTGACATCACCCACGGAACCGTAGGCGTCACTGATCAGGAGGGATGGTCTAAAACGAGGCATCAGGCGTTACAAGTTTTGAACAAGGCAATGGCTCAGAGGGACCTCCAAAGGGTTACAACCTCTATACAAAATTACTAAAAATCACTGACATACGCAACCCGCAGCGGCCCTGCCGCTGCCCCTTGTTGTATATATATTTACCCTTTTTCTCCCGTTCGGGCGGGTGATGGCGGTCGATGTGGCACTGACGCCGAAGCGTACGTCAGCTTGGGGGCCTTGGTGGTTTGGAGTCTCGAAGGCGGGACGGCCGGGCGGGGGTTGACGTGGGAATCAGTACTGACACTGATGCGGGAACCCGGCTTTGAGTCTCCAAACCACCAAGGACGCGGAACGCAGTGGAGCGTTGGCCCCGGAGGCGGTCTGGAAGTGTGGGGCGGCGGGCTCTGGAGCGCCGCGGAAGGGAGACCTTAGGCTCCCTGGAGCAGCGGAAGAGACCGACGGTGTGGGAAGGCAGACGGCCTCCGGGGCCTGGGCCGGGACGGCCCATCACCCACGGTCGAGTAGCAGCAGGGCGTTGATGGCGAAGCCTGGCACCAACGCTCCGGCGCAGTCTGTGGCTGGCAGCGCGGATTCTGGGCGGAGGCGAATGCCGGAGAACAGAGCCGTGATGACTGACACTGTCTGCGCCAACGGCCGGGACGGCCGTACCCCGGCTGCCCGGAACACTTCTGGCGGGATTCATCCCGGCAGAGGTGTGGAGGAATAGCGGCCGGGGATAAACACGCGGAGCGTACCGCGGAGCCGCAGGCTGTTACTCTTCTTGACGTGGCTTGTCCCGGCAAGAGGAGTAACTGACTGAGGCGACCCAGCACCGGAGGTGCGTAAGGCGGCGGACTGCTCGCACTGCACGGAGGCTGCCAGCGGGCACCAGGCCTTCGCAGATTGATGACGGTCCTCGTGGTTGCACTTTGCGCCCACGAACACCTCATATCCTCTGATACGAGTATCAAAGCGGAAGTCGCAGGCGGCCGTGCCGACTGCGGGTGGAGCGCTGCTGGAATTGACACTGACGTTCTCACGAAGGATGCGCAAAGTGCGCGGCCCCCTGACGGGCTTGGAGGCCGGAAGTCCTTGAAGGGGGCCGCTTGTCCGCCGCCGCCTCACCCGGGAGTTCGAAGGTAGGACCTTTGCACCCCACCGACGGAGCAAACTTAACATAATCCGGATTGTGTAATCTGACGCCCTGTAGGGCCGTTTTTGCGGGCTTCTGACCCTTCCTAACTGATACCCTCTGAGCGGAGAGATGACGGTGCCGGCGGCTGTTACACAATCCCGATGGGATTATGTTATGATTGCGGATTCAGGGCACTGACGGTGGCGCTGGCACTCCGTCTCCCGGGTGATTGTCTTCCCCTTGGGGGGCCAGGGGGGATGGACCAGCACGGTGAGCTGGCAGTTGTGGAGCAAGCGGAGCGAGCGGAACAACTGACTGCTGACCGTGACCGCTTTTCCTTATAAGTGCGGTGGGTGCGAGTCTGCGGGAGCAGTCTCGCTGCGCGGGGGCCAATGGAGCGGAGGGCGTCCGCAAGTCTGTGGCAGGCTTGCCCTGACACAGTCTTGCAGCGAAGGGTGGCAGTGAAGGTTGCCTTTCTGGGCGGCCTCGCCGTCCCAGAAGGGCAAGTACCGCTTTCCTTATCGGCCCTGGCAAAGCACCGCCGCCGGAACAGGATACCATCGGCCCGGATCATCGGCATCGACATAATGGGCATATCGGCAAAAAAGTGTAACTTTATCTGCCGCAGTGCAACATTTTTGCTTCGCACCCGGTCTAACAGGTGTTGAAACAATTAAAATTCATTACCTATGATTTATCGTCTTTTCGGTTTTCTTGAAAGTCTGATTCCTGCGGCAGTTATCCTGCTGCCCATCCTGTTCTACTATCTTTACAAGCGCAACGTTCTCAAAACCCAAAAAGAGATTCTTCTTAAGGAGATTGAGAAAGGCGGCATCGTTGACCCCGAGATGCTGGCCAAGTCTCTAACAAATCCGGGAAGCGAAGAACAGCGACTTCAGAACAATCTTCGTAATGGAATCATCTTCAGCATCGCCGGGTTCGTCATCGCCGTCGCAACCATCGTCTTCGATGTGTACCTGAACGAAATCTATGCGGAACGCGCCAATGGGTCGACGTACAATGTTGATGACCTGGTTCCTATCGCTTTGTTGGTCACCCTGGTGTTGGTTGTGGCCGCCATAGCTCTCGGTATTGGAATAGCATTCCTGGTGTCCTACTTCAATCAAAAGAAACGGATGAACAAGACGGCATAGCAGCCGATGACCAGAGAGCAATTCATAGCCGAAATCTCCACCCTGCAGGAGCCCCTCAGGAGGTTCCTGCTCGGCATGTGTCACGGTGATGTCTTCCTGGCCGATGACATTGCCCAGGACACTTTGCTGAAAGCGTACCTGCACTACGGGACATTCCAGGGACGCTCCTCTTTCAGCACCTGGCTCCTCAAAATCGGCTACAGTTGCTTCTGCAACCATGTAGGAAAGAAAATCCTGGAAACAGAATCTATTACTGAAAAAGAAAACCTGATCCCTTCGGGGGAAGATCGTGATAAAGATAGCAGTGCCTTGTATGCTGCCATCAATGGGTTGTCGGCGTTGGAGAAAGCAGCCGTCCTGCTTTTTTATATGGAGGACTATTCCACAAAAGAAATCTCTGATATACTGGGTATGCCTGCTGTGACGGTGCGGTCACATCTGCACAGGGCGCGGAAACACTTGAAGAAAATCCTTGAACACGATGGTGAAAGATAAAGACATTGAGCAGTTCTTCCAGCAGCATAAGCCGGAGTTAAGGAACAGCGGGCCTTTCCTGAAAGAGGTTGTCCGCCAGATCAACGCCATGCCTATCCCTGCGGCCATGAACCCGGAACGGCAGAAAGAGGACTGCATCCGCCTTGTTCTCGAAGTATCGCGGAGAGACTTGCGGGCTGTCCGCCTGGCAGTTGGTGTCATCGTTGCCGTAGTAGTTATTTCTGCCTTGACCATATCCTTGCTGCCTCCCGACTTTTTCCCGACTGAAATCTTTATGTTCAAATAATCCATGTGAATATCTTCTCTCTGGTATTATCCTCGTAATACTATATTCGTCCCATGAAACTCATACGCATATTATTCATACTAGCAATTGACTTGACTCTTGCGGCTTGCTCCAACAAGGCAACAATCATCATCGAAAACGTCAGCGATAATCCGGAGTTGATAATTCGCTATACGGTGCCCACCCGCTACGCCAATCCGATGGTCCTGATGGATACGCTGTCCGGGACATCCGAATTGAGATTCCGTGTAGTGGTACGCCAACCATATTTTGTCTCCGTACAGCAGATTCCGGATTTCAAGGGTATGGTCACATTCCCGGTCAGCAGAGGAGAGACCTATAGACTTCAGTTCGACGGTGAGTTTTTTTCTTTCCCCGCACCCGGTCAGGAAGTGCAGCGTTTTTACGCTAGTATTCCCGACTACGGTCACACTCAATTGGAAGCTCGCAACTATGCCCAGATAACGGATCTATCACAAGCTCGAGAGAGTCTGGACAGTACTATGAAATCTCAGATGGCTCCGTTTGACTCCCTTCTTCAGATCAAGAAAATCTCTCCGGAGATGTATAATCTAATTGCGGCAGACCATGAATGCCATACTTTGGCCGTCTGGGGACAAGTGGGTGTGCTGCGAAGAGACAACACTATCCGTGATGCCATCTATGAGGCTATGGAACTGGACAATGACCGCCTTGCAGAATCGCCTGATTACTACGGTCTGATGGAGGACTATGCCAATTGGAAAATCCGGAAGAATCTTGATAGTCTGCGGCCTCGCATTCAGGCGGGGGAACGATACACTTTGATGATGGAGGCATATAAGGAAGTCCTGTCAGGTGGCCGGCTCGAAGCTGTCCATGCCTGGCAATGGTGGTATGCTGCCATCCAGAAACAGTATGAGAAGGAGCTGATATCACTGTTCGAGGTTTTTGAGCAGGACTATCCCGATAGTCCTTATCTCAGGGCGTTGCGTCCCTATTATCAGGATATCCTGGCATACTACGCGCCTAAAGAAACAAGTGCAGATGTGCATTTTATGGAAGAAACGGGTGACATTGCCACGTTCAAGGAGTTACTTTCCCGTTTTGCCGGACAGAAGGTTTACGTGGATGTATGGGCTACCTGGTGCGGCCCATGCAAAGCCGAATTCGCTTTCGAAGACACGCTTCATGAACTGCTGGAGAAAAAGGGCTACAAGATGTTATATCTCTCCGTGGATGAAGAACGCGATGCGCAGAAGTGGAAGGAGATGGCCGCCTTCTATAACCTGCGCGGCGAGCATGTCCGAGCAGGTGAGAAGCTCACGGAGGATCTTCGCGAATTATATGGTCAGAATGGTGCGATGGCTATCCCCTGGAATATGATTATTGATGACTCGGGGCACATCGTCAATCTGCGTGCTCCGCGTCCTTCCGATACTGAAGAACTTTCCAAGGCGCTGGTTCGCTGAAATTATTCCACAATCAATTTTAGCCGGTCCCGCGGACGTTGATGATGCGGATGTGGGGATCTTGGGCGAGGTGGCGGGAAGGCGGCAGGGTGCTGGCGGACGGGCATTTTGTTGCCCGGACGTCAGCAGCCCTGCCGCCTCCGCCGGATAGAAAAAAGATTCGCCGACGGAGGTCGGCGAATAATGGATTACAGGAGGGATGGGCAGGGGAAGACCTACAGCAGCCCGGCTTTGCGGCCGAAGTCGACGATGATGTCTACGCAGCCCTTGAGGCCGACGAGCGAGGAGTCGAGGCAGAGGTCGTAGTTCGCGGCGATGCCCCAGTTGCCGAGCGTGAAGAAGTTGTAGTAGTCCCGGCGCGCACGCTCTTTCTTAATACCCGGGGTCGGCCGGTCGGCTGGTGCCGACTTCGCTTCGCTCTAAAGCCACCGGTCGCGGGCCCTCACGCATCCTCCCCGCCGGCTGCCGCAAAACCGATTCCGGACAGGTGTCCACGAAATCGCCATTCTACGCGTTTTTTCTGGACACCTGTCGGCATTTTGGGCTGTTTTCGGCTGTTTTGCGGGGGAGGTGTCCACTTTTATTGCACCAGAGGCCGATTTTGTGGACACCTGTCAAAAATAGTTGTTACATTTGAGTAGCGGCCGTGTTATATAGAGTAGGATGGCAAACGATTTCCTGACTGATGCATTTATCAGGCTTCGGCAGAAGCTGAAGGGGATCTCCGTGCGCGTGCTGCCCGATCCGACCGGCGCCGAGGATATCCTGCAGGACAGCTTCGTGCGGCTCTGGCAAAAGCGGTATCCGCTGCAGTCCGAGCAGGAAGCCGAGGCCCTGCTGGCCCGGACGGTCCGGAACGCCAGCCTGAATGAGCGGCGACGACGGCGCCCGGTCCCGCTGGAAGCGGATGTCGCGGAGGCGCCGCCCGACGTCGAAGACAGGGAGAAAGCCTACGCCGCCATGCATCGCAAGATCGAATCGGAACTGACAGAGACGCAGCGATACATCCTGGAAGAGAAGGAATACGGCGGGCGAACCCTGGAAGAAATAGCGCGGGAGCTCGGCATGGAGCCGGCCGCGGTGAGGATGCAACTCTCCCGCGCCCGCAAAACACTTAGAAACGCACTGAAAGATGACAGATAAAGAGAAATATACAGCCTTGATGCAGCGCTACTGGGAGGCGGAGACCACGCCGGCCGAGGAGCGCCGGCTCGCCCGGTACGCCGCCCGGACGGACGACCCCGCGTTCGAAGAACTGCGGGGCGTGCTGGGCTACCTGTCCCTGGGCCGGGCGCAGACGTCCCGCCGGGCCCCGGCCCGCTGGGCGTATTCCTGCGCCGCCGTCGCGGCCGCCCTGGTCATCCTTCTCTCCGTCGGGTTGTTCCCCCGATTCAAGGGAGCGGAACGCGACGTGTGCGTCCGTTATTCTTACGGAGAGGCTTCTACCGACAGCGAGCAGATCATGGCGTCTGTGGATGCCTCGCTGGCGGACTTTTTTGCGGGCGAAACGCCCGCTGAAACAACCCTCATAGAAATGTTCCGGCGATGAAAAAGATACTCCTTTGCATACTGGCGCTGCTCCTTTCCTCCGGAGCGGCCTTTGCCCAGCGGGGCCTGAGCTGCAACGCAATCTTTCGCGGGCGGGTCATCTCCTCCGACCGCATGATCCGGACGGAAGTCCGCGGCAGCAGCATGACCACGTACAAACTGGATTTCTATCGCAGCGTCCAGTTCCAGGTCGATGAGAAAGAGGCGCTGGAGGTGGCTGCGTTGGTGAAAGCCGACGCAGATGCGGCGGTGTCCGCCGAGACGGAAGTGATCGGGAAATTGCTGACCTACGCCCTGATCCAGCCCGCCCAGCGGGGCAAGACCCACCGCTACCTCTGCTACCAGGCCCGTCCGGTCGGGCCTGCCTGGGTCATCACCATCCTGTACCTGGAGGGCACCGCCACCCTGGAAGATCTCCGTTCCATGTTCGACAAACAATAAGCATGATGAAATACTTGATATCGATCCTTTTCGCCCTTATGGTTTTCTTTCCCGCCGTCGCCCAGCAGGTCGACACGACTTCCACGGTGGTCGGCAATAAACTGGACTTTGAATCGCCCAACTTCGTGGCCAAGGATTATTTCGAGGAGGTCAAGGCGCACCTGTCGGCCGAGGGCCGCAAAAACTGGAAGCCGGAGTTCAGCGTCCGGGGCGTGGGAATGATTTACCATGAATCGATAACCCTGACCGGAGGCATCCGAACCAGTCCCAACAAGGTGTTTGGATTGGGCCTGGGACACAGTTTGGTGTTTTACGATGCCAATCCTGCCAAAGCATATAACATAGACTTCTTCCTTTATCACCGGCATTACATCCCGCTGGACCGGAAACGCCGCTTTTCTATCTACAGTGACTTGATGGTCGGAGGGTCATATGTCTATAAGGCTTTTGGATATATCATTGACGGTGCTCCAGTGGCCGGGGTTTGCAGATGGTACTTCTCCTGGGAACCGGGGCTTTCCATCCGGCTATGGGGTAAGTCAAATCTTTTCCTTGGCCCAACTATCGGTCCGTCCATGGGCTTACACCTCGGCCTGGCGATCTGATCAGAACCCGGCGGGATGATCCGCCAGTGCCAGGCAGCGAAGAAGCTGGGCGGCGGGGGCGTGAAAGCGCCGGGTCAGATCGCCGGCGATGCGGCGCCGCTGTTCGGCGGTCAGCTGATAGACGGAGATCCTGCCATAACTCCGGACATACTCTCTGTCGATGACTTGGCATAGATCCATGTCCGAACGCTGCGACGGAGAATAGTTGTACCCCTTCTCGCTGGCGAGCATTTTCGCGATCGGCTCATATTGCGTGGCCTGCTCCATCGACTCGAGCGTGATTGGCGCATCGGAAACGCCGTCTTCCCGCTGCTCCCGCTGCCATCCCTCGCCGGACAGGCGACTCATATAATAATCGAAGCAGCGTGGTGTCCGATAGCAGTGCTCCACCCGCGCCAACTGCTCGAAAGAATTGCGGATCAGCATTCCATGTCGGTCCATCGCGAAGTGATCGGGGAACTCCGAGCGTCGCGGCAGGTGCCGGGCAATATCCCGCCGGGAGGTGATGACACCTTCCTGGGGAAGTTTTCCAAGTTCTTGGCAAAACAAATGGTTGGCCGAACAATGGGGATAGCTGAACGGCGTAGCGCTCTGCCCGTGGTGCAGTCCGTTGCGGAGCACGTAACTGACGGCAGCCAGGATATGATTGCTGCCATCCAAGCGCAAGAGGAAATGACCGTCGTCAAACAGCGGACCGGTTCCCAGATGGCGATTCCGGTGGTACTTGGTGATGCGCATCTTCAGCGCGCGGCAAAAGCGGGTGACCGCAGCCTCCTCGGCGAATGCAATACCGTGGATGTGGGTGGACATGATGGCGTCCGCCCAAAGTTCGACCTGACAAGCGAAGGCTTCGAGCGCCAAAATATTGGTGATGTTGCGGATGTCTTCGTCGTCCCGGAACAGGACCTCATCGTGGCAGGTGATGCAGAAGTGGTAAAGTTGTTTCATAGCATATACAATTTACCATAAAGATGGGGCCATCCTGCGGGAAGTCCAAGGGATCGTAAGATTTGTCCTGAAGAAATTGTGAAATCTTAATGCCCGGCGGGAAAAGTGCCCGAATCCCGGGACGAACAGGTGTCCAGAAAATCGGCATTTGGTGCAATATAATTGGACACCTCCCCCGCAAATCGGGCGAAAACAGCCCAAAACACCGACAGGTGTCCAGAAAAAACGCGTAGAATGGCGATTTTGCGGACACCTGTCCGAGGTTCCGGGTCAAGCCCGGAATGTCCGGGGCTACAGCAGCCCGGCTTTGCGGCCGAAGTCGATGATGATGTCAACGCAGCCCTCGAGGCCGAGCAGCGAGGAGTCGAGGCAAAGGTCGTAGTTGGAAGCGACACCCCAGTTGCCCAGGGTGAAGAAGTTGTAGTAGTCCCGGCGCGCCCGCTCTTTCTTGACGATGAACTTCTCCGCTTCCTCGGCGCTCATCCCCGTTCGCGCGCAGACGCGGGCTACACGGTCCTCCATCGGCGCACAGATGAACACGTCCAGGCACTCCATGTCGCGCAGGACGTAGTTCGAAGCGCGTCCCAGGAAGATGGCGCTGCCCTGCTGCGCGATACTGCGGATAGCATCGCTCTGATACTTGAAGAGCTCGGTCTCGTCGATTCCCGAAGGGGCGTACGAGCTGGCACGGTTCAGGCCGAACAGCGATCCGAAGCGGAAGAGACGGCGCTTCTCGTCATTCTTCCTGAAAAAGGCCGGGCTGAAACCGCTCTCGGCAGCCGCTTTCTGCAGGAGTTCGTTGTCATAGACCGGGATGCCCAGGCGCTTGCCGAGCAGGTCGGCGACGCCCTTGCCACCGGCGCCGAACTGGCGCCCGATGTTGATCAGGATGTGCTTCTCGTCCATATTGCTAGGATTGGATGTTACTGCCGAGGATATCGGGATTCTCACCATCCTTGAGCCGGTCGAATTTACGGAAAAGCTGGACAATCAGGATGGCGGAGACAATGACATTGAGGGTATCCGAGATCGGGAAACTAATCCAGACGCCCGTCTCCTGCAGCCACAGCGGCAAGGTATAGATCAGCGGCAGCAGGAACAGCAGCTGGCGCGACAACGACAGGAAGATGGACTTGCGGACCATTCCGAGACACTGGAAGAAGTTGCCCGTGACCATGCCGAAGCCGACCAGGGCGAAGCCGCAGTTCATGATGCGCAGCCCCCGGGCGGCAAGGTCGATCAGCTGCGGATCGTTCGTGAACAGGCTCACGGCCTGGCGCGGGATCAGCTCCGACATCAGGAAGCAGAGCGTGGTGACGAGCACCTCCCACTTGGCCGTGAGGATGAAGATTTCCCGGACGCGGCTGTACTGCCGCGCGCCGTAATTATAGCCGGCAATCGGCTGTAGGCCCTGGCTGAAGCCCATGTTGACCATCACGAAGAGCATGGTCAGCCGGTTCAGGATGCCATAGGCGCCGATGGCCATGTCGCCACCGTATTTGCCGAGCTGCTGGTTGATGAAGAGCGCCACCAGGCAGGCGGCCACATTCATCAGGAAGGGCCCGACGCCGATGGCAAGCGACTGCTTCGCGATGCGCCAGTCCAGCTGGAAAAGCGGACGGGTGAAATGCAGCAGGCGCCGCTTGTCGGACAGGAAGCGGAGCGTATAGGCGAGGGCCGCGAGCTGGCAGAGAATGGTCGCCAGGGCGGCACCGCGGATGCCCATCCCGAGCACAAAGATGAAGATCGGGTCCAGGATGGCATTGGAAATCACGGTAAAGAGTGTCAGCCCCATGGCCACTTTGGGGTGGCCGGACGAGCGGATAAGGCCGTTGAATCCGTGATACAGGTGCGTGAAAACATTACCCGCGAGGATAATGAACATATAGTCCCGCGCGAAGGGCAGGGTGGCATCGCTGGCCCCAAAGAAACGCAGGATCGAGTCCAGGAATGGCAGGGTGATGGCGGTGAAGACGATGCCGATGATGACGTTGAGCGTCAGGACGTTGGACAGGACCTTCTGCGCCGCGCCGTAGTTGCGCTGCCCCAGCAGGACGGAGATGAGCGTCATCGCGCCCACGCCAACCAGCGTACCCATCGCGATGGACAGGTTCATCAGGGGGAAGGTGACGGCAAGGCCGCTGATGGCGGCCGAACCCACACCGGGGATATGCCCGATGTAGATGCTGTCCACCATATTGTATAACGAAGCCGCCGTCTGGGCGATGATGCCCGGGACGGCGTACTGTCTCAGAAGTTTGCCGATTTTCTCGGTTCCGAGCTCGGTCGGAGCTGCACTGGTTGTCTCTGCCATGCGCTAGGAAGCCGGTTTGTCAACAATCTCCAAATCGAAGCGCAGCGGGGAATAGGCTGGTATCGAAGGGCTGGACCCCTTGGCGCCATAGCCCCAGTTAGAAATGAAGATAGCCGTGCCTTTTTCGTGCGGGTGCATCTGGTCAAGACCATAGCCAAAGCCGTTGATCACGCTGGAGCTGCTGCTCGATCCGGAAACGGTCATGGTGATGCTCGTGTAGTCCTTGTCTGCGCCATACCACTTGATGGAGCAGGGACCATAGGTCCGCGAGGCGGAATAGATGCCGTAATACTTGGCGGTGTCGGCGATGCTGGTGTCAAACACCGTGCCGTCCAGGCGACGGCCGATATAGTTAATGTAGATCGTCGAGTCGTTCTTGAATGTCTCTGAAGAGGAAGGTGCTCCGGTCTGGAAATAATAGAATCCAAGCTTGACCGAATCCTTGACGCTCTTGCCGGGGTAGTTGGCCGCAACATAACGTCCGACCGAGTCGATCTGCCACTGCTGGATGTCGGGGATGACCTCTCTCAGCGCAATCTCATAGATCAGGGGCGTGGAGCCGGAGACCTTCTGCTCGTAGTACTCGGCCTTACTGTAGAGAATCGGAGCGCCAGTGCTGGCGTCCATGCCCAGCAGCCAGCCGGGAATCATGACTTTGCGGCGTCCGCCGACGTTCATCGCCGCCAGGGATTCTTCTACCCCCGCGGTCTGCCCGCTCGCGCCGCGGACCCAGACGACCGGTCCGTAGTACGGATTCTTGCTGGCATTCTTCTCATAGGTGCCCAATTGCTTGGACAGCGTCTCGTCTGAGGTGCCCTGGACCGTGCCGTCCAGCGTACGGACCGTATAATCAACCCGCACAAAAGGATAATCCTCCGGGGAGCTGGCGGACGTACCCGTGCCCGGCGTCTCGTCCAGGACATAGGCGCCCAGCGGCGTGCGGATGGCATCAGGGTGATATACCTGCACCCAGGCTTCCAGGTAGCGTTTGGCGTCATCGTTCACGCCCACCTTCGGGGACTTGGCGCAGCCGGCGAAGACAAGCGCTGCCAAACTCAAATATAAGATGGTTTTCTTCATAATCGGTTCATTGATTCCGCATAAATCGTGCCGTCACGTCAGAGACGTATTGCTCCGCATCAGCCGGCGTTGAAATGTCTTGCGGGAAGAAAAGCTTCCCGCCTGCCGCTTGCTCGTGGCCGCCGCCATGGAAAGCCTCCGTGGCCAGCCGGTTGGCAGAAACGCCTGCCTTGGAACGGATGGACACGCGGAAGTGCCCTTCGTCCTCGCGAAGCACCAGGCTGATGCGCACGCTGCCGATGCCCAGCGGCAGGTTGACAAATCCTTCGGATTCGCCTTCCTGCATGCCGAAGCGCTGCATGAATGCCCGGTCCAGGATGACGTACGCAACGCCGTCCGGCCGCACGACCATACGCTCGGCGAGGACGGCGCCCATGGCCCGGAAGCGGTTCTCGCGATAATTCTGATAAAGTTGTCCCAGCAACGCATCCCGGTCCACGCCGGCGGCCAGCAATTCGGAGGCCATTTGCAGGGTGGAGGGGAAAACGGAGTTGGCGAAGTTGTTGGTATCGGTGGTCATGCCCGTCATCAGGGACGTGAGCACCTGCATAGGGAGCTTCGAAGCCTTGCCGATGCCCGGCAGGGCAAGCAGTACCCAGTATAGCAATTCGCAGGTGGAGGAAATCTCCATCTCGCTGAAAATCAGGTCAAAGATCTCCCGATTCGGATTCAGGTGGTGGTCGATCAGGATTTTGCGAGCCGTTGAGGCCGTCAGGGCTGGGGCCAGCGATTCCGCACGGTTGAACGCGTTCATGTCCTGACAGATGATCAGGTCGCTCCCGGCAATCCAGGCCGCTGCGGCCTCCGATTCGCGGGAAGCGACGATCCAGCCATCGGCGGGCAGCGCAAAATTGAGCGATGCGGGAGCGGCATCCGGCAGGAGCAGGCGGGCCTCCAGTCCGCGGCACTCGCGCAGATAGGTAAGCATGGCTGTACCGCTCCCGATTGCATCTCCGTCGGGATGTACGTGAACGACAATGGAAACGCGCCTCGCTGCCGCGAAGCAAGCCTCCAGCTGCTGGATATCCGTGGGTATGAGCGCCTGCATGTCTTCCAAAAAAACTGTGCAAATTTAATAAGAATATTGCATTTGATAAATCAATTTCATAACTTTGTGGGACTTTGGATATCAAATAAAATTAACCCATACAATGAACAAAGTAACAAAGATTATTTTTGAAGTCGCCCTGCTGGCGCTCATCTGCGGCCTTGTTTATGTGCTGTACAGCAACATCATGAAGCCGGTCAACTTCAACAAAGAGAAGGAAACCCGGCAGGCCGTTGCCGTGCAGCGTCTGAAGGACATCCGCACCCTGCAGGTCGCCTTCAAGTCCGTCACCGGTAAGTTCAACTCCTCGATCGATTCCCTTAAGCAGTTCTACGAGTCCGGCCAGATGGAAATCGTGATGCAGATCGGTTCCAATGACGACTCCCTCGCCGTGATGAACACCGAGGCTATCAAGAAAGCTAACAAGAACCTCAAGCCCGAGCAGCTCACCGCGAAGCTTCAGGAGGCTTATGCCGCTGGCCAGAAGGTCGTGTTCTCCACCGTCACCAAGGTTCCGGTGCGCGACACCCTCTTCAACAACCGTCCTGACTTCTGCGCCGACTCCCTTAAATACATCCCGTTCTCCGGCAAGCAGCCTGTCGAGATGGAGTCCGCCATCAAGATGGTGTCCGGTGTTCCCGTGCCCCTCTTTGAGGCCCGCATCCCCTGGAAGGCCCTCCTCCACGGTATGGATCGTCAGCTGATCATCAACCTGAACGCGGAGAGCCGTGACCTCAACCGCTACGAAGGTCTGCAGGTCGGTTCCGTCACCGCCCCGAACAACAACGCAGGTAACTGGGAGTAGTGTTTACGCTTGTTCCCTCCCGTTTCTTTGATCCCGCGACGGCGCGTCAGGCGCTGGCCGAAGTGATCGACTTGAAGGAGGAGGACACCGTCGAGCACCTCGAAATACCGCCATATGACGCTGTCCTTGTCTACTCCGTAGGCGAGGACAGTGTCGTTGTGGACGGCACACCTGAAATCTATAAATTGCTGATGCGTCTGCCCGACTGCCCGGAATACAACAAGATTCTCTGCAGTTTCAGCGAAGACCATCTTTTCCTGGCCATTGCACAGGGCGATAACCTGATGCTGGCCAACAGTTACCCGGTCCAGGATTTCACCACGGCAGAGTATTACATCTTCCTGGCTCTGAAGTCGCTCCAGCTTAACCCGGTGATTTCTACCATCTGCTGGCGTACGCCGCTGGACGCCGAGGACGAAATGTCCCTGTACCGGTATTTCAAGGCCGTCATCACCCTATGAGGATCATCGGCGGCCGTCTCAAAGGCAAACCCATCCAGCCTCCCATGGGCTATGGGGCCAGACCTACCACGGATTTCGCCCGGGAAGGCCTGTTCAACATCCTGAACAACGAATACGAATTCGAAGACCTACAGGTGCTCGACCTCTTCGGCGGCACCGGCGCGGTGTCGTACGAATTCGCCTCACGCGGCGCGCGACGCATATATTGTGTGGAGATGAATCGCGACCATGCCGCCTTCATCCGCCGCGAAGCTGCCCGGCTCGGCCTGCCGGCCGTGACCGCCGTCCACGCCAACGTCTTCGACTTCCTGCCCATCTGCCATGAGAAGTTCGATCTCATCTTCGCCGACCCACCCTATGCGCTGGAAGGGCTGGATACCCTCCCCGACAAGGTGCTGAGCCGGGACCTGCTACACCCGGGCTGCTATTTCATTCTGGAGCACGGCGATGAATATTCCTTCACCGGCCACCCGAATTTCAAGAAGGAAAAGACCTACGGGCGCGTACATTTCTCCTTTTTTGAAAAATAAACGAACCGGACTGCAACAATCCGGTTCGTTCTGCGTTATATAGACAGAGCAAGCAAGAAATGACACGACAGGAGATCACGGAATTCTATCAGGAGCACCACCGGCGACTGTACAACATCAGCCTGCGGATTCTCCGGGATTCCGACGAGGCGGAAGAGGTGATGCAGGACACCATCCTGAAATTCGTCACCGTGCCGGGAACCTTCTCCTCGCCCGAGCAGGTATCGGCCTGGCTGGCCCGCACTTGCATCCGCGCTTCCATCGACCGCTTGCGCCGCCGCGAACGCCGCGAGGCCTTCCTGGAGGAATTCGCCCGGGACGAAGCAGATTCGTCATTCGCCGGCCCCTCATCGTCATTCGCCGGCTTGACCGGCGAATCTCCCGCCCTCCCGTCCGTCGGCGAAGTCAAAGCCGCGATGGAACGCCTGCCCGAGCCCTACGGTCTCATCCTCGACCTCGTGCTCATCGAGGGGCTGGACTACGGCGAGATCGCCGGCCTGACCGGAAAGAAAGAAACCACGCTTCGCTCCCTGTACTCCCGTGGACGGAGCAAACTGATTGACATGCTGAATCACAAGATATGAAGGATTTAGAAAAATACATCCGCGTCCATGCGGCTGAATTTGATACGGCGGAACCCGCCGGCGGCCACGAGGCGCGTTTTCTCGCCCGGCTGGACGTCACGCCCGGCGTGCTGAGCAATGCCGAAGGATCCCATCCTTCCGTCATTCGCCGGCCCCGACCGGCGAATCTCCTCCGCAACGCCTTCGCGCGAAAAGCCTGGGGCCCTGTCCTTGCGCTGGTCTGTGCGCTGCTGCTGGTGCTCATTATCCGCCCCGGCGATCCGCTCCACGGCCTGACCCGCAGCCCGGAGGCCGTCTATGTGGCCTACATGGACCAGGTCGCAGACCTCTACCGTGAGCTCCCGATGCAGGACGAGGTCCTGCGCGAAATCACCGACGAGGCGGAGTCCCTCTTCGAGCAGATGCCCGAAGGCCTCTCCGACCGGCAGCGCGCCCGCATTCTGCAAAACCATTACGGCGAACTCCTCGCCGCAGCCCGACAACTCAAAAAATATCAATAAAATGAAAAAGTTCTTTATCCTGCTTGCGACGGCCTTGATCGCCGTCCTGCCCCTCTCCGCCCGGACGGTCTCTGAACCGGATCTCAGCGCCAAAACCGAGACCAAGGAATACCAGCTCAACAACTTTACGGGACTGGATGTCTCCTGGATCTACCAGGTCGATCTCGTCCAGGCGTCACGCCACGCCGTGCGTGTGGATGCGCCGGACTACCTGATGCCCTACGTGCGTGTCGAGGTCCGCGGCGGCATCTTGACGCTCGCCGTCGGTGATCTGCCGCGGGACATCCGCCGCCGGGTCGAGAATGGTGGCCGCAACCAGGTGCACGTCTTTGTCAGTATGCCGAACCTGACGGTCCTGAGGATGTCCGGCGCATCGGTAATCTCCGCCAAAGGCGACTTCTCCAGCCACAAAGATTTCGAGATGCGGCTCAGCGGTGCTACCTTTGTTCAGGACCTCTCCGTGCGTGCTTCCGACGCCGACATCGAAGTGTCGGGTGCCGCGAAATTCGACCTGACAGGCAAGTATGACAACCTGTCCGTCCGGGGGTCCGGCAGCGTAAATGCTTCCATCTCCGCCGATGCCAAGACGGCCGACCTGGTCCTCTCCGGTGCCACCAAGCTGTTTCTTAATGGTAAATACGGCGACGTGTCCCTGCGGGGCTCCGGAGCCGCCAATACCGAGATCATCGGTGCCGTGGATGTGCTCGAAGCCGAGTGCTCCGGTGCCGCCAAGCTGGGCGCAAGCCAGGCACCTGCCCGCCGCGCCAAAATCATCTTCTCCGGTGCGGCAGGCGGCATGATTGAGGTGCGTGACGAGCTGAGTATCACCCTCTCCGGTGCGTCGAAACTCAGTTATCACCCGGGCCCCTCGCTCCGCATCAAGAGCCAGTCCATCTCCCGCGCGTCCACGCTCTCCAGCTATTAGCCGGATCCTTCGTCAAGCCCGCTTGCGACCGGGCAACAGCAAAGCGGCCTGCCGGATTCCGGCAGGCCGCTTTGTCGTCATTCCCGACCTGATCGGGAATCTCTTAGATGCTGAAATTGTGGTAGTGCGGGCCGAAGCGCTCGAAGGCGGCGCGGTCCAGCATTTCCCGGTCGTCCGGGTGCGCGATGCTGATCATCAGCTTGGCGCGCTCCTGCAGGCTCTTGCCGTAGAGGTCCACGGCGCCGTACTCGGTCACGATCCAGTGCGCATCCGCGCGGGGCGTGACCACGCCGGCGCCCGGATTCAGCTCCGCGACGATCTTGTTCTTGCCTTTCAGCGTGCGGGATGCGAAGGCGGTGATGCTCTTGCCGCCCGCGGACATCGTGGCGCCCTTGACGAACTCGAGCTGGCCGCCGGTGCCGCTGAAGATGCGCGTGCCGATGGAGTCGGCGCTGATCTGGCCCGTGAAGTCCACCTCCGTGGCGGAGTTGATGGCTTTCATGTGCGGGTTCTGGGCGATGACCCAGGGATCGTTGGTGTATTTGATGTCGCGCATCAGCACGTCCGGGTTATGGTCGATGAAGGAATAGACCTCCTGCGAGCCGAGCAGGAAGGAGGCCACGACCTTGCCGGTGTCGATCTTCTTGTTGGCGCCGTCGATCACGCCCGCCTTGATCAGGCGGAGCAGGCCGTCGGCGAACATCTCCGTGTGCAGGCCCAGGTGCTTATGCCCGCCGAGCTGCGCTGCGAGGGCATTCGGCAGGGCGCCGATGCCCATCTGGATGCAGTCGCCGTCCTCCACGAGCGCCGCGCAGTTCTTGCCGATCAGTACTTCGGTCGGGGTGGGCTCGGCGAACGCGGCCGTCACCAGCGGCGTGTCGTCCTGCACGAGGTAGTCGAACTGGTCCACGGACAGCAGGTCGCCGTAGGCAAACGGGACATTGGGATTCACCACGCCGATCACCACCTGCGCGCTCTCGACGGCTGCCACGGAGCAGTCCACGGAAGTGCCGAGGCTGACGCGGCCCTGCTCGTCGGGCAGGGACACGTTCACCAGGGCGGCGCCGAGGGGAATGTAACCCTCACGGTAGAGTTTCTGGCTCTCGCCCAGGTGCACGGGCAGGTAGTCGGCGTAGCCGGCGTTCACGTTGGCGCGCACGTTCGGCCCGACGAAGAAGCCCTGCTCGAAGAAGATTCCTTCATAGCGCGGCTCGCTGTACGGGGCGGGGCCTTCCGTATGGAAATGGTGGAAATGCAGGTCGCACACATCGCCCGCGTCGGCGCGTCGGCACAGGGCCTGGATGAGGCAGTGCGGCACGCTGGCAACGCTGCTCAGGTGGACGTGGCAATGGGAGGGGATATGGCTGACCGCCTCGTCGGCGGAAACGTATTGGATCGGCTTCATGTCGAAGATTATTGTTATTTTTGCAAGCGCAAATGTAGCAAATAATTCCATGCATACCAAAGAAGAAAAACTCGCCGCCTTCGGGCGGCTGCTCGATACGATGGACGCCCTGCGGGAGAAGTGTCCCTGGAACGCCGCCCAGACGATGGAGACCATTCGGCCGATGACGGAGGAGGAGGTCTATGAACTCAGCGACGCCATCCTGAAGGGAGACCGTCCCGGCACGGCCAAAGAGATCGGCGACCTGCTCTACCACCTTGTATTCTATGCGCGCATCGCGCAGGAGGAGGGGAGTTTCGACATCGCCGATTCGCTCGACAAGGTCGTCGATAAGATGGTCTTTCGCCACCCGCACGTCTTCGGACCGGAGGCCGGCAAGCCCACTTCTGCCAAGGAGATTGCCGACACCTGGGAGCTCGTCAAGGCCAAGGAGAAAGACGGCAACAAGACGGTCCTGTCCGGCATTCCGGACGCGATGCCGGCCATCCTCAAAGCCCTCTCGATGCAGGAAAAGGCCCGCGGCTGCGGCTTCGACTGGGAGCAGCGCGAGGATGTCTGGGACAAGGTCCACGAGGAGCTGGGCGAGGCGCGTGAGGCCTGCGACGAGCAGGATCCCCGCCACATGGAGGAGGAATTCGGCGACCTGCTCTTCGCCGTCATCAACGCTGCGCGCCTGTACGGCGTCGATCCCGAGGCAGCCCTCAGCGGCACCTGCTCCAAGTTCCGCCGCCGCTTCACCTACCTCGAAGAGCAAACCCTCAAGAAAGGCCGCAAACTCACCGACCTCACCCTCGCCGAGATGGACGCCATTTGGGACGAGGGAAAATCCAAAGGACTATGATAGGCCGGTGCCGGTTTGCCTGACGGCGAAGCCTATCTATACGGGGGCATATCCCCCGAACCCCCTGCGGCCTCAAGCCCCTTTCCAACTTTGCTGTTGCAAAGTCCCGGGGCCGGCCGGTCCACTGATGCGGACTTCGCTTCGCTCGAACTGCCACGAGGCAACAATGGAAGGCGAGCCGCAGGCAAACCGGCACCGGCCAATAATCTCAGATAATTTGATTATCTTTGCAAGTTGTTTGTAACGAAGATGTCCAGCTACCAGATACGTGAAGTGCAGTCCCGCAAGGACCTGATGCGGTTTGTCCGATTCCCGGACGAGCTGTACCGGGACTGTCCGCAGTACGTCCCGGCCCTGCACTACGACCAGGTACGCTCCCTGACCAGTGTAGCGCCGCTCAAATACTGCAGCCACAAACTCTGGCTGGCCCTCGAGCGCGACCGGGTGGTCGGACGCATCTGTGGGATGATCAATCCCCGTTACAATGAGCGCTACGGCACCAAGCGCGCCCGTTTCGGCTGGTTCGACTGCATCCGGGACATCGAAGTGGCCCGCCTGCTGATCGGCACCGCCGAGGCCTGGGCCAAAGAGCAGGGGATGAACGAAATCCACGGCCCGCTCTACTACAACACCTTCGGCAAACAGGGTATGCTCGTTGAAGGCTACGACCACATCCCGCCCTTCAACTGCCTCTACAACTTCCCGTACTACAACGACTTCGTCCGGGAGCTCGGCTATGAAAAGGAATGCGACTGGATCCAGTACAAGGTGGTGGCTAACCACGGCGTCCCCGAGAAGGCCCGCCGCGTCTCGAAGATGGTCCAGGAACGTTACAACCTGCACTTCGGCAGCATCGAAAAGCTCAAGCGCGACAAAGCGCTGGTGCGCAAGTTCTTTCAGGTTTATAACGACAGCTTCGCTTCGTCCGTGACCAACTTCATCCCCCTGACGGACGAGGAGATCGACGAAGAAGCCGCCACCGTGCTGCCCTATGTTTCGGACAAGGTCAGCTGCATCCTGCTGGACGAGCACGACGAGATCGTCGCCTTCGGCATCTCCTTTCCGACCCTCTCGCCGGCCCTGCAGAAGGCGAAGGGCAAGCTCTTCCCCTTCGGCTGGTGGTACCTCTGGCGGGCGATGCACAACTTTGAAGTGACGGACCTGATGGTCAACGGCGCCGCCCCGGAGTGGCAGAACAAGGGCGTGTCGTCCGTTTATTACGAGGAGATGGCGGACAAGGCCATCAAGGTGGGCAACCGCTGGGCCATCTCCAACCCGCAGATAGAAACCAACAGCGCGGTGAACATCTGGAACAGCTACGAACGCGAGCCGTTCATGCGTCGCCGCTGCTACCTTAAGAAGATTTGATCCCATGGCAGACAACAATACTTTACTCGACAAAGTCCTTTCCCTCGAGGGGAAGTTCCATTCGCTCCAGGAGCAGCTTTCGAGCCCGGAGGCGATGGCGGACATGAAGAAATATGTCCAGCTGAATAAGGACTACAAAGAACTGGAGCCGATCATCAAGACCGGCAAGCAATACGAAAAGATGGTGGAGGACCTCGCCGCCGCCAAGGACATCCTCGTCAACGAAAAGGACGAAGAGCTGCGCGAAATGGCGCGCATGGAAATCGCCGAGATCGAGCCGAAGATCCCTGAGATGGAGCAGCAGATCAAGCTCCTGCTCATTCCGGCCGACCCGGACGACGGCAAGAATGCCATGGTTGAAATCCGTGGTGGCACCGGCGGTGATGAGGCGGCGATCTTCGCCGGCGACCTCTTCCGTATGTACCAGCATTTCGCGGAGAACCGCGGCTGGAAGCTCGAGGTCACGGACCAGGCGCCCGGCACCTCCGGCGGCTTCAAGCAGATCGTCTTCAAACTGTCCGGTAGCGACGGTGTCTATGGCGTGATGAAATACGAATCCGGCGTGCACCGCGTCCAGCGCGTGCCGCAGACGGAGACCCAGGGCCGCATCCAGACCTCCGCTGCTTCCGTGGCGGTCTTCCCGGAAGCGGGCGAGTTTGACGTGGACCTGAACTGGGACGACATCCGCCTCGACCTCTTCTGCGCGTCCGGCCCGGGCGGCCAGGGCGTCAATACGACCTACTCCGCCGTGCGCCTCACGCACATCCCCACCGGCCTGGTCGTCCAGTGCCAGGAAGAGCGCTCCCAGCTGAAGAACAAGGATCGCGCCTTCGAGGAGTTGCGTACCCGCCTCTACAACCTGGAGCACCAGAAGTACCTGGACGGCATCGCCGCCAAGCGTAAGACGATGGTCTCCACGGGCGACCGCTCCGCCAAGATCCGCACCTACAACTACCCGCAGGGCCGCGTCACGGATCACCGCATCAACTGG
Source organism: Bacteroidales bacterium (assembly GCA_016291185.1). The sequence goes on from JAEFAI010000019.1 coordinate 22,337, forward strand.
AGCATGTACAACCTGCCCGTCTTTATGGACGGCGACATTCAGGAGTGCATCGACCAGCTGCAGATCGCCGAGAACGCCGAGCGCCTCAAGGAAGCAGGAGATTAAAACAAGAAAGCCCAGCCGACCGGCTGGGCTTTCTTGTTTATCGTCATTCACCGGCTCCGACCGGCGAATCTTATGGCCGGTGGGCTAACCCCCCGGACCCCTGCGTCGCAAAGCTCCAATCCCTTAGTATTTGCGGAACGCGAGGCAAGCGTTATGTCCACCGAAGCCGAAGGAATCGGACAGGCCCAGGTTCACGTCGGCTTTGACGGCCTTGTTGGGTGTGTAGTCCAGGTCGCACTCGGGATCGGGCGTGTCCAGGTGGACCGTCGGCGGGACGATGCCCTCCTGCAGGGCCAGCACCGTGGCGATGGCCTCGACGGCACCCGTGGCGCCGAACATATGGCCGTGCATCGACTTGGTGCTGCTGATGTGGCACTTGTAGGCGAAATCACCCATCGCGATCTTATAGGCCTTGGTCTCGGCCACGTCGTTGAGGAGCGTACCCGTGCCGTGGGCGTTGATATAGACATTGTCCTTAGCGGCATCGAATCCGGACTCTTCCAGCGCGAGGCGGATGCACTCGGCCTGGGTGGTACCGTCCGGGCGCGGTGCCGTGGCGTGGTGGGCGTCGCAGGTGCTGCCGTAGCCCGTGACCTCGGCGTAGATGTGGGCGCCGCGGGCCTTGGCGTGCTCCAGCTCCTCAAGCACGAGGATGGCGGAGCCGTCGGCCATCACGAAGCCGCTGCGGTTGGCGTTGAACGGCAGGGAGGCGTACTGCGGATCCGTGGCGCGGGTCAGTGCCTTGGCGTTCGCGAAACCGGCGATGCCGATCGGGATGGTGCAGCGGTCGGTGCCGCCGGCAATGACGGCGTCAGCATAGCCGTGCTTGATGGCACGGAACGCCTCGCCGATGGAATGCGTCGAAGTGGCGCAGGCCGTGACGATGTCGATGCAGGAGCCCTGGGCGCCGAACTTGATGGCGATCTGGCCGCCGGCCATGTCGCTGATCATCGTCGGGACGAAGTTGGGGGACACCCACTGGCCGGACTGGTCTTCGAAGAACTTCTCCAGCTCGCGCTGGATGGTCGTGAAGCCGCCGATGCCGGAACCGACATAGGTTGCCAGGCGCTTCGGGTCAATGTTCTCGCCGGACACGAGGCCGGCGTCCTTCATGGCCTGCCAGGCGGAAGCCATGGCATAGACGGTGAAAGGATCCTGCTTGCGGATGAACGGTTTGTCCATCCCGTATTCTTCCGGATTGAAATTCCGGACCATGCCGCCGATCTTGACGGCCAGATTGTCAGTAGGGAATTCTGTGATATAATCAATTCCGCACACACCGTTGACGAGGTTGTCCCAGAAAGTCTTGACATCGTTTCCGATGCAGGACAGGACACCCAGGCCGGTTACTACTACTCTTTTCTCCATAAAAGAATCATTTTTATCCGGCGCAAAGGTAGTAAATTATTCTTATATTTGCAGTTCATAGGATTGTGGAAGACGATGATCGCATTGAATGACAGGCTGCCCCGCTATCTGCTCGAGAAAGAACAGATTTGGACCACTGTGGTCTATACGGCCCTGTTTTCCCTGGTTTTCATCCTCGTCAGCATCCCTTTCTCCGGCTCCGCCTGGTTCGCCCTCGGCGAGAGCGAAGCCTTCATCTACACCCTCGCCTTCGTGCTGCTTTCCGCCCTGCTCATCATCCTGAGCCGCTCGCTGATGCACCGCTGCCGGGACCTCAAGGGTTTCACCCTGCTCGGGTACATCGGCTGGAATGTGGCGGAGGTGGTCGTCGTGGCACTGCTGTACACGGTATTCACGCGCCGCGGCATGGAGGTCGGCATGATTGCGGGTGAGCGCGAAACCGGGGAGATCTTCCTTAGCGCCCTGGTCTATACGGCGGTGTGCCTGTGCGTGCCGTTCGCGTTCTGCGCCCTGCATTTCGCCCTGCAGGACCGGGACAACACCATCCGCCTGATGAACTACGGCAATGTCGTTTCCGACAAGCCTGCCAAGCCCTATTCGGACAAGCGCATCACCCTGTTTGACAACAACGGCGTGCTCAAATTCTCCATCAGCTCGGACAACCTCTATTTCATCGAGTCTGACGACAACTACATCAAGGCATGGTACATGGACAGCGCCGGGGAGATGAAGCAGTACATGCTGCGCTGCCGGCTTAAGACGGTGGAGGACAGCTTCGCGGACAGCGAGCTGGTCCGCTGCCACCGCAAGTACATCGTCAACATCCGAAAAATATCGATCTTGAAGTCCGAGAAAGAGGGCTACAAGGTCGATTTCGATATCGATTCCATCGACCCCATTCCGATTTCAAAAACCTACGAGCAGGCCGTGCTGGCCCGCTTCAATTCGCGATAGATTATGTGGCAAAGAGTTCAAACCCTGTATCTTCTCCTGGCGACGGGCCTCGTCGCCTCCCTTTTATTCTGTACCAAGGCGGGTGACGTCCCGTACATGGAATACTGGCCCTACGCCGTGCTCATCATCCTGACGACCTTCCTGCAGGTGATGGCCCTGACGACCTACAAGCACCGCATTTTCCAGATGCGCACCTCCGTGCTGGCCGCCATCATCCTGGTCGGCCTGCAGATCTGGCTGGTCGTCGATTTCATCAAGACGCACAACGATCCCGTTTTCCACGTGACCGCGGTCTTCCCGATCGTCGCCACGATCCTTGATTTCCTCGCCGCCCGGGGCATCCTGGCGGACGAACTGCTGGTGCGCAGCGCCGACCGTCTGCGTGCCGCCAAGCGCAAGAAGAAATAACTAACCACCAATCACATAGTTATGAGAATTCCTGAATCTGAATTGATTATCAATAGCGACGGCTCCGTGTTCCACCTCCACCTCCGTCCGGAGCAGCTGGCCGACAACGTCATCCTCGTGGGTGATCCCGGCCGTGTGGCCATGATCAAGGCCCATCTGTCCTCCATCGAGGCGGAAGGCGCTTCGCGCGAATTTGTGTGGGCCACGGGCCGCAGCCATGGCAACCGTTATACGATCCTGTCCACCGGCATCGGCGCGGACAACATCGACATCGTGATGACGGAACTGGATGCCCTCGCCAATGTTGACTTCCATACCCGCGAGATTAAGCCGGAGCACCGCACGCTGGATATCCTTCGCATCGGCACCTGCGGTGCCATCCAGCCGGAAATCCCCCTCGGCGGCTTTGTCTTTTCGCATATCTCCATCGGCTGCGACGGCATGCTCAACTGGTATGCCGACCGCGACAAGGTCTGCCTGCTCGATTTCGAGGAGGCCTTCAAGAAGCACGCCCATTGGGGCAAGCACCTGCCGGATCCGTACTTCGTGCGCGCCAGCCAGAAGCTGATTGACCGCTTCGCGGACTGCACCGTGAAGGGAATGACCGTCTGCGCCGGCGGATTCTACGGCCCGCAGGGACGCGTCGTCCGCGAGGGCCTCGCGCTGCCGAACATGCTCGAAGACTTCGAGAGCTTCGAGTACCAGGGCTATAAGATCACGAATTTCGAGATGGAAGGCTCTGCCCTCGCCGGCATGGCCGCCATGCTCGGCCACCACGCCGGCACGGTCTGCTGCGCCGTCGCGCACCGCTACCTGAAGGGTGCCAATCCCGACTACAAGGCGCGGGTTGCGGAACTCGTCGAGCTGTCGATCGAGCGGCTGGCTAAGTAGCTATTTCTTCGGATACAGATCCCGGACGGAGTATTTGCGCCAGCCCGGATCGGGGATGGCCGCGTCCGTAACGAGCGCGTCCAGGGGCCGATATACACCCTTGACGACGTTTTCCTCCAGGAAGCGAATCTCCTCGGGGAGGTTGCGCTGCATTGAGATGGAGATCTCGTGGCCCGCGTCGCGGAAACGGTAAATCTGGAAATTACATCCCGCGTCCTCCAGCTTCCTGGCCAGGGCGTCGCTGCCCGCGAACTGGTTTCCCGGCAGGGTGATGGCTTTGTAGGGGACGATGCGGTCGGCCGTGCCGTGCAGCAGCAGGACGGGGCAGGGTTTCTGTGCGAAACGCACGGAACCGTCCCGCGAGAAAACGGCACCTGAGAAGGCCATCACGCCGGCGTAGTTGAACCAGCCGGGCAGCACCTTCGCTTCCTGCTTGGCGTTGCAGATTTCCCATTCGGCCTGCAGAACTGTGATGGCGCCCGCCGACGAGCCGCTGATCACGATCCGGTCGGGGTCGATGCCCAGCTCGGCGGCGTGCTCGATCAGGTAGTTGGTGGCGGCGAAAAGGTCATCCACGGCCGCCTGGATGGCATCCCACAGGGTGGGCAGGGAGGAGAAACTGGTCTTGAGCGTCTTTCCCTTCAATCCCAGGCGATAATCAATGGCGGCTACGTGGTAGCCCGCGTCGGAGAGCCTCCGGAACCAGACCCGGTCGTCCGGATGGTTGCGCACGCCGGTGACGAAGGCGCCGCCGAAGACGTGGATGATCACCGGCTTGCGCAGCGTGTCGGCGCAGGGACCGGCCCCGGGTGCGGCGGTGTAGAAATCCAGAAAAAGATCGCAAGTATCGCGTTGGGCAAAGCATTCGGTCCGGTCGGGCTGCGGCGTGCCGGGCCTTTCGATGATCGGCCGCACCTGCGCCCGGACAAGACCGCAGGAGCAGACTAACAGAAGAAGGATCAGGCGTTTCATTTTAACTCAAATAACTGGTTTCAGAAGCGGTATTCGCATAGAGGCGGGTCAACTGCTCGCCGAGCGGTCCCAGCAGATCCTCCAGGCGGGGCGGGACCAGCTCCCCGTGGGGGAAGATGTAGTTCTTTTCGCGCATCAGCGCGTACAGCCGGTCGTAGTCGAAATCGCGACCGCGGAGCAGCTCCGCGGCGGTGCTCTTCTCGTGCCGGATCAGTGCCAGCAGCAGGTGCGCCGGGAAGATCTCGTGCCCGCCCTGTTTGAGCGCCTCGTACGCTGCGCCGCCCACCAGCGCTGCCGCACCGCGCGTCGGGCGGATCCGGGCCTGGTCCTGCCAGGGGACGGATTGCTCGCCGAGCACCTGCGCGTCAATGTCGCGCTTGAAGGCGTCCAAATCCACGCCGCAGGCGGTCAGGATGCGGCATGCATCGTTGTCCCGATGGCGCAGCAGGCCCAGTACGACGTGGTCGGCGCCGACGCCGTAACTCCCTGTGCGCGCAGCTTCTTCGCGAGCGTAGCAGAGGATGGTCTGCAGGTCTGTTGAAAACTTGATCTCCATCGGGTTATTTTATGGACAAAAATAGCAAATTAATCGGAATTTTTAGTTATTTTTGCATGTTTAGAACTATAGTGTATTTTTATGGACGAGGTAAAGAATCCCGAAGAAATTCAGGAAGAAGTGAAAGGTATCATCGAACCGGTTGAAATCGACCACGAGATGCGCACCGCGTACATCGATTACTCGATGTCCGTGATCGTGTCCCGCGCCCTCCCGGATGCCCGGGACGGCCTGAAGCCGGTGCAGCGCCGCGTGCTCTTCGGCATGGACGGCCTGGGCCTGAACTACGGCGGCCAGACCAAGAAATCTGCCCGTATCGTCGGTGAGGTGCTTGGTAAGTTCCACCCGCACGGAGACTCCAGCGTTTACGACGCGATGGCGCGTCTGGCGCAGCCCTGGAACCAGCGTTATCCGCTGGTCTTTGGTCAGGGTAACTTCGGTTCGATGGACGGCGACCCTGTGGCCGCCATGCGATATACGGAAGCCAAACTCGAGAAGATGACGGAGGACGTCCTGGCCGATCTGGACAAGGACACCGTCGATATGACGCTCAACTTCGACGACTCCCTCCAGGAGCCGACGGTGCTGCCGACCAAGCTCCCGCTCCTGCTGCTCAACGGCTCGGCGGGTATCGCGGTCGGTATGGCCACGAACATGGCCCCGCACAACCTGGGCGAGGTCTGCGACGCCATCTGCGCCTACATCGACAACCCGGACATCACGACCGAAGGTCTGATGGAATACATCCAAGGCCCGGACTTCCCGACCGGCGGCATCATCATGGGCCGCCAGGGCATCATCGACGCGTACAACACCGGCCGCGGCCGCGTGGTGATCCGCGCCAAGGCTGAGATCGAAGAAAGCGACAACGGCCGCGAAACCATCGTCGTGACCGAGGTCCCGTACATGGTCAACAAGGCCGACATGCTCGCCCGCATCAGCGAGATGGTGCATGAAAAGAAGATCGAGGGGATCTCCGACATCCGCGAACTGTCCAACCGCGAGGGACTCCGCATCGAGTTCCAGGTGAAGAAGGAAGCCAACGCGAACGTCGTCCTGAACACCCTCTTCAAATACACGGCGCTGCAGAGCAGCTTCTCCATCAACAACGTGGCCCTCGTGGGCGGTCGTCCCCGGACGCTCTCCCTCAAGGATATGCTGGCCAACTTCGTCGATTTCCGCCACGAAGTGGTGGTCCGCCGCACGAAGTTCGACCTGGACAAGGCCCTCAAGCGCGCCCACATCCTCGAAGGTCTGCTCAAGGCCATCGACGTGATCGACGAGATCATCGCCATCATCCGGGCTTCCCGCAGTGTCGATGACGCCAAGGCCACCCTCATGGAGACCTTCGGCTTCGACGACATCCAGGCTTCGGCCATCGTGGAGATGCGCCTGCGTCAGCTCACCGGACTGGAGAAAGACCGCCTGCAGGCGGAGTACGACGAGCTCGAGCGCTTCATCGCCCGCTGCCGCGAAATCCTCGCCAGCGACGCCGAGCAGCTCGCGATCGTCAAGGAGGAAACCCAGGACCTCAAGGCCCGCTACGGCGATCCCCGCCGCACGGAGATCACCCTCTCCGACGATGAATTCAACCCGGAAGACTTCTATGCCGACGAGGACGTCGTCATTACGATTTCCCACCTCGGCTACATCAAGCGCACCGCCCTCACGGAGTTCCGTACGCAGGCCCGTGGCGGCGTGGGCAAGAAGGCCAGCGCCACGCGCGACGAGGACTTCATCGAGCACATCTACGTGGCCAACATGCACTCCACGATGCTCTTCTTTACCGACAAGGGCATGTGCTACCGCCTCAAGGTCTATGAGCTGCCGGAAGGCACCCGCACCTCCAAGGGTCGCGCGGTGCAGAACCTGCTCTCCATCGACCCGGAGGACTGCATCCGCACGTATCTGAACGTCCGCTCGATCGAGAATCCGGAGTACACGGACAACCATTTCGTGATCCTCATCACGAAGCGCGGCGTGGTCAAGAAGACCAACCTGACGGAATATTCCAACAAGCGCAGCCGCAACAAGGGCATCATCGCCATCGGCATCCGCGAAGGGGACGAGCTCCTCGACGCGCTGCTGACCGACGGCGCCCACGAGATCATGATCGCCGCCCGCAAGGGTCGTTGCTGCCGCTTCAATGAAGAAGAAGTCCGAGCCATCGGACGTAGCGGATCGGGTGTCCGCGGAATCAATATAGACGAGGACGACGAGGTGATCGGAGCCATCTCGGCCAACCCGAACGCAGAGGATGCAGCTGCCCATACCGTGCTGGTAGTCAGCGAGAACGGTTACGGTAAGCGGTCCGACCCTGACGAGTACCGCCTGACCTCTCGCGGTGCCAAGGGTGTCAAGACCATCAACATCACTGATAAGACTGGCCCGCTTGTTGCAATCAAGAGCGTGACGGAAGAGAATGATCTGATGATCATCACGAAGTCCGGCCTGACCATCAGAATGGCTGCATCCGACATCCGGGTCGCCGGCAGGGCTACCCAGGGTGTGAGACTGATTAACATCCGGGAAGGAGATGCAATCGCTGCGGTGTCACCGGTCGCCAAGGCGGAGGAAGAACTCCCGGAGGAGAATCCGGAAGCGGAAACGGAAGTGACCGAATAAGAAGAATTTGAATTATTTTAATTATTAACGAATAACCCAATGAAAAAGTTTGTAGCAATCCTCGCACTCGCTGCCACGCTGTTCGCAGTGAATGCTCAGGCCCAGAACAAAGAAGTGGCCGCCGCCAAGGCCGCCCTTGAGAAGGCTCAGGCAGCTGCCGAGAACCCGAAACAGAACACGAAACTTGCCACCTGGCTCAAATATGGTGAGACGTTGGTGAAGGCTTATGCCGCACCGTCCGGCGCCGCCTGGGTGGGCATGTCCATGCAGGAATTCCAGATGCTGGCCGGTGAGCGCGCCCTGAGCGAAAGCCAGGTCGTGATCGGTGGCGAGCAGATGACCAAGCGTGCTTTCGCCAACAAGAACATCTACTTCAACGAGGCTGGTCAGGTGGCCATCATCGAGGTCACCGAGCCCATCGTGGCTGACCCGCTCGACAAGGCTGTCGAGGCTTATGCCAAGGCTGCTGAGCTCGATCCGAAGGGCACCAAGACCAAGGATATCAAGGCCGCTCTCGAGGACATCGCCTCCAAGTACTCCGACGAGGCTTACAACGCCTACAACCTGGGCAACATGAAGGCCGCTTCCGAGTATTTCGAGAAGTCCGCCAAGGCTTCCGCCACCGCTCCGCTGAGCACCGTGGACACCTCCGCCCTCTACAATGCCGGTTTCGTGGCCTGGGCTTCCCAGGATTGGAACCGCGCCAACTCCTTCCTCGGTCAGTGCGAGAAGTACGGCTACTTCGAGAAAGGTGAGGTCTATGCCAAGCTCGCCGACGTGGCCACCGGCCTCGGCGATGCCGCTGCCGCCAAGAAGTACCTCGAGACGGGTATGACCAAGTTCCCGGAGAACCAGAGCGTGCTGATCGGCCTGATCAACTATTACCTTAACAGCGGTGACGACACCGCCCGTCTGTTCGAACTCTTCGAGGACGCCAAGAGGAACGAGCCGGACAACGCTTCCCTCTACTATGTGGAAGGCAACGCCCGCAAGAAGCTCGGCCAGAACGAGGAGGCTCTCGCCGCCTACGACAAGGCCACCGAGGTCAACCCGAACTACGAGTGGGGTTACATCGGCAAGGGTATTCAGCTCTACGACATGGCTGTCGAGCTCCAGGACAAGGCCAACGCCGAGATGGACAACGACAAGTACATGGCGCTGATGGGTGAGTTCGAGAAGTGCCTGAAGGGCTGCATCGAGCCGTTCGAGAAGGCTTTCGAGATGGTCAAGGACGATGAGATCAAGGCCAACCTCGCCGAGTACCTTAAGAACGCCTGCTTCCGCTTCCGCAACGAGGGTGCTGAGTTCCAGGCCAAGTACGACAAGTACAACGCCGTCGCTGCCCAGCGCTAATTAATCTTCGATCCCGCACGTGTTTTTAACACGTTCCCAGGTCGAGATCATATTATCATAATCTGAAGGAGTGAGCCAATCGTTTCGACGGTTGGCCCATTCTTTTATGAAGATGGTGGCGTAGCTGTCGGGCAGGAGCCGCTCCGGCAGCGTGCACCACAGGAAGCGGAGCTGCGGCTCCAGCATCCGCTTTTCGCCCGTGATCGGGTCGCGGGTGAAGCGGAGCGTGGCGGCGAGGCCCAGCCGTGAATTGATGATGCTCATATTGGAAATGGCATTGCCCAGCGAATAGATCACGGGCACGCCCTTGATGTGCGTGGTGTCCTGCACCACGTGCGGGTGCGAACCCACGATGGCATCCACGCCCTGCGAGACGAGCCATTGGGCCCAGGACACCTCCGAAGCGTCCGGATTCAGCATGTATTCCGTGCCCCAGTGGGGCAGGGCCACGACAAAGTCGGCCCCGCGCTCGCGGGCGGTCCGGATGGCTTTGCTGATATCTTCCTTGTTCATCCGGTTGGCCTTGGGCCATTCCGCGTCGGCGCCGGTGTTGGTGCCATAGGTGAAATTGACCAGTGCGATGTTCACCCCGTGACGGGAGAGCATCAGGGGATAGGTCTCCTCCAGCTCCTTGCGGTTGCGGGCGGCGCCGGTCTGGCGGACGCCGAGCGAATCGCGTATCTTCTCATACACGTCCAGGGTGCGCTGCAGTCCGCGTACGCCGCGGTCCAGGACGTGGTTGTTGCCCGTCAGGAACACGTCGATGCCACAGTCCTGCGCCAGATACCAGGCGTAGTAGTCCGGGGTGGAGAAAATCGGGTAGCCGGTATAGGGCGCTCCGCCCAGCGGGAACTCCAGGTTGGCCACTGCGAAGTCTGCCGCGCGAAGCGCCGGCGTGATCTTCTGCAGGAAGGTGTGGTGGTCGCGCTCCAGCTGCTTGGCGTGCATCATAACGTCGCCGATGATGATCACGCTTACGGTGTCCGGCGCGTTGATCATCGCTTTCGGGAACGGGATTTGATATTGATTGGCAAAGCAGGGGTAATCGCGACGCTGGGCCCGTGCGTTCAGGGCGCAGAAAAGCGTCAGGAGAAGGAGTATGAAGCGGGTCGTTTTCATAAAATTGTGCAAATATAAGACTTTTTGTATTTTTGTAGTTTAAATATGAGAAAAGCTAGAATTATCATGGCGTTTGCCCTTTCGGCCAGCCTGTTGCACGGGTGCGACTTCTTGCGCATTCTGGCCGGCCGGCCCACCTCGCGTGAGATCGAGGAGAAGCGCAGGGCCATCCTCTTGTTGGAGTCTGCCCCGGTGCAGGAGCAGGCGGATACCGTCGTGCTCGAAACGCTGCTGGAGCCGGAAACCCTGCCGGTGACGGAACCGGCCTCGGAGCCGGAGACGAAGCAGGAAGTCAAGCAGGAGGTCAAGCAGACCGCTGCTTCGGGCGGAATCCGCGTCACGACGCGGAAGGCAGATACGTTCAACGACCCCAAACCCGCTTACCGATACTATGTGATGATCGGCACCTTCGGGAGCCGCGACAACGCCGTCCGGCTGTCCAGCAAGGCTGGCGAGGCTGGTTATCCGGTCACGCTGCTGCCGTTCGGCAACGACATGACGACGGTGGGTGTCTGCCCGACCAACGATTTCGGCGACGTGTGCGCCTCGCTGGAAAAGCTTCGCAAGGAGGCCTTCTGCCCGAAGGACGCCTGTATCCTCAAGATTGAGTAGCCATGAGACGGATCCTGACCGGCCTGTTGCTCTTCCTGCCCCTGCTCGCTGCCGCCCAGCTCCGCCCGTCTTACGGGGCGCTGGAGGACAGTGAAGCCGTGGCTGCTATGAAAGAGCACGTCAGTTTCCTCTCTTCCGCAGCCCTGGAAGGCCGCAAGGCCGGCTCGGAAGGGGAGCGGGAAGCGGCCGCGTACGTCTCCGAAGTGCTCGAATCCTACGGCCTGGACCTGCTGAGCGGCAAGGACGGCGATGTATTCGGCCTGAAACGGGAGAACGGCGACACGCTCACCTGCCGCAACGTCCTGGCCTGCATCCCCGGTTATGACCCGGCCCAGCGCGAGCACTACATCGTGCTCGGCGCCCGCCTGGACAACCTCGGGCTGATGTCTTACAACGAGAACGGGACGACGCGCGAGCGGATTTACTACGGCGCGAACGGCAACGCTTCCGGTCTTGCCGTCCTGCTCGAGCTCGCCCGGATGCTTTCGCGCAACAGTGTGCTGCTCAAGCGCTCCGTGATCATCGCCGCCTTCGGCTCCTCGCTGGAGTCGGGCGCGGGCGCCTGGTATTTCCTGAACCGCTCCTTCCCGCAGCCGGAGCGGATCGACGCGATGATCAACCTCGACATGCTCGGCACAGGCTCGAACGGATTCTACGCCTACACGGCGTCCAACCCCGATCTGAACGTCCTGCTGGAGCAGGTGAACGCCACGCTGGAGCCCGTTCTGCCGCAGCTGGTGTCGATGGAGCCCGTGAGTTCCGACCACCGTATCTTCTACGACAAGGAGATCCCCTCCGTCTTCTTCACGACGGGCCGCTACCCCGAATACAATACCGACCGCGACACCGCCTCCATCCTCGAATACGACGGCATGGAGCGCGAGCTGGAATACCTCTACAACTTCACAGTCGCCCTGGTGAACGGCCGCAAGCCCGAGTTCCGCCGCGACGCCTCGGACGCGGACGTGCCCTCGGGCGTGGTGTCCTTCTTCGACTGCGACGTCAAGCCCACCTTCTTCCGGTCCAACGATCCGGCCGATTTCCTGCAGCGCTGGGTCTATACCTACCTGCGCTACCCCCAGAGCGCGATTGACGAGGGGGTGCAGGGACGTGTGCTCGTGGACTTCGTCATCGACGAGAAGGGCAAGGTCGGGCAGGTGAAAGTGGCCCGCGGGGTGGATCCCCGCCTGGACGACGAGGCCGTGCGCGTGATCGCCGCCTCGCCGGACTGGAAGCCGGGCATGGTGCGCGGCAAGAAAGTAAAGACCGCCCTGTCGGTCTATGTAGAATTCAGATTGGAGAGAAAGAAGAAAAGATAGTATGGATTACGATTTCAAATCGATTGAGAGCAAGTGGCAGGCCCGCTGGGCCGCGAACAAGACTTTCCGCGTGGTGGAAGATCCCGCGAAGCCGAAATTTTATGTGTTGGACATGTTCCCCTATCCGTCCGGCGCCGGACTGCACGTGGGACACCCGCTGGGCTACATCGCCAGCGATATCTTCTCGCGCTACAAGCGCCTGAAGGGCTTCAATGTGCTGCACCCGATGGGCTACGACGCCTTCGGTCTGCCGGCCGAGCAGTACGCCATCCAGACGGGCCAGCACCCGGAGGTGACGACGGAGAAAAACGTGACCCGCTACCGCGAGCAGCTGGACCGCATCGGCTTCTCCTACGACTGGGACCGCGAAGTCCGCACCTGCGACCCTGCGTTCTACAAGTGGACGCAGTGGGCTTTCCTGCAGATGTTTGAGAGCTGGTATGACCCGACGCTGGACAAGGCGCGCCCCATCTCTGAGCTGATTGCGAAATTCGAGACCACCGGCTACGAGGATGTGACCCCCGCACAGTGGAAAGCCGCTTCCGACAAGGAGAAATCGGACATCCTGATGCGCTACCGCATTGCCTACCAGGGCGAGACCTCCGTCAACTGGTGCGAGGGTCTCGGCACCGTGCTGGCCAACGACGAGGTCAAGGACGGCCTGAGCGTGCGCGGCGGCTATCCCGTGGAGCAGAAGAAGATGACGCAGTGGCAACTGCGCGTGTCGGCCTACGCCGGGCGCCTGCTGGACTCGCTCGAGAAGCTCGACTGGTCCGACTCCCTGAAGGAGATGCAGCGCAACTGGATCGGCCGTTCCGAAGGTACGGAGATGGTGTTCAACACGATCTGCGACGGTCGCGAGATGCCTGTGACCATCTTCACCACCCGCGCCGACACGATCTACGGCGTGACCTTCATGGTCCTTGCCCCGGAGAGTGAACTGGTGGAGTCGCTGACCGCCGCCGACCGCAAGGCCGAGGTGGCGGAGTACCTCAAATACGTGAAGAAGAAGACGGAGCGCGAGCGCATCGCCGAGACCAAGACGGTCACGGGTGTGTTCTCCGGCTCCTACGGCATCAATCCCGTGACCGGCGAGAAGGTCCCCATCTGGATCTCCGAATACGTCCTCGCGGGCTACGGCACCGGCGCCATCATGGCCGTCCCGGCCCACGACAGCCGCGACTACGCTTTCGCGAAGAAATTCAACCTGCCGATCATCCCGCTCATCGAGGGTTGTGATGTCTCGGAGGAGAGCTTCGACGCCAAGGACGGCATCATGTGCAACTCCGGCTTCCTGAACGGCATGACCGTCAAGCAGGCCATCGAGGCCGCCAAGGACTACGTCGAGGCGAAGGGCCTGGGCCGCCGCAAGACCAACTACCGTCTGCGCGACGCCATTTTCTCGCGCCAGCGCTACTGGGGCGAGCCTTTCCCGATCTGCTACAAGGACGGCATTCCGACCCCGCTGCCGCTCTCTGCGCTGCCGCTGCGCCTGCCGGAGATCGACTCCTACAAACCTTCGCCGGACGGCGAACCGCCGCTCGCCCGCGCCAAGGACTGGACCTGGGACGGCTGCCCGCTCGAGAAGAGCACGATGCCGGGCTTTGCCGGCTCCAGCGCCTACTATCTCCGCTACATGGATCCGCACAACGACGGCGCCCTCGTGAGCCGCGAGGCTGACGAGTACTGGCGCAACGTCGATCTATATATCGGCGGCACCGAGCACGCCACGGGCCACCTCATCTATTCCCGATTCTGGAACAAGTTCCTCTTCGACCTCGGCTATGTCTGCGAGGACGAGCCGTTCAAGAAGCTCATCAACCAGGGCATGATCCAGGGCCGGTCCAACTTCGTCTATCGGGTGGTGGGTACCAACACCTTCGTCTCCCTGGGCCTCAAGGACCAGTACGAGACCACCGAGATCCACGTGGACATCAACATCGTTCGCAATGACCGCCTCGACCTGGAGGCCTTCCGTGCCTGGCGTCCCGAATTCGCCGACGCGCAGTTCATCCTCGAGGACGGCGAATACATCTGCGGCTGGGCCGTGGAGAAGATGAGCAAGTCGATGTTCAACGTCGTCAACCCGGACATGATCTGCGATACCTACGGTGCCGACACGCTCCGCCTCTACGAGATGTTCCTCGGCCCGCTCGAGCAGAGCAAGCCCTGGGACACCAAGGGCATCGACGGCGTGTCCCGCTTCCTCAAGAAATTCTGGCGCCTCTACACCGACCGCGACGGTTTCGCCGTCACGGACGAGAAGGCCTCGCCCGCTGAGCTGAAGGTCCTGCACCGCCTGATCGGCAAGGAGCAGGAGGACATCGAGAACTTCTCCTTCAACACGACCATCAGCGCCTTCATGATCGCCGTCAACGAGCTGTCGGCCCTCAATTGCCGCAAGCGCGAGATCCTCGAGCCGCTTTGTGTGCTCCTCTCGCCGTTCGCTCCGCATATCGCCGAGGAGCTCTGGGAGCAGCTCGGCCACGCCGAGAGCATCACTTCCGCGAGCTTCCCGACCTTCAATGCCGCCTATACGGTGGAAGACAGCGTGACCTATCCGGTCCAGTTCAACGGCAAGATGCGCTTCACCGTGGACCTGCCGAAGAGCGCCGCACCCGCCGAAGTTGAGGCGGCCGTGCGCGGGATGGAACAGACCGCCAAGTGGGTGGGCGACCAGCAGATTGCCAAGGTCGTGGTCGTGCCCGGACGTATCATCAACATCGTTGTGAAATGACGCGCAAGGCCGTTCTCCATACTGTCTGGGAGTATCTCATCCTGACCGTCGCGTGCTTCATCTTCGCGATGGCCTGGGAGTGCTTCATGATCCCCAACGGGATGTCGGCCGGCGGCCTGATGGGCCTTTCGACCATCATCCAGTATGCGACCGGCGGTGTGGTTCCGGCCCAATATACCTATTTCGCCATCAATGCCGTGCTGATCATCGTCGCCGTGTGGGCGATGGGGATCGGCTTCGGCTTCAAGACCATCTGGTGTATCATCTTCTCCAGTATCGCGATGCATATCGTGGCCGGCCTGCCGGTCATGCACGCCATCCCCGGCTCCTTCTTCAATATGGAAGAGCGCCTGCTGATCCCGGTCGTGGCCGGCGTGTTCGAATCGGTCGGTCTGGGGCTCGTGCTCCGCTACGGCGGCAGTACGGGCGGTACGGACATCATCGCCCTGATGGTCAATAAATACTGGCCCGTCTCGCTCGGGACCGTCTTCCTGGTGTCCGACGTGGTGGTCTGCGCCCTGTTGCTCTGTCTGCCGGAGAAGAATTTCTCCGACATGTGCTACGGTCTGACGGAAGTGGTCATCTTCTCGATGGTCATCGACCTGGTCGTGGGCGGCAAGCGCTCGTCCTACCAGCTGCTGGTCTTCTCGGAGCACTATGACAAGATCGCCGACCACATCATCAACAAGATGGATCGCGGCGTGACGGTGCTCAAGGCCCAGGGCTGGTTCACCAAGGCCGACAAGAACGTGCTGCTGATCCTGATCAACCAGACGCAGCTCTCCGGTCTTTCGCAGGTTATCAAGGAGATCGATCCCCGTGCCTTCATGTCCATTTCCCCGACGCACAACGTTTACGGCGAGGGCTTTGAGGAGATCAAGACGGGCGTTCATCTGAAAAAGAAACATAAACATAAACATGAATAGCAAGCAATTCTGGGTCGGGGTGAAGGAGTACTTCCTGATCACCCTCGGCGTGACGATGTACGTGATGGGATGGATCATCTTCCTGATCCCGAACAATATGATCGGCGGTGGCGTGACGGGTCTCGGCTCCATCGTCCAGTACGCAACCAACGGCGTTGTCAAGATCGGTTACACCTATTTCGTGGTCAACGCGGGCCTGCTCGTCGCGGCGCTCTTCACGCTGGGGCGCAGTTTCGGCGCCAAGTCGATCTACGCCATTCTGCTGACTTCGGTCCTGCTCAATGCCGCGCAGGGCATTTTCCCCGAGCAGATCATCCAGACCCTCGCGCTGGACAACGGCAAGCTCATGTGTACCATCATGGGCGGCATCATGGTCGGTATCGGCATCGGCATTTCGATGTCGCAAGGCGGCAGTACGGGCGGCACGGACATCATCGCCCTGATCGTGAACAAATACCGGAATGTCTCGCCGGGGCGCATGATTCTCATCCTGGACGCCGTCATCATCCTGTCCTCGCTGCTCGTGCCTTCCTATATGGCGGACGGCACGCTGATGAGCTGGCCGGACAAGATTACGACCGTTGTCTATGGTTTCATCCTGATCACGATCGTGAGCACGGTGCTGGACCTTTACCTGACGGGTTCCCGGCAGTCCGTGCAGATTTTTGTCCTCTCGCCGAAGTTCGCCGAGATCGCGGATGCGATTACCAACGAGTTGCATCGCGGCGTGACCGTCTTCAACGGCAAGGGTTGGTACACCAAGCACGACACCGAAGTGGTGATGGTCATCACCCGCAAGGCAGACTTGAACGTCTTCCTGAAATGCATCAATTCCATCGATCCGAACGCTTTTATCTCCGTTTCCTCGGTTACAGGCGTTTATGGACAGGGTTTTGATAAGTTCAAATCAAGCAATAAAAAATAATTTCAAATCAAAAATCACAATAATTACGATTACCCCCGGACTGCCCCTCAAAAGTCCGGGGGCTTTTTATACTTTTGTGGCCCGAAATACCGCGTTCCAATGAAACACAAGCCGTTTTTATCCTTTTATCGGGTCATCTGCGTCATCTCTTTTCTCTGCCTGATTGTCCCGCCCCTGTTGCGCTCGCTCCTGACCGGCACTTTCGTCGGACCCGCCTGGCTTGCGGGCGCGACGCTGGCGGGCAGTGCCGTACTTCTCCTGCTGCCCATCTTCGACGAGTATGTCCGCCCTTCCGTGAGATATGCCGTCATGATCCTGTGCATTTCCGTGTGCGTTGCGCTGACGGGGCTGCCGCTGCGCCTCTGGGCGCTCTCTGTCCTGCTGGTGCTCGGGACCAGTCTGCTGTTCCGCTGCATCGCCCATTATGCGCAGCTGCAGCCACTTTTCCGGAATATGGCCGTGTGGTACGGCGTCGAGAACCAGGCTCGCAACACGTATGCGCTGGCGCTGTTTATGCTGGTGGCGCTGTTGCCGAGCCCCGGG
The DNA here is from genome assembly GCA_016291185.1 of Bacteroidales bacterium. The sequence goes on from JAEFAI010000019.1 coordinate 39,750, forward strand.
GCGCCGGCCTGGACCGGCTGGGCGCTGCTGCCGCTGACGCTGGTCCTGTACGCGCTGCTGCTGATTCGGGTCTATACCGGCCGGACCTGTTTTCTGCGGCGGGTGCGGGAGCTGGAGATCAAGGAGCTGATTCGCGGCAACTTGCGGACCTCCCCGGTCCAGGCGGAGGAGAAGACGGAAGAAATGGCCCGGATGTCGCGCCTGTACGCACGTGTGGTAACCATGATGGAGCAGAAACGCCCCTTTCTCGACGAAGGATTCGGGCTGGGCGACCTGGCTGGGGCCGTGTTCACGAACCGCGCCTACCTGTCACGGACCATCAACATCCTGTCAGGGCGCAACTTCCGCCAGTTTGTCAATTATTTCCGGGTGCGCTATGGGGCAGAGCTGCTCCGCAAGGATCCCAATCTGCGGCTGATCAGCGTGGCGCAGATGTGCGGCTTCCATTCCAGCCCGTCGTTCAACGCCGCCTTCAAGGTGAATATGGGCGAGACGCCCTCGGACTACCAGGAGCGTCTCCGTCGTGAGAAATTCGAACAGGGAATCAAACCCCTTTCCAAGAGTCCGGTACCGGCGCCGTGATCTCCATCTCCTCCTTCCGGACCGGATGAATGAAGCGGATGTTCCTGGCCAGCAGACAGATGCCCCCGTCTGGATTGGAGCGCGGCGCGCCGTACTTCAGGTCGCCCTTGATCGGGCAGCCCAGGTGGGCGAGCTGGCAGCGGATCTGGTGGTGGCGGCCGGTCAGCAGTTCCACCTCCACGAGATGATAGCGGTCGGTGCTGCGCAGATAGCGGTAGTTGAGTTTCGCGAGTTTGGCCTCGGGATAGCGGCCGGGCTTCGGCGCGCTGCCATCCTCCACGATGTAGGATTTGTTTTGCTGTTCATTGCGGTTCATCCAGCCTTCCAGGTGGCCCTCCGCCGGTTCCGGCTTGGCGCAGCACAGGGCCCAGTAGGTCTTGTGCACGCTTCCGTCGCGGAAGGCGGCCGTCAGGCGCTCCAGCGCCTTGGAGGTCTTGGCCAGCAGGCAGATGCCGCTCACCGGGCGATCCAGCCGGTGGGGGAGGCCCAGGAAGACCTTGCCGGGCTTAGCGTCGCGCTGCGCGATGAAAGCCTTGTAGGTCTCCGTCAGCGGTTCGTCCCCCGTCTTGTCACCCTGCGTGATTTCGCCCACGCGCTTGCACACCACCAGCAGGTGGTTGTCCTCATACAGGATCCGCCCCTGCAGATCCTCGAATTCTTCTTTTGACAGCTGCCGATATTCCATGTCGCAAAGATAACAAAAAAGCCCGCCTAAATTGCAGCGAGGCTTGGCCGAGTCGTGAAAAAGCGGTAAATTAGCAGGATTTTTCAAAACAATAACTATAATGAAGATGCGTGAGAAAAAGGAGTCTTACGAGGCTCCAGAGGTGGAAGTCCTTGAAATGCAGGTGGAAGGCGTTGTTTGCGCCAGCACCAAATACAACGGATTTGGTGAAGAAGAAGTTTGGTAGCGGGAGGATAAAATGATGAAAAAAGCTTTATTGTTGGTTTGCGCCGCGCTGGCCGCGCTTGTTTCCTGTGAAATACAATCTGTAAAACCGGATAACGTGCCGGTCACATTCGACCTTCAGGCCTCCTACCCGGGCGGGGCGGAGACGAAATCGGTCAAGTCCGGCTGGGAGGATGGAGACGTCATCTATGTCGTCTTCTCCGGTGTGGAAAGCCCGCAGTATCTGAAGATGAAATACGAAAGTGGCATCTGGGTCGAGACGCAGATGTCCTCCAAATACGAGCAGGCCCTGCCCCTGAACGAAGGTAACGAAGGCACGATGACGGCCATCTTCCTGCCTTTCGCGGCGGAAGAGACCTATATCTACGACGCCGGAGGGTCCTTCACGTTCAGTGAGATCTATATGTCCTACTACCTGACGGACAAACAGTCTTATACCGTGGTTGACGGAAAGGTTACCGCCCAGTTCGACATGAAGATTCCCGATGGCTTCGTCCAGTTCTATATGGACGCCGAGGATGCCGCCGACGGCAAGGCGATGCTCTGGGAGCCGAACGTGATGCCGTATGCCGCGACCGGCGTGGCTCCCGAAGGCGTCATGGTCAATT
>JAEFAI010000020.1 GCA_016291185.1 Bacteroidales bacterium
CTGATGACGTAGCCCTTCTCGCGGAGCTGCTCCAGCGCGGCTTCGAGGAAGGCGCTGCGCGGGGCGCTGACGGTGAAGGTGGACTGCTCCTCGGCATTGGGGATATAGTAGATGTCGGGCTGGCACTCCTTGCGAAGGAAGCTGATGAGCGAATCCAGCCCGACGCGTTTGACTTCCAGGAGGTCCTGGGCGTGCATGCTGGCGGCCCCCAGGGCCAGCAGCAGGATCAGCAAGGTCTTTCTCATCGGGCGGCGGCATTGAGGACACCCAGGCAGTAGGTGTCGAAATCAGTTCTGTTGGAGTCGAGCCCGGCCGCGCGGAGCGCCGCGCGGATTTCGCGCTTCTGCGCGGGGAACTTGCCGAGCAGGGCCGATTTACCCTTGATCCGGGAGAAATGGCCGTCGCGGTCCCGGAAATAATAGGATGTCGCGATGGCGAAATGGCGGGTCAGGGACGTGTCGTAGTTGTCGTCGTTGTAGCCGATGATGGCGCCGTTGACATTGTTGACCGAGGAATGGAGCCGCTTGTCTACGTGCTTGTAGACCTGCTCTGGACCCTCGCCGATCACTTCGTAGAAGCCGGCGGGGAGCTCTTTGTCCGCCTGGGCGCGGCCCACGAAGCAGCGGTCGCCGACGATCAGGGTATCCACCTGGGCCGGTGACAGGGCGACGGTGTGGCGGCCGGCCCCCAGGCTGGCCAGTACGAGCTGGGCCGAGGCATCGATGTTGACGGAGATGTCGTCGTAGAAATTGCCTTCGAACAGGATCCCGCCCTGCCGGAAGTCAGGGGAGGACCAATAAGGGTGGCCGTTCGCCCGGAAATTGTACCGGGGCGCCTGCCGGCCGCGGTACAGGATGGACCGCTCGCCGGCGGCCAGCCGGAACGCGCGGGCTTCCGGACGCTCCGCGAGCTGCGCCCGGGCAGGGGTGCAGACCGGCAGGAGAACAAGCAGGCCGAATAGGAAGATAACTGGTTTCATTGAAGACAAATATAGCAAATAAGTGTGAAAGTATCATTATTTTACAAAGGTTTTGGAATGTTGCGAAAAATGCCTAAATTTGCACGCTTTTTCCCGCTGTGGGAGGAAGAAGAATTATAAACCCTTAATTTTTTTGCTGAAATGGCTGAATATTTAGAGCCTTCCAAGAAGCAAGAGATTTTCGCGAAGTACGGGAAGTCCAATAAGGACACCGGCTCTCCTGAGAGTCAGGTTGCTTTATTTTCCTACCGTATCGCTCACCTTACCGAGCACGTGAAGAAGAACAAGAAGGACGTGGTCACGCGTCGTTCCCTTCTCCGCCTCGTCGGTAAGCGTCGCCAGATCCTGGACTACCTCCAGGAGGTGGACATCGAGAGATACCGCAACATCGTCAAGGAGCTCGGTCTCCGTCGATAAGCAGATAGGAAACAACTGGGGGATGGTGCCCATCGGGACCATCCCCTTTTTGATAGAAGACGTAAAAGACGCAATAGAGAAACAGTAATGAACGTAATCAACAAGAAAATCGAGCTCGCGGACGGCCGCGTGATCGAGATCGAGACCGGCAAACTGGCCAAGCAGGCCGCCGGCTCCGCCGTTGTCAAGATGGGAGGCACCATGGTCCTCGCCACCGTGACCTGTGCCGAAGAAGTCAAGGAAGGCACCGATTTCATGCCTCTCACCGTGGACTACCGTGAGAAGTACTATGCCGCGGGACGTTTCCCCGGCGGCTTTATGAAGCGCGAGAGCAAACCCTCCGACTACGAGGTGCTCATCGCCCGCCTGGTGGACCGCCCCATCCGCCCGCTGTGGCCGGATGATTTCCACCTGGAAGTCTTTGTGAACATCAGTCTGATTTCCGCCGAGAAGGACATCCAGCCCGACGCCCTCGCCGGCCTGGCCGCCTCCTGCGCCCTCGCCTCTTCCGACCTGCCGTTCGGCGGCCCGGTCTCCGAAGTGCGCGTGAGCCGCATCAACGGCGAATTCGTCATCAACCCGAATTTCTCCCAGATGAAGGACTCCGACCTCGAGCTGATGGTCGCCGCCACCGAGGAGAACATCATGATGGTCGAAGGCGAGATGAACGAGGTCAGCGAGCACGACATGCTCGAGGCCATCAAGTTCGCCCACGAAGAGATCAAGAAGCACTGCCGCGTGCAGAAGGAGCTCATGCACGAGCTCGGCACCGACGTCAACAAGCGCGACTATCCGCACGACGTCGAGGACGAGGACCTCAAGAAGGCTGTCCACGACTTCTGCTACGACAAGTGCTATGCCCTGGCCAAGTCCGCCAAGCCCAAGAAGGAGCGTGAGGAAGGCTTCAAGGCCATCAAGGAGGAGTTCCTCGCCACCATTCCCGAGGAGCAGCTCGAAGAGAAGACCCCGCTCGTGGAGCGCTACTACCACGCCGAGGAGAAGGAAGCCATGCGCAACATGATCCTCGACGAGGGCATCCGTCTGGACGGCCGCGTCTGCGACCAGGTCCGTCCGATCTGGTGCGAGGTGGACTACCTCCCCTGCGCCCATGGCTCCGCCATCTTCACCCGCGGCGAGACGCAGTCCCTCGCGACCGTCACCCTCGGCACCAAGATGGATATGAAGGAGATGGACGAGGTGCTGATCCAGGAGGACCAGCAGTTCGTGCTCCACTACAACTTCCCGCCGTTCGCCACCGGCGAGGCCAAGCCGCAGCGCGGCCCCGGCCGTCGCGAGATCGGCCACGGCAACCTGGCGATGCGCGCCCTCAAGCCCGTCATCCCCATGGCTCCCGAGAACCCGTACGCCGTGCGCGTCGTTTCCGATATCCTCGAGTCCAACGGTTCTTCTTCCATGGCCTCCGTCTGCGGCGGCTGCCTCGCCCTCATGGACGCCGGCGTGAAGATCAAGAAGCCGGTGGCCGGTGTGGCCATGGGCCTCATCACCGACGAGGTGCACCCGAACGACCGCTACGCCATCCTGACCGATATCCTCGGTGACGAGGATCACCTCGGCGACATGGACTTCAAGGTCACGGGTACCGCCGACGGTATCACCGCCACCCAGATGGATATCAAGGTGGACGGCCTGTCCTACGAGGTCCTCGAGAAAGCCCTCGAGCAGGCTCGTCAGGGCCGTATGCACATCATGGGCGAGATGATGAAGACCATCAGCGAGCCGCGTGCGGACTACAAGCCGTTCGTGCCGCGCATCGTCCAGCTCCGCATCGCTGCCGAGTTCATCGGCGCGGTCATCGGCAAGGGCGGCGAGACCATCCAGAAGATTCAGAAAGAGACCGGTTGCGTCATCAACATTGACGAGGAGCCGATCCCTGGCACCAACCTCACCGAAGGTGTGGTGGATATCGCATCCGACAACGCTGACAACATGCAGAAGGCCCTCGACTGGATCAAGGGTATCTGCGCTGTCCCTGAGGTCGGCACCGTCTATCACGGTAAGGTCGTGAGCATCCTCGAGTTCGGCGCTTTCATCGAGATCCTGCCGGGCAAGGAAGGCCTGCTGCACGTCTCCGAGATCGCGTGGAACAAGACCGAGAAGGTCGAGGACGTCCTGTCCGTCGGCGACGAGGTCGATGTCAAGCTCCTCGAGATCGACGCCAAGACCGGCAAGATGCGCCTGTCCATGCGTGCTCTGACCGAGAAGCCGGAAGGCTACAAGGAGCCGGAGCGCCGTCCCCGTGGCGAGCGTGGTGACCGTGGCGACCGTCGTGACGACCGCCGTGGTGATCGCCGGGAGGGTGGCCGTGGCCGCGACGAGCGTCGCGGTGGCGAGCGTCGCGAAGGTGGCCGTGACAACCGTCACGACAACCGCCCGCGCCACAACAACGGCCCGCGCACCGATGCTCCCGCCCCGTCCTTCGACGACTTCAAGGAGCCCGTTGAGGAAGTCTTCTAGGACTTGATCGTCATCCCATTTTAAACGTCCTCCCCGACCTGATCGGGGATCTCATATCAAACGTCATTCGCCGGCTCTGTCCGGCGAATCTCGTTTCTTGCCGAATCCATTGTAAATGATTATTTTTGCAACAACTAATATCCATCATTTCATGAAAAAGTTTTCCTTCTTCCTGATGGCCGGCGCCCTCGCGCTGGTCGCGTGTACCCCTAAGCCGGTGGCTCCGAACGCCACCCAGTCCTTGGTTGTCGAAGACGGCGGCACCGGCCCCGTCAAGGTGCTGATGCTTGAGGATCCGACGCTCGAGGCGCACACCATCTTCGCCCCGCAGGACCTCTCCGCCTTCGGCAAAAAGAACCTGCTGCCCGTGCTCGTGTGGGGCAACGGTGCCTGCACCAATTCTCCGTGGGAGCATTTCAAGTTCCTCAATGAAATCGCTTCGCAGGGGTTCCTCGTGATCGCCACCGGATACATCCCGATGGAAGAAAAACCGTATCGTGGTCCGCAGTCCACTTCTGCCCAGCAGATCGAGTCCATCGACTGGGCTATCGCGCAGAATGCCGACAAGGAGAGCCCGTACTACGGACGCATCGACGTGAACGCCATCGCAGCGGCCGGCATGTCCTGCGGCGGCCTGCAGACCCTCGACAACTCCGCCGACCCGCGCATCAAGACTCTCATGATCTGCAACAGCGGCCTGTTCTCCAACCCGGCCGGCGCCGTCCCCGGCATGCCGATGCCTGAGAAGGAGAAGCTTCAGGATATTCAGGTTCCTATTATATATATTCTGGGTGGCGAGACCGATATCGCCTACGAGAACGGTATGGATGACTTCCACCGCATCAGCAAGGTCCCGGCCTTTGCGGCCAACTACCCGGTTGGTCACGGCGGCACCTACCGCGAGGCGCACGGCGGCGAGTTCACCGTCCCGGCCATTGCGTGGCTGAAGTGGCAGCTCAAGGGCGACGCCGAAGCCGCCAAGATGTTCCAGGGCGAGGCCTGCGGTCTGTCGCAGCGCGAAGGCTGGACCGTCGAGAAGAACGCCCTGATCGACTAAGTGACTAGATTCCCAGTTCGAAGCTGTCCGCGTCGGAGAGGACGGGGAATTTGGTGTGGTAGGTGGCGATGTGGGCGAGGTCGATCTCACCGCTGACGACGCCCTCGCGGCCGTCGGCCGCCTCGGCGAGCGTCTCGCCGTACGGGCCAATCCAGGCGGTGCCGCCGTTGTAGGTGCAGGCGGGATCGGTGCCGACGCGGTTGACCGCCGCGACGTAGCAGGCGTTCTCGATGGCGCGGGCGCGGGCGAGCGTGTCCCACGCGAAGCGGCGCACGTCGGGCCAGCTCGCGACGAGCAGCATCACGTCGTAGTCGTCGCGGCTGCGCAGCCACACCGGGAAGCGCAGGTCGTAGCACACGGCCAGCAGGAAGCGGACGCCCAGGTACTTGACGATGACGCGCTCCTGTCCGGCCATAAAGCGTTCTCCTTCTCCGCCGTAGCCGAAGAGGTGGCGCTTGTCGTACTGCTCGTAGGTCCCGTCCGGGCGGACGAAATAAAAGCGGTTCACGCACTTGGCCTTCCCGTCATCCCCGACGGCCTCCCCGTCATTCCCGACGACCTCCTCGTCATTCGCCGACTCCGATCGGCGAATCTCCAGCGCGATACTGCCGGCGATGGCGGCGTGCAGCTCCGCGGCCTTGCGTTGCATCCAGGCGAGGCCTGCGGCGGGCTCGTGCTCGACCGTGGCGTTCGGCAGGGTGGCGAAGCCGGTGGAGAACATCTCCGGAAGGACGTAAAGGTCAGCGGGCTCGGCGTTCGCGAGCAACTTGTCGAGGTGGGCGCAGTTGGTCTGCGGGTCGCCCCAGACGATATCGGTTTGGATGAGGTTGATTTTCATTATAATTCTATGGGCTTATACTTCGGGACGAGGGATTTCATGATGGTCCAGGCGATCAGGTAGGCGACGCCGCAGAAGCAGAACATCACAAAGTAGCCGGCCGGCTTGCCCTCGAAGCCGAGGAAGCGGAACGCGGCGCCCGCCTCTTCCGCATGCGTAAAGAGGTTGCCGGCCACTTTCTGGATGATCATCGACCCGATGCCGCCGGCCGTCGTGCCGATGCCGGTGATGGAGGCGATGGTGCTCTTCGGGAACATGTCGCCGATGGTGGAATAAAGATTGGCGCTCCAGGCCTGGTGGCCCGCTCCGGCGAGACCGATCAGGATGGCCGGCCACCAGGCGGAGTTCAGGTTGATGCCCAGCGGCTGCGCGAAGAGCGCGGCGATGGGGAAGAAGGCGAAGATGAGCATCGCGAGCATGCGGCCCGCGTAGGGGTTCATACCCTTCTTCTCGACGAAGACCTTCGGCAGGTAACCGCCGACGATGGACACCACCGTGACGATGGCGTAGAGCGTGAAGATCAGGGCCTGGCCCAGCGGGGATGTGGCGGGTGCGCCGAACTGGTTGCTGAAATAGGAGGGCGCCCAGAAGAGGAAGAACCACCACACGCCGTCGGTGAAGAACTTGCCGGAGATGAAGGCCCAGGTCTGGCGGTAGCGCAGGCACTGGACGAAGGGGATGGACGGCTCGTCATTCGCCGGTTGCTGGGGCCCCCGGAAATCTTTGATTTCTGGGGTAGCCTTGACCGGCGAATCTCCATCATCCTGATGGATGTACGCCAGCTCGGCCTCGTTCACCCGCGGGCTCTTCTCCGGCTTCTCGTACATGAAGGCCCAGAAGAACATCCAGATGAAGCCCAGGCCGCCAATGATGATGAAGGCCCACTCCCAGCCGAACTTGACGGCGAGGGGCGGGATCAGCAGCGGTGCGGCCAAGGCACCCACGGAGGCGCCTGCGTTGAAGATGGAGGTCGCAAAGGCGCGGTCCTTCTTCGGGAAATATTCGGCCGTCACCTTGATGGCGGCCGGGAAGTTGCCGGACTCGCCGAGGGCGAGGATGCCCCGGCAGAGCAGGAACAGATAGACAGAGGTGGTGGAGACGGCGAGTGCGACATTGCTGCCCACTTCGAGCGCGGCGAGTGCCCCCGTCCCGTCCAAACCGGTCAGGCGGGCGGTGCCCCAACCGCACAGGGCGTGCAGGCACGCGCCGAACGACCAGACGCCGATGGCGATGAGATATCCCTTCTTGGTGCCCATCCAGTCCACGAACTTGCCTGCGAAGAGGCAGCAGACGGCGTAGAAAATGGAGAAGAAGGAGGTGATGGTGCCGTAGTTGGCATCCGTCCAGTGGAATTCGGGTTTGATGAATTCCTCGTATGTCAAGGAAAGAACCTGGCGGTCAAGGTAATTGACCGTGGTCGCCACAAAGAGTAGCGAGCACAGCCACCAGCGCCAGTTGGTCATTAGTTTCTGCTGAGTGGTAGACATGGTGTGTGGTTATCGTACTTCTTGAATGATCTGCAGGGCTTCCCGGCAGAGGGCGGTGATGCGGGGCCAGTCGCCGGCGGCGACGACGTCCTTGGGGAAGAGGTTGGAGCCCATCCCGACGCAGGTCACGCCGGCCTTGAACCAGGCTTCCAGATTGGCCCGCTCGGGCTTCACGCCGCCGGTGACCATCAGGCGGCTCCAGGGCATGGGGGCCCGCAGGCCCTTCACGAAGGCGGGTCCGAGCACGTCGCCCGGGAAGACCTTGCAGAGGTCGCAGCCGGCCTCCTGGGCCGCGCTCACCTCGCTCGCGCTGCCGCAGCCCGGGCAGTAGGGGACGAGGCGCCGGTTGCAGACCGGCACGACGGCGGGATTATAGACGGGGCCGACCACGAAGTTGGCGCCGAGCTGCAGGTAGAGGGCGGCGGTGGCGGGATCGACCACGCTGCCGATGCCCAGGATCATGCCCGGGAGCTCGGCGGCGGCATATTTGACCAGTTCTGCGAACACTTCCTGTGCGAAATCACCCCGGTTGGTGAATTCGAAGGCGCGGACCCCGCCGTCGTAGCAGGCCTTGAGCACCTGCTTGGCGATGGTGGCGTCGGCGTGGTAGAACACCGGCACGAGGCCGGTCTGCTGCATGGTCGCGAGGACCTGGAGTTTGTCGTATTTTGCCATAACTTTATCTTGCTACGCGGCCGGAGGCGTCGCCCTTCATCAGGTTCTCGACCTCGGCCACGGTGACCTGGTTGTAATCGCCGAAAATGGTATGCTTGAGGCAGGAGGCGGCCACGGCGAAGTTCAGCGCCTTCTGGTCGTCGCCCGGGTAGCTGAGCAGGCCGTAGATGAGCCCGCCCATGAAGGAGTCGCCGCCGCCCACGCGGTCCACGATGTGGGTGATGTCGTAGCGCGGGGATTCGTAGAGCTTCGCGCCGTCCCAGAGGACGCCGCCCCAGGTGTTGTGGTTGGCGTTGATGGAGCCGCGCAGGGTGATGATGACCTTCTTCGCACGCGGGAAACGCTTCATCAGCTGCTCGCCCACGCTGCGGAAGCGGCCCTGGTCGATCGCGCCGCCGGTGGCGGTCACGTCGAAGCCCTCGGGTTTGATGCCGAAGACCTTGTCGGCGTCCTCCTCGTTGCCGAGAATGACGTCGCAGCCCTCCACGAGCGAGGGCATCACTTCGCCGGCGGTCTTGCCGTATTTCCAGAGATTCTTGCGGTAGTTCAGGTCGCAACTGACCGTCACGCCGAGGGCGTTAGCGGCCTTGATGGCCTCCAGACAGACGTCCGCCGCACCCTGGCTGAGGGCGGGCGTGATGCCGGTCCAGTGGAACCAGTCGGCGCCTTCGAAGACCTTCTTCCAGTCAATCATGCCCGGCTGGATGGTGGCGATGGCGGAGCCGGCACGGTCATAGACGACCTTGCTCGGGCGCGCCACGGCGCCGGTCTCGAGGAAATAAATACCGACACGGTCGCCGCCGAAAACGATTTTGGAGGTATCTACGCCATAGGAACGGAGGTCCTTGATGCAGGCCTTGGCGATGTCGTTGTCGGGCAGGCGGGTGACGAACGCGGCGTCGATGCCGTAGTTGGCCAGCGAGACGGCCACGTTGGCCTCGCCGCCGCCGAAGGTGGCGTCAAACTGGCGGGCCTGGCCGAACCGGAGGTAGCCAGGGGTGGAAAGGCGAAGCATAATCTCGCCGAAGGTGATGACTCTGGGCATGGTAGTATGGTGGGTTATTTCTGCCGGCAGTAAATCTGTACGGGACAGCCGGTCAGGTTGAAGTGCTTGCGGAGCTGATTCTCCAGGAAGCGCTTGTAAGGGTCTTTGATGTATTGCGGGAGGTTGCAGAAGAAGGCAAAGGCCGGGAAGCTGGTCGGAAGTTGCGTGATGTACTTGACCTTCACGTACTTGCCCTTCCATGCCGGCGGCGGCGTCTCCTCGATCACGGGCAGTAGCGCTTCGTTGAGGCGGGCCGTGGGGATCTTCTGCGAATAATTGGCATAGACCTGCGTGGCGGCGTCCAGCACGTCCTGGATGCGCTGCATTTTCACGACGGAGGTGAAGATGACGGGGATATCGTTGAACGGGGCCAGGCGCTCCTTGAGCGACTCGCTGTAGTCGCGCAGCGTGTTGGAATCCTTGATGAAGAGGTCCCACTTGTTGACCACGACTACGCAGCCCTTGCGGTTCTTGACGATGAGGTTGAAGATGTTCATGTCCTGCGCCTCCATGCCGGTGGTCGCGTCGATCATCAGGATGCAGATGTCGGCGTGCTCGATGGCGCGGATGGAACGCATCACGGAATAGAATTCCAGGTCCTCATGGACCTTGGTCTTGCGGCGGATGCCGGCGGTGTCCACGAGCATGAACTCGTGGCCGTATTTGTTGTAGTAGGTCTCGATGGCGTCGCGCGTGGTGCCTGCCACGGGGGTGACGATGTTGCGCTCCTGGCCGAGCAGGGCGTTGGTCAGCGAGGATTTGCCGACGTTCGGCTTGCCCACGATGGCGATACGGGGGAGTCCGGCGTGCGGGTCCTCCTGCTCCGTCTCCTCGGGCAGTGCGGCCACCACGGCGTCCAGCAGGTCGCCGGTGCCGCTGCCGTTGGCCGCGGAAATGCTGTACAGCTCGCCGAGGCCGAGGGAGTAGAACTGGTACGAGTCGAACATCTTTTCGCCAGAGTCCACCTTGTTCACGCAGAGCACGACGGGCTTCTTGCTGCGGCGCAGGATGTCCGCGATCTCGGCGTCGTAGTCCGTGATGCCGGTGGCCGCCTCGACCATGAAGAGCACGAGGTCCGCCTCGTCGATGGCAATCTGGACCTGCGAGCGGATGGCCGACTCGAAGACGTCGTCGGAGTTGGTGGTGTAGCCGCCGGTGTCCACGACGGAGAACTCCCGGCCGCACCATTCGCAGCGGCCGTAATGACGGTCGCGGGTCACACCTGCGGTGTCGTCAACGATGGCCTGGCGCATACCGACCAGGCGGTTGAAGAGGGTGGATTTGCCGACATTGGGTCGGCCGACGATGGCAACGAGACTCATAGGCTATAGGTTTTGGGATTCCGGGTCAAGCCCGGAATGACGATTATAAAACTGGCAGTCCTGACAGGCGTCAGACTGCTGGCCCTGGCAGGGCTTGCCGTGCAGGGCGGCGTCCTCGTCCTTGAAGCAGCGGATGCCGCGGCGGCGCATCTCCTCGTTGGACCCGACATCGTACTTCGGGAACTCCTTCTTGAAAAAGAGGATGTTGACTCCGAGTCCGAGGACACAGAGCCCGACGAGTACAAGCACAGCGAGGAAGACGGGCCACATAGACGACTAATGGACGAAGTCCGGACTGATGGATTCGTAATTGTACACCTTGTAGATGATGGAGGCGAAGACCTCGGCCATCGACACGATGCGGATCTTGGGATCGTTCGCGAGCTCCGGGTGCGGGATGGTGTCCGTGATGAAGACTTCCTGCAGGGCGGAGTCGTGGATGCGCTCGACGGCGCCGCCGGAGAGCAGGCCGTGGGTGGCGCAGGCGCGCACGCTGTTGGCGCCGCGCTGCATCAGCACCTCGGCAGCCTTGCAGAGCGTGCCGGCGGTGTCGATCATGTCGTCCACGATGATGATGTCCTTGCCCTCAATCTCGCCGATGGCGGTGATGGAACCGACCACGTTGGCGCGCTCGCGGGTCTTGTGGCAGATGATCACCGGGCACATCAGCTCGCGGGCATAGACGTTGGCGCGCTTGGCGCCGCCCATGTCAGGCGCGGCGATGGCGAGGTCCTTGAACTTGCGGTCGCGGATGTAGGGGATGAACACCTTGCTGGCGTACACATGGTCCACCGGGATGTCGAAGAAGCCCTGGATCTGGCCGGCGTGCAGGTCGCAGGTCATCACGCGGTCCGCACCGGCGGCGCGGAGCAGGTTCGCGACGAGCTTGGCGCCGATGGCCACGCGCGGACGGTCCTTGCGGTCCTGGCGGGCCCAGCCGAAATAGGGCATCACGGCCACCACTTCGTCGGCGGAGGCGCGCTTGGCGGCGTCGATGGCGAGCAGCAGCTCCATCAGGTTGTCTGCCGGGGGAATGGTCGACTGCAGGATATAGACGGAGGCGCCGCGGACGCTTTCGGCATACTGCGGCTGGAATTCGCCGTCGCTGAAGGGGGTAACCTCCAGCTCTCCCAGATGCACTTCGGGCTCTTCGGGGGATTTGATTTGGTTGAGGTGGTCAATGACCTGTTTTGCAAAGTTCTCGGAGGCTCTGCAGGCGAATAATTCCAAACGATGGGTGTGTATCATAGTGTGTTGAGTATATTGTCGATGTAATCCAGTATTTCCTCCTTGCCGCGGTGGGTCTGCGAAGAGCTGCAGAACAGGGGCGGCAGTTCCTCCCACTGCTGCAGCAGGATCTCGCGGTCCCGCTCGATCTGGGCGGCCAGCACGTTGGGCCCCTGCTTGTCGCACTTCGTCAGGATCAGGGCGAAGGGGATCCCGTGCTCGCCGAGCTCCGAGAGGAAGTCAAGGTCGATGCGGCCGATGTCGTGGCGCGAATCGATCAGGACAAAGAGCAGGGCCATCTCTTCCGAATGCAGGATATAATCCTGAATCACGGCGGCCAGCTCCTCCCGGCCTTTCTGCCCCACCTTCGCGTAGCCGTAGCCGGGGAGATCCACCAGGTACCAGCTGTCGTTGATGAGGAAGTGGTTGACCACCTTGGTCTTGCCCGGGGTGGAGGAGGTCATGGCAAGCTTGCGGTTCCCGCACAGAGAGTTGATAAGCGAGGACTTGCCGACATTGGACCTTCCGATGAAGGCGAACTCCGGCAATTTACGCTTAGGCTTCTGTGAGATCCGGGTGCTGCTGCCTGCAAACACGGCCTCGGAAATCTTCATACAATGCAACGCTTAAAATCAGACAAAGATAGTAATTCTTTGTGGATTTTCTGCACCAAAAATCCGCTAGAAAATATGAATTTTGTGTCTATTTTTGTAGGGATATGGATCGTGAGTACATAGACCTGCTTGAATTGCAGTCCCAGTTGCGGGAGGAGATCGAATCTTCCTTCCCGGAGCGGGTCTGGGTGCGGGCGGAAATCGCCTCCGTGCAGGCCAAGGCCAACGGCCACTGTTACCTCGATCTCGCGCAGAGCGAGCAGGGTCGCATCGTGGCGAAGGCCAAGGCCGTGATCTGGCGGAGCCGGTTTGCACCGCTGCGGGCCTATTTCCGCGAAGCGACGGGCGGCGATCTGGCCCCGGGGATGGAGGTGTTGCTGCGCGTGCAGGTGAGCTACAGCGAGCTCTACGGCCTCTCCCTGACGGTCGATGAGATCGAGCCGCGCTTCACCCTCGGAGCCGCCGAACTGCAGCGCCGCCGCACGCTGGAAAAGCTGGAGGCGGACGGCCTGCTGGACAAGCAGCAGGAGCTCGAGCCGGCGCTGCTGCCCTACCGCCTGGCGGTGATTTCCGCGCGGGACGCGGCGGGCTACGGCGACTTCCGGCGTCACCTGGAGGAGAACGCCTACGGCTTCGTCTTCGCGCCGGAGCTCTTCGAGGCGACGATGCAGGGGGAGGAGGCCCCGGCGAGTATCGTGGACGCGCTGGAGCGCGTGGAATGCGCCCCCGAGCCCTTCGATGCCGTGCTGATTCTGCGCGGCGGCGGCTCGGCGCTCGACCTGGCCTGCTTCGATGACTACGGTCTCTGTTTCGCAATCGCGAACTGCCCGGTCCCGGTCTATACGGCCATCGGCCACGACCGCGATGTGCATGTCGCCGACCGCGTGGCTTTCGACGCCGTCAAGACGCCCACGGCACTCGCCGACCGCTTCATCGACGCCTTCGCCGCTGAGGACGAGCGCATCAGCTCCTATGGCAACCGTCTGCGGATGGCCTTCGCGGCGCACCTCGCCGCCATGGAGCAGCGCATCCTGTCGCTGGGCGAGCGCATCCGCTCCGCCGACCCGCGGGGTGTCCTCGCGCGCGGGTACACGCTGGTCGCCGATGCGCAGGGCGTGGTGGTTAAGTCCGCCCGGCAGCTGCCCTCGGGCACGAAGTTTAAACTGATGTTTGCCGACGGCACGGTAGAGGCCGTCGCACAATAGCCCTTTCGTCATTCCGGGCTTGACCCGGAATCTCGAATAGAATGACGTATATGAAGGAATTCGACTATAACGAGGCGATTGCCGAACTGGAGAAGATCGCCGCCCGGGTGGAGGACCCCGCAACGGGGCTCGACGAAATCGAGCGCCTGATCAAGCAGTCGGACGAGCTGATCGGCTGCTGCCGCGAGTACCTGCGCACGGTCAGACAAAAAACCGAGAGCCTATGATCCCAAAAATCTACCAGACCGATCCCTGGTTGGCGCCGCAGCGGGGCGCCATCGATGCCCGCCACGAGCGCATCCTCTCTGATCGCCGCAAGCTGGCGGGCGAGGGGCCGCTGAGCCTGGCGGTCAACAACCACATCTACTATCCGCTCCACAAGGAGAAGGACGAGTGGGTGATCCGGGAGTGGGCGCCCAATGCCACCCGGATCTTCCTGATCGGCGAATGCAACAACTGGAAGCGCACCGACGCGTATGCCTTTAAACCTGTCGGAAACGGGAACTGGGAGCTGCGCCTGCCGGAGCTCTTCCTGCGTCACCGGGAGCTGTACAAGCTCTGGATCGAGTGGCCGGGCGGCGGCGCCGAGCGCCTGCCCGCCTACGTGACCCGCGTGGTGCAGGACCCCGAGACGAAGATCTTCTCGGCGCAGGTCTGGGCGCCGGCCGAGCCCTATCAGTGGACCGGCCGCAAGCCGGGCAAGCGTCCGCATCCGCTGATCTACGAGTGCCACATCGGCATGAGCGGCGAGCAGGAGCGGGTCGCAAGTTTCGAAGACTTCCGGCGCGACGTGCTTCCGAGAGTCGCTAAATTGGGATACAATGTCCTGCAGATTATGGCCTTGCAGGAGCATCCCTACTACGGTTCCTTCGGCTACCAGGTGTCCAATTTCTTCGCCCTGAGCTCCCGTTTCGGCACGCCCGAAGACTTCAAGGCGCTGGTGGACGACGCGCATCGCCGCGGCATCGCCGTGATCATGGATATCGTGCATTCGCACGCCGTCAGCAACGAGGCCGAGGGCCTCTCCAAGCTGGACGGTCGCGAAGATCTCTACTTCTACAAAGGCGTTCAAGGCTACCATCCGGCCTGGGACTCCCGCTGCTTCGACTACGGCAAGGACGAAGTGAAGTATTTCCTGCTGTCCAACTGCAAATACTGGATGGAAGAGTACCACCTCGACGGTTTCCGCTTCGACGGCGTCACGAGCATGATGTACTGGGACCACGGTCTGGGCCGCGATTTCGGCAACTACGACTGCTACTTCAACGAGGGGGTCGATGAGAACGCCGTCAGCTATCTGGCGCTCGCCAATCAGCTCATTCATGAGATTGATCCCGAGGCGATTACGATCGCCGAGGACGTGAGCGGTATGCCGGGTCTGGCCGCCCCTTTCGAGGCGGGCGGCGTGGGCTTCGATTTCCGCATGGCGATGGGCATCGCCGACCACTGGATCAAGTGGATCAAAGAGCTCCCGGACGAGCAGTGGAGCATGGGCGGCATCTGGTGGGAGCTGACCAACAAGCGCGCCGACGAACACACGGTGTCTTATGCCGAGTGCCACGACCAGGCGCTCGTGGGGGACAAGACCATCATTTTCCGTCTGATCGACAAGGACATGTACTGGTCCATGGAGAAAGGCTCGCAGAACCTGCTCGTGGACCGTGGCGTGGCGCTGCACAAGATGATCCGCCTGGTGACCCTGGCGACCTGCGGCGGAGGCTATCTCAACTTCATGGGCAACGAGTTCGGTCACCCCGAGTGGATCGATTTCCCGCGGGAAGGGAACGGCTGGTCTTTCGCGCACGCACGGCGGCTCTGGTCCATTGCGGACGACGAGCGGCTCCGCTTTGGCGGGCTGCAAGCTTTCGACGCAAAAATGATTCATTACGTCAAACAGGAGCGCGTCCTCTCCGGCGAGCTGCGTCAACTATATGTTGACGAAGAGCGAAAAGTCTTGATTTTCAGCCGGGGAAATAGTATATTTGCATTTAATTTCAACCCCACTGCCTCATTCGGGGATTTCCGTTTCCAGGCGCTGGAGGGAACGTATGCGATGGCATTCAATTCCGATGAGCCGGCGTATGGCGGATTCTCGAGGCTGGGAGCGGATGAGCGCCACGCCACCGTGGACGGATGGTTGTCGCTGTATCTGCCCAGCCGGGTGGCCCTGGTGTTGAAGAAAATTAATTAAACCTGATGATATGGCTTTCTTGAAGTTCAACAAGTCCGAGCTGGTCAATCTGTCCTATTCGCTCAAGCGGGAGATCCTGTGTGCGAACAAGACCGGCGCCTACTGCAACACGACCATCGTCACATGCAACACCCGCCGCTACCACGGTCTGCTGGCGGTCACGCTGGACCGTTTCGGCGGAGACCGTTTCCTGCTGCTGTCGGATGTGGACGAAACCCTGATCGTGAACGGCAAGCAGTTCAACCTCGGTATCCATTGCTACGGCGACATGTACGAGCCGCGCGGCCATAAATACGTGGTGGATTTCAGCGCGGATCCCGTGCCGCAGATCACCTGCAAGGTGGGCGAGATCCTCTTCCGCAAGAGCATCGTGCTGGCGCAGGACCGCGACCAGGTGCTTATTAAGTACGAGCTGTTGGAGAGCCCGACTCCGGTCGTGCTGCAGCTGCGTCCTTTCCTGGCTTTCCGCAACATCCATGCGCTCACCGAAGAGAATCCGCAGGCCAACACCGCCGGGACCGAGATTCCGGGCGGCGTCTCCTACTGCATGTACGAGAGCTTCCCGGACCTGAGTATGCAGGTCAGTGACAAGAGTGCCATTTTCGTTCAGAACCCGTACTGGAACAAGGGCGTGACGTACTCCGACGAGTATCGCCGCGGCTACAACTGCCGGGAGGACCTGCTGGTTCCCGGCTGGTTCGAGGCGCGTCTCAAGCCGGGCGAGTCTCTGGTCTTCTCCGCGTCCATCCAGGAGGAGGTCCCCACGGAGTTCAAGTCCCGCTTCAACGCCTGCGTAAAATCCGCCGGCGAAATCACGAGCTACCGGGATCAGCTGCGCCGCTGTGCGGACACGCTGATCACCAACCATAACAACCGCCGGCGCATCAATGCCGGATACTCCTGGCTCTACACGGGCTTGCTGCGCGAGACGCTGATTGCCCTGCCGGGCCTGACGCTCTATGGCCTGAACGACCCGAAGCAGTTCGAGGAGATCCTGGACAACCTGATCGCCGACGAGCAGGAGCGCCTGTTCATGCGTACCACCCAGGTGGAAGCGCCGCTGGCCCTGATCACGGCCTTGCAGGACTACATCGAGTACGGTGCCGATCCGAAGAAGGTGTGGAAGAACTACGGCATCATCGTGCGCGGTGTCATCGAGAGTTACCTCCCGGGCGTGCGTGCCGAGGTGTCCATGCAGCCCAATGGCCTGTTGTGGGCCCAGAAGGACGGCGTGGCCCTGAGCTGGATGAACGCTTACATCGACGGCCGGGCCGTCACCGAGCGGGCCGGCTACCAGGTGGAGACCAACGCCCTGTGGTACAACGCGATCTGCTTCGCCGTTGATATGGAGACCCGCTTCGGCCCCAAGAAGAGCACCTTCGTGCAGAAGTGGTCCGCCATTCGCGATCTGGTCAAGGCGACCTACCAGCCGACCTTCTGGAACGATGAGTACGGCTGCCTGGCCGACTACGTGGACAACGCGGGCCAGCACATGGAGATCCGCCCGAACCAGCTCTTCGCGATCGCCATCCCGTATTCGCCGGTGGACGAGGCGCTAGTCCCGTCGATCCTGCGTATCATTGACAATGAACTCGTGACGGCGCGCGGCCTCCGTACCCTGTCGCCGCGCGACGCCTACTACAAGGGGGTGTACGAAGGCCCCCAGCGCGAGCGCGATCTCGCATACCACGGCGGCAGCACGCGCCCGTTCCTGCTCCGCCCCTATGTGGAAATAAGTTTCAAGATCAAGGGCCCCGCCTTCTGGAAGCGGGCCGAGTGGCTGATCGAGGGCTTCTATGCCGACCTGAGCAAGCACGGCGTCGGCGCCTTCTCCGAGCTCTACGACGGAGATCCCCCTCACGAGCCGCACGGCGCCATTTCCTCCGCACTCAGTACGGCGGCGCTCCTCACTATCGAGTATATGTTGGATAAATACAAGGAGGGTAAGTAATGAAAGTTTTGATGTTCGGCTGGGAATTCCCGCCTCACATCGCCGGTGGCCTCGGTACAGCCTGCGAGGGCATCGTGAAAGGTCTCGCCCATAACGGCGTGGAGACCCTCTTCGTGATGCCGTCCGCGTCGGGAGACGAGGACCAGAGCTGCGCCACCATTCTGAATGCGAGCGATGTCGCCGTACAGCATGTCAGCGACACGGTCGAGGAGTTCCTGGACAAGGTGAAATTCATCAACGTGGATTCGAACATCGTTCCCTATGTCGATCCGGACGAGTATTTCGAAGCCATCGAAAAAATGAAGCGCGAGCAGACGCGGGAAACCACCGTCGGCTTCGGGCAGAAATTCAAGTTCTCCGGCAAGTACGGCGCCAATCTTCTCGAGGAGGTGTCGCGCTACGCCCAGGTGGGCGGTACCATCGCGATGCAGCATGCCGGTGAGTTCGACGTGATCCACGCCCACGACTGGCTGACCTACCTGGCGGGCATTGCCGCCAAGGAGCTGTCCGGCAAGCCGCTGGTCGTCCACGTGCACGCGACGTCTTTCGACCGCGGCACGGACGATATGGTGGACTCCCGCGTCTATTCCATCGAGAAGCGCGGCATGGAGGCGGCCGACCGCGTGGTCACCGTCAGCGACCTGACGCGCAACATCGTCATCAATAAATACGGCATCGACCCGGCCAAGGTCGTGACCGTGCACAACGCCGTGGACTTCAGCGGCCGGGAGAATCTCCAGGTCGATCGCGGCGTGCGGGATAAGGTGGTGACCTTCCTGGGCCGCATCACCTTCCAGAAAGGTCCCGAATACTTCATCGAAGCGGCCGCCAAGGTCCTCAAGCGGACCAAGAACGTGCGCTTCGTGATGGCCGGCAGCGGCGACATGATGAACCGCGCGATCCGCCAGGTGGCGCGGCTGGGCATCTCCGACCGCTTCCACTTCACGGGCTTCCTGCGCGGACAGGAGGTGCAGAAGATGTTCGCCCTGTCGGACGTTTACATCATGCCTTCCGTGTCCGAGCCTTTCGGCATCTCCCCGTTGGAAGCCATGCGCTCCAACGTCCCGTCCATCATTTCCCACCAGTCCGGCGCCGCCGAGGTGCTGAAATACGCCCTCAAGGTCGATTTCTGGGACGTGGATGCGATGGCCGACGACATTTATGCCCTGCTGCAGTATCCGGCGCTGTCGGATTTCGCCAACCGTCAGGGATTCGACGAAGTGAACGCGCTGAAGTGGAACAACGCCACGCTGAAGCTCAAGAAAGTGTATGAATCAGTAGTCAACGAATAAACCTATGAAGAAGTCAATCTGCCTATATTTCCAGGTTCACCAGCCTACCCGTCTCCGCCTGTATCGTTTCTTCGATATCGGCAAGGACTCCCACTACTATGACGATTTCGCCAACCGCACGATCCTCAAGCGGATTGCCCAGAAGTGCTACCTCCCGATGAACCAGCTCCTGCTCGAGTCCATCGCGAAGAACAAGGGCAAGCTCAAACTGGCCTTCTCCATCACGGGTTCCGCGCTGGAGCAGTTCGACCGCTACGCCCCCGAGGTGATCGAGAGTTTCCGTGCGCTGGCCCAGACCGGCTGCGTGGAGTTCCTCTGCGAAACGTACAACCATTCGTTGGCTTCGCTCATCTCCGGGCCGGAGTTCGTGAACCAGGTGAACAAGCACAAGGAAGCCATCGAGCAGTATTTTGGCGTGACGCCGACGACCTTCCGCAACACCGAGCTGATCTACGCCGACAACATCGGTAAGGCAGTTTACGACCTGGGCTTCAAGACGATGCTCACCGAGGGTGCCCGCCACATCATGGGCTGGAAGAACCCCAACTATATCTACAGCAATGACGTTGAGCCGGGCCAGAAGCTCCTGCTCCGCAACTATTCGATGAGCGACGACATCGCGTTCCGTTTCTCCGACCGGGGTTGGAACGAGTGGCCGCTGACCGCGGAGAAGTACGTGGAGTGGCTGCGCTCCGCAGAAGGCGAGATCGTGAACCTCTTCATGGACTACGAGACCTTTGGAGAGCACCAGAGCTCCGAGACCGGCATCTTCGAATTCATGCGGGCCCTGACGGGCCTGCTCGCCAAGGACAAGGACATGGAATTCGTGACCCCGAGCCGCGCCGCCGCCAAGCACAAGGCGGTCGGCGAGCTGTCCGTGCCGCAGCCCATTTCCTGGGCGGACGAGGAGCGCGACACCTCCGCCTGGCTGGGCAACGAGCTCCAGCAGGACGCCTTCAACAAACTTTACGGCCTGGAGGAGAAGCTCGCCATTCTGGATGACCCCGCCCTGTGGGGCGACTATGGTCATCTGCAGGAGAGCGACCACCTCTATTACATGTGTACGAAGTTCTTCTCCGACGGGGAGGTGCACAAGCGCTTCAACCCGTACGACACTCCGTACGAGGCCTTTATCAACTATATGAATGTACTCAGCGATTTCATTATCCGCGTGAACAACGCCATCGCTGAAAAATAAAAGTAGTAGTGTATGATGAACAATTATGAAATTGCCGCGCCCGTGTGGAAGAGCGTGATGGTGACGCGGCATCTGCCAGAGGAGCTGTCGGGTCTGGAGACCCTGTGCAAGAACCTCTGGTGGTGCTGGAACGACAACGCCAAGGCGTTGTTCCGCACGGTCGATTACGAGTTGTGGCACAAATCCGGCCACAACCCGATGGTGATCCTCGACCAGGTCAGCCTGAAAAGATACAAGGAGCTCGCCAAGGATGCCGAATTCCTCGCCCTCCTGGACGAGGTGATGAAGGAGTTCAACGCCTACATGGCCGAGAAGGAGAAGCGCACGGACCCGTCCGTTGCGTACTTCTGCATGGAATATGGCCTGGACACTTCCCTGATGATTTATTCCGGCGGCCTGGGTATCCTGGCCGGCGACTACCTCAAGGAGACTTCCGACATGAACATCAATCTGGTGGCGGTCGGCCTCCTGTACCGTTTCGGCTACTTCACCCAGCGGCTCACGCCGCAGGGCAACCAGGTGGCTGAGTACAAGCCGCAGGACTTCATGAAGATTCCGGCGGAGCCGGTGCTGGACGAGAACGGCTCCTGGAAGACCATTCAGATGCAGATGCCCGGTCGCGTCGTGACCGCGCGTATCTGGAAGGTCGCCGTGGGCCGTACCGACCTCTATCTGCTGGATACCGACTATGAAGCCAACAGCCCGGAAGACCGCGAGATCACGCACCAGCTCTACGGTGGCGACTGGGAGAACCGCCTGAAGCAGGAGCTCCTGCTGGGCATCGGCGGCGTGCGCGCCCTGCGTGCGCTGGGCCTGCATCCCCAGATCTACCACTACAACGAGGGCCACGCTGCCTTCGCGGGCCTGGAGCTTATGCGCGAGTGCGTACAGGAGCGCCACTTCTCCTTCTCCGAGGCGCTGGAGATCATCCGCGCCGCGGGCCTCTACACGACGCACACCCCGGTTCCGGCCGGCCACGATGCGTTCTCGGAGGAGATGATCGGCCGCTGCCTCGGGCACTATCCCCGCTTGCTGGGCGTGGACTGGCGCACGATGATGAGCCTGGGCAAGATCGACCCGGACAATGTTGATGAGAAGTTCTCCATGAGTACCCTCGCCGCCAACCTGGCGCAGAACGTCAACGGTGTGTCCATGCTGCACGGCAAGGTCAGCCAGGAAATCTTCGCGAACATGTATCCGGGCTACCTCCCGGAGGAGCTCTATATCAGCTATGTCACCAACGGTGTCCACTATCCGACCTGGGCTTCGAAGTACTGGAAGGAATTGCACGCCAGGGTGTTCGGCCCTGAATTCCAGACGCACCACTACGACAAGAAGTGCTTCGAGGGCATCTACACCGTGCCTGACGCGGAGATCTGGAATGTCCGCAAGACCCTCAAGAAGGAGCTGATCCGCGCCATCCGCGAGCGCCTCTCCGATCCGATCCTGAGCGCGCACTATACGCCGCGCGAGGTGGTCACGATCAAGGAGCGCCTGCGCGAGGACGTGCTGACCATCGGTTTTGCCCGCCGCTTCGCGACCTACAAGCGCGCCACGCTGCTGTTCAGCGACCTCGACAAGCTCGACGCCATCGTCAACAACCCCAAGCGTCCGGTGCAGTTCATCTTCGCCGGCAAGGCGCACCCGGCCGACGGCATGGGCCAGGACCTCATCAAGCAGATCGTCGAGATCTCGAAGCAGGACCGGTTCCTGGGTCGCATCATCTTCGTCCCGGGCTACGATATCACGCTTGCCAAGCGCCTGGTCCAGGGCGTGGATGTGTGGCTGAACAACCCGACCCGTCCGCTGGAGGCCTCCGGTACGTCCGGCGAGAAGGCCGCTATGAACGGCGTCATGCACTTCTCTGTGCTGGACGGCTGGTGGGTTGAGGGTTACCGCGAGGGTGCCGGCTGGGCACTCCCGCTGGAGAGTACTTACGATGACAACAACTATCAGAACGACCTGGATGCCGCTACAATCTACGCGGTCCTGGAGAATGAGATCGCCGCGTCCTACTACGACGTGGACAAGAATCTGGGACTGTCGCCCGTCTGGGTCGGCTATATCAAGAATACCATCGCCCAGGTGGCCTGCAATTTCACGACCAACCGCATGCTGAACGACTACTGCAAGCAGTACTACGAGCCGCAGTTCGAGCGCCTCAAGCAGCTGACGGCCGACAATGCGAAGCTGGCGCGCGAGATCGCGAGCTGGAAGCAGGGCGTGCTCGCCGAGTGGAACAACATCCGCGTCCTGTCCTGCACGCAGCCGGATGCGTCCTATGTCCTGTCGCAGAACGACATGCTCAAGAGCAAGGTCGTGCTGGATCTGGGTCGCCTGCATCCCGAGGATGTCGGCGTGGAGATTCTCTTCACGACGCAGGACGCCAAGGGCGCGATGCATGTCCAGGAGGTCGATGAACTCCAGATGACGAGCTACGAGAACGGTGTCGCCACCTATGAGGCCGCGCTCCTGCCGGAGCACACCGGTATGTACCATGTGGCCAAGCGTATCTTCCCGAAAAATCCGCTGCTGCCGCACCGTCAGGATTTCCCGCTGGTCAAATGGCTGTAGTCGCCACCGGCTTCTTTGACGGCGTCCATCTGGGACACCGCCAAGTGATACAGACGCTCGTCTCCTCTGCCCGGCAACGGGGGGAGGAGGCGATTGCTGTTACCTTTGCACAGCACCCGCGCGCCGTTCTGCAGCAGGATGCCCGCATCCTGCGCCTGCTGAATTCTCCGCAGGAGAAGGAGGCGCTGCTGCGCGGGCTTGGTGTCGATCGCGTGGAGACGCTGCCCTTCGACCGCGCCTTTGCGCGCCTGACCGCCGCGGACTACATCCGCGACATCCTGCGCGACCGGCTCGGTGCCACTCTGCTCGTCCTCGGCTACGACAACCGCCTCGGCTCCGACTGTCTCGGCCCCGACGCGATCCGCCCCCTGGCCGAATCGCTGGGGATGTCAGTTGAGGTGGTTCCAGCTTCAACCGACAAGAATATCGTTGTGAGTTCGACAAAGATCAGGCGGGCTTTGGAAGAGGGGAGAGTGGAGGATGCAGAGAGGATGTTGGGATATGCTTATAGTCTGTGGGGCGTGGTGGTGAGCGGTAAGCAGCTGGGCCGGAAGCTGGGCTTCCCGACGGCGAACCTGCGCCTCTACGACCCGATGAAACTGGTCCCCGCGAAGGGCGTGTACCTGACGGAAGTCGAGGTGCTGGGCGCCCACCACTGGGGCATGACAAACGTCGGCGACATCATCGAGACGAACATCTTCGACTTCAGCGAAGACATCTACGGCCTCGACCTCTCGATTCGCTTCCGGCGGCACCTGCGCGATATGCGCAGCTTCGACTCGCTCGACGGCCTCGCCGCGCAGCTCGCCGCTGACCGCGCCGCCTGCCGCGCGCTGCTCGACGCCTCGGGCTCCTCAATCGCGTGACCGGCAAATCCTGGTAGTCAACGAATACTAAAATTTACGGGTGCCTTTTTGATGCACCCATAAATTTTGTAACAGCTTGTCAAATTGCCGCTTACAGGTCACGTAAACCTTTTTCAATTTCCTCCGGGGACGGCAGCGATTTCTTCAAATCAGCAGACCGATAGCCGGCTTCTCGACTTCCGTGTTGAGAAGATCATCCACCATGGCGACATATCCAGCCAATTGCCCCAAATCCGGGAAATCGAATTCCGTAACCTTGACCTCAAATACGCAATAACGATGCAGCGGAATGATGTAGAAGAGTAAATCGATGAACTTTTCCTTCCCTCCTGTAACGAGGCGATACTCCTTACCAACATATGAGAAGCCCTTGCCTAATTCGACCAGAAACCGGGTGATGTGATCAATCAGAGCATCTTTTAATTCAGCTTCCTGGTACCTCTCCTTTCCCGGCAGAAATGTGAAATCATACGGGCTCTTCAGAAGTTCCTGGGCAAGGTCGCTTTCCGGCGCCGGTATGGTGAGCGCGAAGTTGGTTTGGGCTGCGCCCTGGCGCTCGTAGAGGTCAGATGAGAGGAAGTTCAGCAGCACAGCTCTTCCCCAATTATTATTCAGCGCCTACCTGTAGTATAACCCGGACACCTTTCGCGACAAGACCATTCTCTTGCCGTGCGACGCCCCTGAGTGGTCCAACTTTACCCGTTTCTTCGCCCAGAATTTCGAACGTCTGGGGCTGAAACGCCTCATCAGCACGTACTACGCCGTCGAGAGCAAGAAGTACAAGGACTACGAGCCGATTAGCGTCCGTTTGTTTGACGATCCCACGAAGAAAGCCGCCTACAGGGAGCAAACGACGAAAGCCGAGGGGAAGGGCATTTTAAACTGTCTATACTGTGCCATCGGACATGGTTTCAACCGCATGCGAATCTGGATGCTATCAGAAATGGACGCTGACCATGTTAGGGCTTGGAGTAAAGACGGAAACACTGACAGGAACAACTGTCAAATGCTTTGCAAGACGCACAATAGAGCAAAGGGTAACCGACGAAATAAACGAAATAGACTAAATTACAAAATATGCATATCGGTCAGCGAATAAAGGAAGTAGTAAAGTAGCGTGAAATGACTGTGGTCGATTTTGCGCGAGCTTTGCCCTGCTCGCGAGAGAATGCCTACAAGTTGTTTCACAAGGATAATATAGATGTCAAACAATTAGAGAGAATCTGCCAGGTGTTGGAATATGACTTTTTAAGGATTTGTGTGAGCGTATCCTATTTTTACACATGCGAACAAATACGCTACGCTTTTTCTTGTTGCTCTCATTTGCATTTGCTTCTTTTGCAGTTAAATCATTTTTGTCCACTAAAAGTTGTGGACCCTTAAGGTTTAACTTTTTAAAACAAACTAAGTTCATCAAAACTATTTTGCTCTTTGACAATATTGTTGTTAGGTACTCCAAACAGTTCCTGTAGAGGTGAAGTATCTGTTAATGAGACACTTACGATTTGTTGCATCTCGTAGATAGACCGTTTGATTCCCATCTTTTTCTGGACAATTGCCATCATACAATAGGCGGTTATCGCAGAGTAGATCTGAATTCTTACGGCGTTCTCGGTAGTACCCCAGAACTATTTTATCTTCAGATGCTGCTTCAACCGCTTGAAGAACAGTTCGATATTCCACCTCTGGCGGTGTAACTCCGCGACTTGCATTTGGCCGATATCCAGCACGTTAGTAAAGAATATGAACTTTTAGTTCTCTTTTTGGTCCCAGTAGAAGATGCGGCGTATCTTGTCTGGATACTTCTCCCTAGTCTGCTGACCGTTCATATAACCTACGCAGTCTGAAAGGATGCCTGAACCGGCCGGGAACCTTCTGGTCCATTTCATGGGTTTGAAGTCATTGTAACTACGATCGAAGATGTAGAAGGCATTCTCCTCATAAGGGATTACATCCATCGCATTCATGCCGTGAACCCTGGCTTCCGTTATGTGAAAGAACGTTGGAATCTGCGTTTCAAGGTCATACAATGAGTGAACTATGATGCCGCCTTTCTGCTGTATTTTCCTGAAAACAGCCCATTTAAACGTCTCTAGGCACAGTTCTATGGTTGTTGAGTCAAAGGCATATACCTTACCGCCCAATTTGAAGATATCTTCGGCTCTGCATCTTCGGGCTTCGTTTACGACACGGTATGCAAACTCTTCGAAGATCTGATAGTCGCGTTTCGTATTTGCCTTGGAGAGGTTGCTTCTGGTGGCGTACTTGCCAAAGCCAAGATGAAAGGCTTTTGATGCATGAGCTTGCGTTGCAAGGACCACATCGCGAAGACTTTCACAGTTTGACAGTTGTCCGAAGGCCATGACCGCCAACTGGTTCCAGCAAGTGAAGTCTTTGACATAGCGATTCCCATTGTATTTGTTTGATATTCTGAGGAATACGTCTTTATCAATGAAATCTAAAAGCTGCGCGAGCACGTATTTCCCGTTATGCATGTGCCATTCTACGTTAGTCTGGCAAAGATAATTTCAAATCGGCGCGTTTCAAATACTACTGTAATTACCTAACTTTCAATATTTTCAAAGAACGATTAATAATTTTTAGTGGACACTAATGTCGTTAAATAGTAATTAGAGGCGGAAACCGAAAAGCCAAAATAGAGTAGGTATTATTGTATTTTTGCTATTATGAAAACATTGTCTTGTTCTCAATTGTCCGAAATTGAAGCTGGGGGCCCTGGCTTTTGGTGTGTGGCTTCAGTTGTGGGGTGGGTAGGTTCTCTTTGCGCTTTAGCATGTGCTACTGGGGGCGTTGGTGCGATTCTCGCTATATCAGGTGGCCACATTGTGACGGATATTTCAGGCGGTATCTCTTGTGCACAGTGGCTTGCCTCGCTTAAAGAAGAGGAATAGTATCGAACTCTAGAACTTATAAATATGCAATTGCGGGTGAATTTACTATTGGCTTCTATTCTTGCCATTATCGAGATTACTAGCATTATTCTCATGTGCTTTTATAGAGTGCCTATTGTCGCTGTAGTAGTTTTTGCCATTTTATTCACTCTTGCCATCGTTCTTTTAATTCGCGTGGGTAAAAAAGAGCAAAGATATCAGAACTTAACTGGATTGAGAATTGTAGCTTACATTTGTTGCTTGGCAACTATGATTGGCAGCATTGTCAAGTATTGCCTTTCTCCTGAAGAGGGGGTTCTGTTTCCTGCTTTATTAATCTCGTCAGCTTTGTTGACCCTTTTAGGGTTGTCTTTGAGTAAAAATGATTGTATTAATTAATCTAACATTTTAAAATGACACAGTTATCAACTTTTGAGATGGTTAATACTGCCGCGGGTAGTGCACAAGAAGTCATATCGGATGTCTGTGCAGTAGTTGTAGCGGGTGAAGGAATATACTGGATTGGTATTGCTGCAAGTTGGTGGAATCCGGTTGGTTGGCTTAGTGGAGTTTTGGCTGGTGTTTCTGGAGCATGTGGCCTTTATACAATTGGGACTGCAATTGCAGATGCTGTTCGGTAACGTATGAAATTACTACTTTATTGCCAAGCGGTTCTCTGCATTGCAGCGCTATGTATTCCTTTCGGTATAATAAAGGACTCTAGAGTGATTGCAGTGATTCTGCTTTTAAACCTTATTTGTTCTTTTTTGATAGCTCTTTTTGTGAGGAAGAAGCAAAAATCAAAAACTGAAGAATAAATGAAGATTTGTGATAAAGAAGTTACCATCCCTTTAATCCTGTTGTATGTAAGTGTGATGTTCGTAATCACCTTTCTACAGCAGGAATTCGTTTTGTTACCGGAGATACAGAATCTGGACATCATTGGAGATGAAGCCAGGATTTCGTTGTTGGAACGGTATCAACATATGCGCTGGTTATCGTTCCTTTTGTTGCCGATACTTCTTCTCTTTAGATTATTTCTTGTGACATCGTGCTTGTTTGTTGGTGGTTTTTTCTTCATCGAGATGAGTGGTTGGCGATTTGGCGAATGGTGGGGAGTGGCTACGATAGCGCAATCGGTCATGTTGTTTTATAGTGTCATACTATGCATCATTAGTATGAGCGTTGAAGCAAATACGGTAATGGTTTTTAATGAAAGTATTTCGTTGATGTTCCTTGTGGGAAAGAATGTTGAACCTTGGGTTCGGTTGCCTTTGTCTGCAGTGAATGCCTTTGAGATTCTGTATTGGGTTTTGATGTCGTTGCTCGTCGGGAGACTATGCGGGACGAAGTACGGTAAGTCGTTTCTATTTGTGATGTCCACTTATGGGGTCGGGTATCTCTTTTATGTTGCGTTTTTGATGTTCTTGATGATGTATCTAGCCTAGGATGACACGGAGGAATATTGCACGGTTGGCCCTCTGCTTTTTGGCCGTGGGTATGGTTAGCCTTCTTTTCTGGGCAGCGTCAAGGCGAAACTCTCGACTTGAAAGAGTAAATCAATTACCTGAAATAAGGGCTCTTACACTTTATGGTGACACATTTGATTTATCTGAGTTTCTTGACTTGACCAAGCGAACTGCCCTGTTTTTCTTCCATCCCGAATGTGACTTTTGCCGGAAGGAGCTGGAGGGAGTTGTGGCCCATCATAATGAGTTTAGGAGCGTCCAGTGGCTGTTCATCACCCTTGCCTCGACGGAGGCTGTCGAGGAGTTCCTAATGGAGTATCCACTGGAGTCGATTCCTGATGCCTATGTGATTCGAGAAGATTGGCCGGACACATATAAGCAGTTTGACATAAAGGGACCGCCAGCGCTTTTCATTTACGATGAGAATGGAAAATTGATGAAACGCCACATGGGTGCGACTCCCATCAGAACGATTGTTCAAGATTTGCAATAATGGACCTAAAGAGAATCGAGGAGAGTTTTGTCCGTCAACATGATATCACGGATTGCGGAGCGGCTTGTCTATTGTCGCTTATCCGCTATTATGGAGGTGAATCCTCCGTCCTTCATCTTCGGGAAATCAGTGGGACATCTAATACCGGGACAACGTTGCTTGGCCTCTATCAAGCGGCTGGTACCATGGGTTTCGACGCACAGGGGGCGGAAGCCAACGGTATCTCGGAACTCATAGAACACGGGAAGCCATGTATCCTGGCGGTTATTATTGATAAGAAATTGTCGCATTTTGTTGTGTGTTACGGCTATGTGAACGACCGTTTCGTCATTAGTGATCCGGGGGATGGTATCAAAGAGATGACAGAGGAGGAACTGGCGGAAATCTGGACCAGGAAGTGCCTTTTGCTGGAGCCGAATGCACGTTTCGTAAAGAAAGAAACCGTCTTAGGAAAGAAGAAACAATGGATTCGGGATTTGCTCCGAGAGGATTATGGCTTGGTCGGCGCCAGTATAGCCATCGGGCTCGTTATCGCCATCCTTGGAATGGTGATGGCTGTGTTCTCCCAGAAACTGGTCGATGATGTCCTGCCCTCCCATAACACGACAAAACTTGTTGCCGGAATCATTTTAGTCCTGATTCTTTTGTTGGGCAAGGTGGTGATTACCGCACTAAGGAGTAAACTGCTTATTACCCAGAGCCGAAATTTCAACAATCGGATTATCCGTTTTTTCTTCGGGAAGTTACTTCGTCTCCCCAAAGCCTTCTTTGATACTCGGAAAACAGGAGACATGGTTGCTAGGTTGAACGACACGCGCCGTATCCAGGCCGTCATAGGTATGCTCGCCGGAGAGATGATCATCAATGTCTTGGTTTTGATTGTAGCGCTGGTTTTCCTCTTTCTTTATTCCTGGAAAGTGGCGCTTGTTGCCCTTTTCTGCATGCCGGCCTTTTATTGGATTGTTTCCAGGAACAACAAGAAAATCGTTTCGCAACAACGAGAGGTGATGAGTTCCTATGCGATGAGTGAAAGCGGCTTCATCAATACTATCGGCGGAATTTCGGATATCAAGAGTCTCTCGGCTCAGGATAGTTTCTTGAAACTGAACGAATTCCTGTATTCAACATTCCAGGGGAAGGTCTTTTCTCTTGGCCAAACCCAGATTGGCATTGGAGTATGGACGGGAATAAGCAGCACCATTATTCAGGTAGGACTCATTGCGTTATGCTCCGCTTTTGTATTTACCGATTCGATGACAACGGGGGAATTGATGGCAATCATCGGCATTACGGGAACGCTCTTCCCGGCAGTTGCCAGCCTTGCTCTCGTGATGATTCCCATCAATGAAGCCAAAGTTGCCTTTGACCGCATGTTTGAGATTGTCGATGCACAGGAAGAAGATGCAGAGAGCGACGACGCTGATGTTATTCCGGCAAGGAGACTGGAAGCCAAAGACCTGGCTTTCCGATTCATCGGGAGAAAGCGCTTGTTCTCGAACGTGTCTCTTGCTTTTGAATCAGGGACCATCACTAGTATTGTCGGAGAAAGCGGATGTGGCAAAAGCACACTCTGCCAGATTCTGGAAAGGTTCTACGTCCCTGAAGAAGGCACCATCCTTTTGGATGGAAAACCGGTGTCGGACATTCCGCTGGAGCAATGGCGTTCCATGGTCTCTTTTGTTCCGCAACATACTTACCTGTACAACGGAACGGTGCTTGAGAACATCTGTTTCGGAAAAATGCCGAAGGACTTGAATGAAATCGTGTTATTCTGTCAGCGATATGGATTCGACACCTTCCTTTCCGAACTACCGAATGGGCTCGGGACTTTGGTTGGGGAAGAAGGGATTAACCTCTCGGGTGGACAGGCGCAATTGGTGTCCTTTGCACGCGCCTTATATAAGCCATCTAAGATTCTCATTTTGGACGAGATGACGGCTGCGATGGATCGTCGGACGGAAAAATACATCTGTAAGTTGTTGGACAAACTTCGCAAGGATCACATCATTATTTTTGTGACGCACCGACTAGAGACGGCTCGGCTCTTGAGTGACCGGATTGTTGTAATGGAAGGTGGCTCCATAAAGGCGCAAGGGCCCCATGCGGAGTTGATGCAAACTAACAACTTCTATAGCGAGTATTGGCGCTCTATTCAGCAGTAGTCCATGTCGAGAAACTTTAGGAATGCTTTTCAATCCATCCGCCAGAATAAGCTCCGGTCTATTCTGGCTGGCTTCGGTATTGCCTGGGGCATCTTCTTGCTGGTCTTTTTCCTCGGGGTCGGAAACGGGTTCAAAAGTGGGGTAATGGACCTTTTCAATGGGTACGCACAGAAAAGCCTTTTCGTGTATGGCGGTCAAACATCCATAGCAACCCCGAAACTGAACGAGCAGACACAGATTCTTTTTCAGGAGTCTGTCATCAGAGACATGAAGGCCCGCTATGGCTCTATCAAGGCTTGTTCTCCAGAGATGAGTTTGCCATCAGTCTCAGTCTTATCGGAAGGAGAGACCTCCGTCGCAACCCTTAAAGGCATCAGTTCCGATTATTTCAGGATTAAAATACTAGACGTAAAGGAAGGGCGTCCTTTGAGTCCTCGGGATGATCAGACATCACGGAATGTCGCTGTCATCGGTGAAGGCGTAGAACAGGCATTATTTGGCAAAACATCTGGGCTTGGGAATAGGATAGTAATTGGGGATGCCTTGTATGACGTGGTTGGCATCCTGTCATCGGAGGACCTTTTCTCTCTTCAGGAGCGTGGCTCGATTTATTTGCCTTACTCTGTTTTTCAGTCCCACTTCAATTCAGAAGGGGCCATCACCTCTTTCTGTCTTTCTTTGTCTCCAGACGTAGAATCCACGAAAATCGAGAAAGACCTAAAAGGGTATCTTGCTTATCGGTATGGCTTTGATCCGCATGATGAAAACGCCCTCTATGTTGCCAACATAGAAACGCAGACCGCCGCTTTCGAGAGTTTGTTCCAAGGCCTTCAAATCCTTATCTGGATTGTTGGACTCTGCTTGTTACTCAGCGGTCTTGTCGGCGTCTGCAACGTGATGCTCATTATCGTCAAGGAGCGTACGAATGAGATTGGCATCAGAAAAGCGGTCGGGGCGACGCAAGGGTCCATCATTTCCATGATGATGACGGAATCGGTTTTGATTACGGCTTGTGCCGGTATTGTCGGCGTTGTCCTAGGCCTCGGCGTAGTCTTGCTGGCTGACCGATTCCTCCTTCCTCTCCTAAATACTGAAATCATGAGCAGGCTTGAAATTGATGGCATGGCCGTGGTGGCATCGTTGATTATCTTGTGTTTAAGCGGAGTTTTAGCCGGTCTCTTCCCTGCATTGAAAGCTTCTCAAATCGAGCCGGTAGATGCCATTCGTTATGAAAACCGAGGTTGAAAGATATGAAAGTATTTAATGCCATTGTAATAACCGTTTTTGTCGGAGTTGTCGGCTTCATCACTTATAGCTTGGTTAAGGACTCCGGCAAGAAGTATTATACGACGACCCATCCTGCAATTTCCACCCTTGAAGAAAAGCTATGCCTGTCCGGTTTTGTTTATCCCGGGAAGGAGATTGAGATCAAACCCCAGATTTCCGGGGTTGTCGATGCCGTATATGTATCCATCGGCGACCGGGTTAAAGAAGGCGATCCCATCGCTTCTGTCAGCCTGGTCCCGAATTCCTCGGAAGTTGAACAACTGACGAGCAATGTCAATCTGGCGAGGATCAATCTGGAGTCTATTCGGCTCCGGTATGAGCGTCAAAAACAATTGTATGAAGCGAATGCGGTATCTAGAGCTGATTTCGAGGCTACTGAGCAGGAGTATAAAACGACGCAGGAGAATTACTCCTCGGCAGAGCATCAGTTGGATCTTCGGAAAAAAGGGAAAAGAACAGGCAATAACATCGTTCGTTCCAGTACTTCGGGAATCATCATCGACCTTCCCGTGAAGGTGGGTTCATCTGTTGTAGAGCGTAGTGGCTATAATCCCGGAAGTACCATGGCCGTTCTTGCTGGTACCGACCATTTCCTATTCCGGGCAAATGTTCCTGAAAGGAACATCGGTAGCCTTGAAATCGGCATGCCCGTTTCCCTCACGCTCCTCGCATTGGATTCGCTGCAGATTGACGCGATGATAACGATGATCTCGGCCAAGGGTGAGATACAGTCAGGGGCGGTGAAGTTTCCGATTGAAGCCATGTTTACCTATGAGGGGGATATTCATTCCATCCGTTCCGGTTATTCTGCAACTGGGAAAATTCTTCTTCGTCGGGCGGAAAATGTGGTTTCGTTGCCGGAAAAGAGCATTTGTTTCAAAGGCGATACTAGCTATGTGTATCTGACAGATTCTCTCAAGCGCAGAGTATGGGAACAAGAAATCCGCTTGGGAATCTCAGACGGTGATAGAGTGGAAGTATTGAGAGGTGTCTCTCCGGCGGATTATGTGATAACCAACTACCATGATTGAACTGCTCAATATTCGGAAATCCTATGTGACCAAATACGAGACGCTATGCGTGCTTAAAGGGCTTAACCTTCGGATTGAGCAAGGTGAGATGGTCTCAATTATGGGGGCGTCAGGTTCTGGAAAATCCACGCTTCTAAATATATTGGGACTTCTCGATCGTTTTGATGATGGGGCGTATCTTGTGGATGGACAATCTGTGAAAGGATTGTATGATGACGAACTGGCCGTCCTGAGAAACAGGAAGTTTGGGTTTGTGTTTCAATCCGCCAATCTGATTCCTCAAATGGATTTGTTGGAGAATGTCATTCTGCCATTGACATACCGGAAAATGGCGGAGAAGGAGATGAGGGAAAAGGGGATGGCCTTGTTGGAACGGTTCGGGCTGGCAGAGTGGCGCCGGCATTATCCAAACGAACTGTCCGGAGGACAGAAACAACGTGTCGCCATAGCCAGGGCTATCATTACCGATCCGGAGATTATTTTAGCAGATGAGCCAACCGGTCAGTTGGATTCAGTTTCTACGGCCGCAGTCATGGATATCCTATGCGGTATAAACAAGGAGATGGGAGCAACACTTGTCTTGGTGACCCATGAAAAAGCCGTCGCGGAAAGGGCGGGGCGAATTGTGCATATAAGAGATGGAGAGATATGTTCAGACGAATCATAAGTTGTACTTTGCTGGGGCTAATCACCCTAACCCTGTCCGGACAAACCGTCTGGACACTGGAAGACTGTGTAAACTATGCGATGGAGCACAATATCGACCTGAAGCGACAAGCATTGTCAATTGATCGAGAACGATTGGCATTGCAGGATGGGCAGTGGGCTTTTGTGCCCCGTTTATCCGCGTCTACCTCTTATACTATGTCCTCTGGTCGAGTTCTGGACCCGACCACATATGAGTTTGTCAAGACCAAATACACGGGAAACAGTAGTGCCTCTGTATCTGGAGACGTGACTTTATTTGAAGGCGGAAGGAAGATTCTCGCTTTGTCCAAGTCAAAACTATCCTTGAAGGCCAGCATGCTGAAGGAGGAGTCATTGAAACAGAATCTTCGAATTCAGATAGCAGGGGCATATATGGATGTGCTCTGCGCCCGAGAACAAGAACGTATCGCCCGGGAGACGGAGATGTTAATTGATACTCAATTGGAGCGCACAAAGAATTTGTATGAAGCGGGTAGCGTTACCGAAACAGATGTATTACAGTTCCAAACACAATTATCAGCCGCTAAAAAGGACGTTTCTTCAGCCGAGTATGCGCGCCGTATGGCACGTCTTGTTCTCTGTGATTTGTTGGAATGGGAAGATGTTGATGAGTTTGAGGTGTCGGATTTCGCCCAATTACATTCCGAGATTCTTGATTGGGAGTTGGACGCAGTTATAAACAATCATCCTGATATTCGTTCTTCAGAATTGCAGAAAGAACTGGCTGATGTGGATTACAAGTTGGCTCTCTCAGCCATCAGCCCGAAATTGTCTCTTTCCGCCGGTTTCGGGACAAGTTATTCTGACGCTCGACAGAAGGTGATGGCCAATGAGGATGCAACACTAAAGTATGAAGCCTATCCTTTTTTCGATCAATATGCTGATAACGGAAGTGCATATGTCTCCCTTTCATTGTCAATTCCTATCTTGAACGGGCTGGCGACGAGGAATGGAATCCGGAGGGCAAGGATTGCTGCGGCTGAAACAGAACTTGATATGATGGAGGTACGAAAGCGTATTCGCAAGCAACTACTTCAGGCTCAGATGGATTTTTTATTGGCAAAAGACCAGTATGAACAATCTTTGGAAGAATCTGAATATGCAGAGAGAGTTTTTCAACAGATGGACCGCAAGTATAATCTGGGCGCGGTAGATTTTCTTAGTTGGAATACGGCTGTTATCGATTTGGCCAAAGCGCACTATTCGCTTGCAGAGGCGAAGTATTCTTATTATCTCCGGGCAGAAATACTTGATTATTACAAACATTAACTACAAAACGAGTATGAAACGTTATATTACTTTATTTGCGATGCTGTTGATGACCGCATCCTTGATGATGGGTCAAGATGCAATCAAAAAGTATGGAATCAAGTCCGGTAAGATAACGACCGTTACTGAGATGATGGGACAAAAGATTGAATCTCCTTCATGGTTTGATGATTATGGAGCACGGGTTATTTCCAAGGCAAGTGCAAACGGAATGGAAATCACCCAGATTATTCGGGATGGCAAAACCTATATGGTTAACCATTCTGCCAAACAGGTTCAAGAAATGCCGACTCAAGAGTCTATAAACTATCTGAACATGGACGAAGCTGCGATTGCCAAGTACAAGATTGTGGAAGACGGGAAAGAAACGGTTGCCGGTAAGGAGTGTATTCGTTACAAAATTGAGGTTTCCCAGATGGGACAAACGGCAAAAATGACGGTAAGTGTTTGGCAGGGTTTCCCGATGAAGATGACGACTAATACCATGGGGATGGATATTACTACCACAATTACCGAGGTTACAGAATGCGAGGTGGCTGCGTCTTTGTTTGAAATCCCGTCTTTCAAGTAATAAATGACTTGGTGCAATTCACATACTGACACGCCTGCGGTTCCGCCAATTATTCCGCCAAAAGAACAAGGGGCAGAGTGGGAGGATTATCATCGTCGCCTATTTCTGGCTGCTGGAACTGATGCTGTTTTTCATGCTGCGGAAAGAAGGGATTACCGATTCCCCGCCGCTACTGGTTTCGGAAATTTGTCTGGGCTTCATCGTTCCCGACTTTCTCTTCAAACTCATTTTTGAGCACGACCAGACCGTGACGGACGCCTTTGTCAAGCCCCGCCCCATTACGCAGGGAAACTCAAGGACATGGACGCCGACCACGTCACCGCCTGGAGTAAGGGCGGCTCTACGGACATCTCAAACTGCCAGATGTTGTGCAAGACGCACAACCGGGCCAAGGGGAACCGTTAGACCTCAAAGTCCAGACAGGCGCGCTGGACGGTGTAGGGGCGGACTTTGCCGTTCGCCACGGCGACGTGCGCCGGGTGCTTGGCGTAGAGCGAGAGCGCCTCTGCGCTCTCCAGCGTGCTGTCAAGCATCACGTCGGCATTGGACGAGGCCAGGCGGCCGTCGATGTGGACCTTCACGTCGAGCAGCCCCGGCACCTGGCCGACCAGGCCCTCGAGCCCTTCCTTGATCCCTGCCTTGACGGCCTGTTTCTCCGCTTCCGAAAGCTCCGGATTCAGCGTCCAGAGAATGATATGTTTCACCATAATTAAGAATCGTTTGCACAAAGATAGCAAAAAACGACGGAGGCGGGAAATTTGCCGTTTATCAAATTAAATTGTATATTTGCGGAAGCAATAAGGGTTCTGCCATACCGGCAGGACTCCTTTTTAGTTGATTGAACGAAAACACAATAACTATGTCCGAAGTACATTACATGAGCCAGGATGGGCTGGATAAGCTCAAGAAGGAACTCGCCGAGGCGTTGGCTCAGCGCCCGGTCATTGCCGCGGCCATCGCGGAGGCGCGCGAGAAAGGCGACCTCTCCGAGAACGCGGAATACGAGTCGGCCCGCGAAGCGCAGGGCCTGCTCGAACTCAAGATTGCCAAGCTGCAAAACCAGGTGGTCAACGCCAAGGTGCTGGACAGCTCGCAGCTCAACTGCGACCAGGTCCAGATGCTCAATACGGTCAAAGTCGAGAACCTCGGCAATCACCGCGTGATGGAGTTCACCATCGTGGGTGAGAGCGAGGCCGATTTCTCGAAGGGCAAGCTCGCCGCCACGACTCCGATCGGCAAGGCCCTGATGGGTCACTCCAAGGGCGAGGTCGTTGAGGCCAAGGTGCCCTCCGGCGTGATGCAGTTCAAGATTCTCGATATCACGTTCTAATGGCAACCATTTTCACCCGCATCGCCCAGGGCGAGATCCCGTCCTACAAAGTGGCGGAGAACGAAGACTACTACGCCTTCCTCGACATCAGCCCCCTCGCGCAGGGACATACCCTCGTGATTCCCAAGAAGGTCGAAGACGACTACATTTTCCACCTCGACGAGGCCACTTACGCCGGCCTCTGGGCCTTCGCGCGCAAAGTGGCCGTGGCCCTGAAGGCCGCCGTGCCCTGCCAGCGCGTGGGTGTGGCCGTGCTGGGCATGGAAGTTCCCCACACGCACATCCACCTGGTCCCGCTCCAGACCGAGGGCGACCTGGATTTCCGCAAAGTCCGCCCGACCTTCACCCCGGAACAAATGGCGCAGACCGCCGCAGCGATTCTCTCCGAATATGAAAAATTGCAATAAACTCATCGCGCTCGCACTCGCGGCGCTCTCCCTGGCCGCTTGCTCTGACAAGGCCCAGATCCGTGGCACCCTCGCCGGCGCCCCTGACAAGAAGCTGGTCGTCAAGCAGCTGGATATGAATGTTTACAAGGATCTTGACACCGTCAAGACCGCCTCCGACGGCTCCTTCCGCTACGACGTGAAGGTCGCCGCCGGCGATCCCGAATTCATCTACATCTTCTACGGCGACACGCGCGTGGCCGCGCTGCTGCTCGAGAAGGGCGAGACCGCCGTCGTCGAGGCCGACACGCTCGGCCGCTACACGGTCAGCGGCTCCGAAGGTTCCGCCGAGCTGGCCAAGGTGGAGAAGGTCTATACCGACTTCCTCCTGGCCCTGGCCGAGCACGCAGACGAGCCGTCCGCGATGACGAAGCTCTATGTGCAGCACTATCGCGACCGCGTCCGTTACGTGCTGGAGCACCCGTTCTCGCTGACCACTGTGCCCGTGTTCTTCGAGCGCCTGGGCCAGAGCTACATATTCTCCCAGCCTTCGGATGCGCTGCTGTTCCGTCAGGGCGCCGACTCGCTCGCCACGGTCTATCCCGACTCCCGCTACGTCAAGGCGCTCGACAAGGAAGCGACGCGCCGCGAGCAGTATCTGCAGCTGAGCACCCAGATCCAGAATGCCCCCCAGGCTTCCTTCCCCGATATCGTGATGAACGACATCAACGGTGAGCGCAAGGCTCTGTCCGAGGTGGACGCCAAGGTGATCCTGGTGCACTTCTGGGATGCCGCCAATGCGGCGCAGAAGATGCTCAGCATCGACACCCTGCTGCCGATCTATCAGGAATTCCATCCGCGCGGACTCGAGATCTTCTCGATCTGCGTCACGCCGGACAAGCCCGAATGGGCCTCTTCCGTGCTGGCCCAGAAGCTCCCGTGGATCAATGTGAACGACGGCCTCGGTGCCGCCTCCCCGGCGGTCATCACCTACGGTGTTACCCAGCTGCCGGATTCTTTCCTGATCATTAACGGCGAGCTCAATACCCAGCCGATCACCGGCGGCGTCGAGGGGCTCAAGAAGGCCCTCGCGAAGACGCTCGGGAAATAGAACAACTTTTCCCGCTAACGGTTCCCCTTGGCCCGGTTGTGCGTCTTGCACAACATCTGGCAGTTTGAGATGTCCGTAGAGCCGCCTTTGCTCCAGGCGGTGACGTGGTCGGCGTCCATGTCCTTGAGGTCCCAGATCCGGGCGTGGTTGGCGTCGTGCCCGATGGCGCAGAGCGGGCAGTTCGATTCGCCCTTCTCCTTGGCGGCAGCGGTCTGCTGCGCATAGACGGCCTTCTTGGTCGGCTCGTCGAAGACGCGCACGTTCAGCAGTTTCGTGTTCTGGCAGCCGTCCAGGATGTATTCGTAGATGCCTTTCTTCTCCTTGACGTAGAAGCTCTCGTAGAGTTCCCGGACTTTGGCAGCCACTTCCGCGGGATTGTAGGCTGTGCGGTGGTAGCGCTCGTAGAGCTCGCCCCACTTCAGGCCGCACATTTCCTTTTCGGGGGTAAGGTCGAAGACCGACGTGATCCAGTCGATGACGGAGGTGAAGTAGGCCTTGAGTTCGGTGATGTCGTTGTCGTAGCGGTGTGCCGACATGTATGCCTCGATGTTTCCCCGGCTCACCCAGTCCAGCGCCGCTTCCAGGTAGTCCTGCCGCTTCGCGGAGCCCGGGATGAAGCAGCTCCATTTGTTGATGTTGGTGTTGTTGGAGTTGGAGAATTCTTCTTTGGCCTTGGTCACGAACGGGCCGCTGTACACGGCGTTCAGGGTCTCCTGGTTGTTCAGCGGGATGCCCACGATGTTGATGGTCCGGAACCAGTCCTTGATTTCTTTCTCCGTGCCTTCGCAGACATAGATCAGCAGCTTGGTATTCAGGAACTTTTCTTGCTCGTCGGGGTTCAGCGCGCTGAAGTACCACGGCCGTCCGTCGGCGTCGATCCAGGCGAATTTCTCTGTCAGGAAGCGCCCCAGCGAGGTGATGCGCTGCTGGCCGTCCAGCACTTCGTAGCGGTCTTCGCCCACTTTGGAGAAGTAGATCAGGCCCAGCGGGTAGCCGTTGCGGACAGACTGGACCACGTCCACTTCCTTCTTGCCGCCGTTCTCGGCGTACAGGTAGTGGCGCTGGAATTCCGGCTGGATGGTCAGCCGGCCCGACAGGCCGTACAGGCCCTTGCCTTCGTATTCGTTGTACTGGAACCCTTTACAGATGTCGCCGATGGTCCAATCGGTTACGAGTCGTGCTGTCATATTCTATTTGTTTGCGCCTGGCAGCCATAGGCCTCGGGCCGGTACGCGCTTTCAGCGCTATCCCTCCCACTGACGTCTGCCTGTTTGTCGGAAAGCAAGCTTTCCGCCAGCCAGCCATCCGTCAGCGGGCCCCTCCCGTTCACGAAGCCACGGGCGGCTACGCCGTCCGAAGCCTCTGCCAGACTGTCTTGATCATTGTTTCTTACGAATAAATAAACGTTTATATACTTGCGAATAGATGTCGTTGCCAATTATGTAATATGTCTCGCTAATTGGCGGCTCATCAAGTAAAATGGCTGCACCATCGTTTAATTTCGTAACACGAGAACGTCTCCCAGATGATTCAATCTGAATTTGTTCCGGATACACCTTTGTTCGAATTCCTTCATTCTGTTTTTCGCTCCCAATTATCTCAAACTGCTCTGGGCAGTACTTGCCCAAAAATGTAATTGGCACTCCCATTGTTCCGTCGTAATCATTTGGAATAGCGTCCGTATAAGGGACCTCAATAGCATCATAATTATCATATTTCAGATAACCCTTCTCTCGTATTTCTTTATGCTTGCTAAAACGTATATTATCCTTTGCAGACATCAATTGAAGGGGCTCATGCCGCCGCCCATGATCTAAATTCGTAAACCAACACACTCCAGGGACCTTGATATAGTTTTCATCTGGATTATAGCCCTTAGAACGGACAAACTTTTGATTTGCCTCGAGATAGTTCTTGTAAGCTGCCTTATACACCATGGAGAGATTAAAACCAACGCCAGCCCAAATGCGATTTGACATGATCAAAGGGAATACTTCTAGATAAGTTATTGCGTTCATGTTACCTAGAATCAGAAAACGATTCCCTCCTTCGATAATCCAGGCAATAAACTCCCTGAAAAGGCTGAAGGGCGGGTTGGTGACGATGATGTCGGACTGGTCGCGGAGGGCGCAGACTTCCGGGCTGCGGAAGTCACCGTCGCCCTCGAGGTAGTGCCACTCCAGGTCGTCGATGTCGATGCGCCCACTGCCGTTCGTGTCGCGGGTGAGCTCGAAGATTTTTCCCTTGATGCGGGTCTTGTCGATGTCGAACAACGGGCTCTCCGTCTCGAAGAGGGTGGGCTCGTAGTCCTTGTACTTCTTGCTCTCGACAGCGTAGGACGTGCTGATGAGGCGTTTCAGGCCCAGACGTTCGAAGTTCTGGGCAAAGAAACGGGTAAAGTTGGACCACTCGGGGTCGTCGCACGGCAAGAGAACGGTCTTGTCGCGAAAGGTGTCCGGGTTGTACTCCAGGTAGGCGTTCACTTCCTTTTGGATGTCGGCGTACTGGGTGTAAAACTCGTCGTTCTTGGCAGCCTTAGCGGCGCCAAGATTCGTGTTGTTGGCCATAAGCTGCGCTTCTCATGGCACTTGCGACTTATCCTTGACTCAGGCGCTCCAGGGCACAAAAAAGGCATGGACCTTTCCAATCCATGCCCGCGGCCCTAGGAAGCCTAGTCAACAGATAAGTCAAGTCCACGCCAC
This sequence comes from Bacteroidales bacterium, assembly GCA_016291185.1. Next base: position 40,824 of record JAEFAI010000020.1, read on the forward strand.
AGCGCAGACATTTACTGACCTATCCGGGTTGACAGTGAAATTTCCTAGGTTTCGGGCAACCGAATAAATAGCAAATGCTAAATTACTTTATGTCTCCTCCTCTTCCGGGAGGCATACAAATGTAAGCATTCTCTCCGGATTTCGCCACATTTCCGGGGGTAAGAACGTTAAAAATACGTTTCTTACTGACCCGCATTGTTTTTCTTCCGATATTCACCGGAAAAAAGCCATGACTGAAAAGCTTCAAATCCTCACCGATCAGATGACCCAGGAGCAGCTGGGCCTCTACTATGCCATCGTCAACGAATATGAGCGGTATCGCTCCCTGACTCAGCCGGAGAAACTCAAACTTGTCCGCGACGTCATGGACCGCCCCTACATCGACCTGCTTTGCGACTGGGCCTTCAAGCACGTCTTCGGCAATAACCTGGATCTTCTGCAAATGCTCCTGCGGGACCTGATGCAGATGGACCTGAAAATCGAGAAGCCGCTTCCCAACGAGATCGACCGCTTCCAGCCGGACGACAGGAACATCATCATGGATGTCGTCTGCCAGCTGCGCGACGGGCGACGCATCATCGTCGAGATGCAACAGGAGAAGAACACCGACT
>JAEFAI010000021.1 GCA_016291185.1 Bacteroidales bacterium
CCCCTCAAGGGCATCGGCATCACCTTCATCACGGTGGGTCTGATGGGCATGGCGTTCATGATCTTTATGGGCATTCAACTGTAAGCGGCCATGACTCAGACTATCATTGCATCCATTGCCATCATCGTCATCGTGACGCTGATCCTGGTCGCCCTGCTGCTCTTCGTCAAGGACAAGATCACCCCGAAGGGGACCATCCAGATCGATATCAACGGCGGCAAGAAGACGCTGGACGTCCAGCCTGGCGATTCGCTCATGAACACGCTCGCCGGCCAGAAGATCTTCCTCCCTTCCGCCTGCGGCGGCAAGGCCAACTGCGGCCAGTGCAAGGTGCAGGTCCTCGAGGGCGGCGGCGAGATCCTCCCCACCGAGACCGGCTTCTTCAACCGCAAGCAGATCAAGGAAGGCTGGCGCCTGGGCTGCCAGGTCAAGGTCAAGGACAACCTCAAGATCCAGGTGGCCGAGAGCGCCCTTTCCGTGAAGAAACTCGAGTGCGAGGTCATCTCCAACGAGAACGTGGCGACTTTCATCAAGGAATTCACCGTCAAGCTCCCCGAAGGCGAGCAGCTCGAATTCAAGAGCGGCGAGTACATCCAGATCGACATCCCCGCGTACGAAGCCGACTTCTCCGACATGGGCGTGGCCGACATCTACAAGGGCGACTGGGACAAATACGGCATCACCGCCCTCCGCTTCAAGAACACCGAGCCCACGATACGCGCCTACTCCATGGCCTCCTATCCGGGCGAGAAGGGCATCATCAAGCTCAACGTGCGCATCGCGACCCCGCCGTTCGACCGCACCCAGCCCAAGGGCGTCTTCAAGTTCGTGCCGGGCGTGCCTCCGGGCATCGCCTCCACCTACGTCTTCTCCCGCAAGCCGGGCGACAAGGTGATGATCAGCGGACCCTTCGGCGAGTTCCTCCTGCCGAAGGACGATCCCGAAGACCTCGAATACATCTTCGTGGGCGGCGGCGCCGGAATGGCCCCGCTCCGCAGCCACATAATGGAGCTCTTCCGCACCCTCGGGACCGGCCGCAAGGTCAGCTTCTTCTATGGCGCCCGCGCCCTCGTGGAAGCCTTCTACCTGGAGGATTTCGCGCAGATCGAGAAGGAATTCCCGAACTTCAAGTTCTACCTGGCCCTCGACCGTCCCGATCCCGCTGCGGACGCCGCCGGCGTCAAGTACACCCCGGGCTTCGTGCACAACGTGATGTACGAGACCTACCTCAAGCACCACGAGACTCCCGAGGACATCAAGTACTTTATGTGCGGTCCGCCTATGATGGTATCCTCCGTCAACACCCTGCTGGATTCGCTCGGTGTCCCGCCGGAGAACGTCCTCTACGACAACTTCGGAGGTTAAGAGATTCTTGGGCCGCCCGCCGGGGCGGCCCAAAATTTTTGCGCATTCAGGTAAAACGCATTAAAACAACAATTACCCCCTTACGTTTTTTTCAGGTTCTTGGAAGTATCGGACGCCCCCTTTACTTTTGCCGCCATGGAACAAGAACGGAAACCCGGGAGCCGGCGGCATCCCACTCACTTATTCGGCCTGTCTCAGCACCCTGTCGATCTGGAGGGCGCGGGGTCACTTCTAACGTTGTATTATTGTTTGCTTATTCTGCTGGCGGCTCTCCCGGTTTCCTGCCAGAAGCAGCCAGCGGAGGCGCCCGCGGAAGACGATGCGCCTCCGCCGGCCGCCGTGGATTCGGTGCTCACCCGCGTGAGCCTGCACGCCGGCGGCCAGCACGTGCGTACCCTGGACCTCTTCGTCTATGAGAGCGGAGGCACGCAGGCGCTGGAAAAGCACCTGCTCTACGACCGGCTGCCGGACAGCCTGTCCTTCCCGACGACGAGCGGGGAAAAGATCCTCGTGGGCATAGCCAACAGCCCCCGCCGCTTCAATCTCGCCGCCCTGGGCCGCTTCGACGCAATGCAGAAGCTGACTTTCGCCTTCGCGGACGACGATCCGGCCTGTCCGGTCCTCGGCGGCAGCGCCACGACCGCCGGACAAACCGGCGAGCTGACCCTCAGCGGCCTGCTCTGCCGCATCACGCTCAGGTCGGTCGCCAACACGATGGACGGTTACGAACTGCTGGAAGAGCCCCGCGTGCGCCTGATCGACCTGCCGGACAACGCCGAGATCCTGCGGGAGCGGGAATTCCGGCCCGCGGAGCTGCTGGACGCCGGTCCCTGGTTCGCCCTGCCCTATGATGTGGGATTCTTCCCGCAGGAGCCCGACATCAGCCTCTGGTGCTATCCCAACGACACCCCGGAGGACATCCTCGGCGTCCCCCGCCCCAGTCTGGAATTCGAATGCAGGATCGAGGGAGAGCTCTGCTCCTTCGACGTGCCGCTGCCGCCCCTTCCGCGAGGCTGCAGCAAAGAGGTGGCGCTGACCGTGGACGGGCCGCACAAATACACTTACACCGTAAGGTAGAATTTATAATTCGAAACGGGAGCGCCGCGGGAAATGGCGTTCCAGGGCGGAGAGCAGGGCCTTCCGGACCTTCCGGAAGCGCTCCTGGCTCATCTTGACGTCGTTGATGCACACCATCGCACGGTCGGGCTGCTCCAGGAAGGTGCAGATGCGGTTCGTCGAGGTCGTGGCCAGCGAGAAATGGCGCTTGGGGATACGCCGGTCAAGGGCCTTCCCGGCGAAGAGCATATAGTCCGTGAAGAAATACTGGCTGATGCTCTGCGAAGTACGGAGCGGCGAGAGGGAGGCCAGGATCTCCGGTTCCACGGCGGCGAAGGCCGCCTCGCAGGCGCTCCGCAGCATCGGGGTGCAGATGTGCTCCGGACGGAGGAAACCGCGTTCCTCCGCGACCCCTGCCGCCCGCCGGGCCAGCCGGTCGGCGTTATAGCAGTGGCGCAGGAACTGCGAGTGGGCGCTCAGACAGCGGGTGAAGCCCGTCGCGGGATGTCCCTCCGGGAAGAAATCCCCCTCGGTGCAGTCCAGCATCGGGATGATGTCGTCGTTGAAATACAGATAGCGTTCGTCCAGCCCCGGGATACGGTGCAGGAACATCTCGATCGTGCAGCTGTTGAAGGTCGGCAGGTACGCCGCCGGGATGATCTCCTCGTGCAGCACCACATCGACCCGCTCCCGGTCCACCCAGGCGGGCACCTGGCTGTCGCGGGAGACCACCAGGAAGACCTTGCGCACGAAAGGCAGGTGGGTCTCGATGCCCCGGAACAGGAATCTCAGCAGGCCCCAGTCGCGGTAGCGTTTCTCCAGCGCCGGGACATCCAGCATACGCCGGTAGTCCTCGCGCCACAACGGGTCGCTCCCGTCCACGAAAGTAATGACGACGTCCATCTCTACAGGTATTTGGCGGTTATCGTATCCCCCTTGGCGGCCATATCCCCGGGCGTGCCGGCGAAGACGACCTGTCCGCCCGCGTCGCCCGCGTCCGGTCCCAGGTCGATCACCCAGTCCGCCGCGCGGATCACGTCGAGGTTGTGCTCCACCACCACCAGGGAATGGCCGGCGGAGAGCAGGGCGTCGAACGACTGCAGGAGCTTCTCCACATCGAAGAAATGCAGGCCGGTGGTCGGCTCGTCGAAGATGAACAGGATGCGTTCGGACTTGCTCTTGCTCCGGCTCAGCGACAGGAAGTACGCCAGCTTGATGCGCTGGCTCTCGCCGCCCGACAGGGTCGAGCTGCTCTGACCCAGCTTGATGTAGCCCAGTCCGACCTCCTGCAGCGGGCGGAGCAGTTCCGCCACGCGCTGCGCCTCTTCCTCCGGCCCTGCGGCGAAGAAGTCCACCGCGTCGTCCACGCTCAGGTCCAGGATGTCGTCGATGTTCTTACCGCGGTAGCGGATCTCCAGGACCTCGGGCTTGAAACGCTTGCCCCCGCACTCCTCGCAGACCATCTCCACGTCGGCCATGAACTGCATGCCGATACGCACCACGCCTTCGCCCTGGCACTCCGGGCAGCGGCCTCCTTCGGTATTGAAGGAGAAGTAGTTGGCGTTGAAGCCGGCGATCTTCGCCGCCTGCTGCGCCGCCATCAGTTTGCGGATGCCGTCATAGGCCTTCAAGTAGGTCACGGCATTCGAGCGGGAAGAGCGTCCGATGGGGTTCTGGTCCACGTATTCCACCCGCGTGATGCGGTCCAGGTTGCCGGCCAGGCCGCGGTGCGTGCCGGGCAGGTCGCCCGCGTCGTGGATGCGCCGGTAGAGGGCCGGATACAGGATGTCCCCCACCAGGGAGGACTTGCCGGAGCCGGACACGCCGGTCACGACCGTCAGCACCCCGAGCGGGAACGACACGTTGATGTCCTTGAGATTGTGTTCCATCGCGCCCTCGACCGTGATGCTGTACTGCCAGGGCCGCTTCTCGCGCTGATAGCGGTGTTTCTCCCCGTTCAGGTACTGCAGGGTCAGGGACTTGCGAATATCCTTCGCGGCGGCCTTTGCGGCCGTCCCCATAAACACCACCTCGCCGCCGTGCACGCCCGCCAGCGGACCCATGTCGATCAGCAGGTCGGCCGCCCGGATGATGTCCTCGTCGTGTTCGACGACGATCACCGTGTTGCCGATGTCGCGCAGCCGGCGCAGCACGCCGATGAGGCGCTCGGTGTCGCGCGGATGCAGGCCGATGCTCGGCTCGTCCAGGATGTACATCGAGCCCACGAGGCTGGAGCCGAGCGCCGTCACGAGGTTGATGCGCTGGCTCTCGCCGCCGGACAGGGTGTTGCAGGCGCGGTCCAGGGTCAGGTAGCCAAGACCCACGTCCAGGATGCACTGCAGACGGGACGTGATCTCCGCGAGCGGCTCGGCGGCGATGCTGCGCTCCGTGGGCGTAAGCTCCACGTTCGTGAAAAAGTCCAGGGCCTCCCGCGCGTTCATCATCAGCACCTCGTGGATGCTCCGGCCACCGACCTTGACCCAGAGGGCCTCCCGGCGCAGGCGGCTGCCGCCGCAGGCGGAGCAGGTCGCACGGCCGCTGAAGCGGCTGAGCATAAACTTGAACTGGATCTTGTAGCGCTGGGTCTCCACCCAGGCGAAGAAATCGTTGATGCCGACGAAGCCGAACGGATCCCCTTCCTCATATTTGGTATTCCAGATCAGGTCCTTGACTTCGCGGGAGAGATTGCAGTAAGGTTCGAAGATGGGAATGCCGTAATGATCGGCCACCTCTACGAGACGGTCCTTGAACCAGCCCATCTTGTCTCCGCGCCAGCAGGCGACCGCCCCGTCGTAGAGACTCTTCGTCTTGTCCGGCACCACCAGGTCCTCGCTGATGCCGATCACCTTGCCGAGGCCGCCGCAGGTCGGGCAGGCGCCCAGCGGAGAATTGAAGCTGAACAGATACTCGTCCGGGATGCGGAAGGTGATCCCGTCCCGCTCGAAACGGCTGCAGAAAGGCTTCAGCGCCCCGTCCGCGTCCGCGAGGGCCATACGGCCGTCGCCCCGGTCGAAGGCGTCCGAAATCGAGGAAAGCAGGCGGGTTCGCGTGTCTTCGTCCATCCTGGCGCCCAGGCGGACGCGGTCCACGAGCAGCCAGGCTTCCGGGAACGTGTCCGGACCCTGCCGGAGCACGTCGTCGATCTTGAGCGCCTCCCCGCCGGCAAAGAGGCGGTTGTAGCCGTCCTCCTTGAGCTGGAGCAGCAGCTCCACCCGGTCCTGGCGGGCCGCCCAATTGACATCCGACAGGATGTACCAGGTCCCGCTTCCGGCGGCGCCGAGCGCCTCCATCACGTCCTGGACGCCGTCCCGGCGGACTTCCTCTCCCGACACGGGAGATATGGTCCGTCCGATGCGGGCGTACAGCAAGCGCAGGAAATCGTAGATCTCGGTCGTCGTGGCGACCGTGGAACGGGGGTTGCGGATATTGACCTTCTGCTCGATGGCGATGGCCGGCGGGACACCGTCGATGCCGTCCACGTCGGGCTTGGTCATACGCCCCAGGAACTGGCGCGCATAAGAGGACAAGCTCTCCGAGAAACGGCGCTGCCCTTCGGCATAGAGCGTATCAAAGGCGAGCGAGGACTTCCCCGACCCGGAAATGCCCGTGACCACCACGAACTTCCCGCGGGGAATCCGCAGGGTCAAGTTTTTCAGATTGTTGACCCTGGCACCCTTGATCTCTATGTATTCTTCCACTGGCTAGGCTTTGGCCGGAGCTTTTTCTTCAGCCTCTTCTTCTTCCGGCTTCCTGAGTTTCGCGATCACGTCGCGGCCCCAGAGGATCCACACGGCGGCGATCATGGCGCCCAGGAAGATGCTGGCGAGCAGGATGGTCGGCTTGGAGGGTTTGCTGCGCTTCAGCGGCACCTGCGGCGGATCGATGACGGTGAATACCGGGGTCTCCTGCTGTACCTTGGCCTTGGCGGCCTGCAACTGCTGGGCGCAGGCGTTGTACAGCTGGTAGTTGAGGTTCATCTCGTTCTGCAGGCGCTCCTCCTCCGTCTTGACGCGCTGGAGGATGACGCCCTGGTTGCGGTCCACGTAGCTGGCATAACGCTGCTGGGACTCGAAATAGGCCGCCTTGGACTCCTCGTAGAGGGTCTCATAGTAGGAAAGGTCCTGGCGGGACTTCTCCGTCCGGTAGTTGGTCACATAGGTCTTCAGGCGGGAGATCAGCTCCTCGGAGATCCGGGCGGCGACCTTCGGGTCCTGGGCCGTGACGGTCAGCGAGATGATGGAAGTCTTCTTGTCCACGGAGAGCACGATGCTCTTCCGGATGGCCTTGGCGATCTTCTCCTGCTCGTAGGTCAGCTCCTTGGGATTCAGGGAGGCATACCCTTCCACCTTTTCCGGCTTCTCGCGGAACAGGCCCATGAACCAGCCGAGGGCCTGCATCGGAGCGGAAACGACCGCTCCCCACCAGGGACTCTTGTTATATTCCTTCAGGTAGGTGTAGTAGTCGGTGGTCATCAGCTCCTTCTTGTGCTTGAACTCCACCTGCACCGGGAAGAGCTCCACGACGAACGGCGTGGAATTCACGATGTCCGGGTAGAGGTCGGGATAGACTGCATCGGCCGTGCTGACCGAACCCAAGTTGATGCCGGCCAGGCTGGCCAGGGAGCTCAGGCTGCCGCCTCCGCTCCTGGACACGCTCTCCGGCGCCAGCTTGGAGTCGACGGTGTATTCCTTCGGGATGCTGAATCCGATCACGAGGCCCACGACGGCGGCGATGCCGCACCACTTCACGATCAGGCGCCACTCTTTGAAGAGTTTGCGCAGCAGCTCCATGATGTCGATCTCGTCGTATTCTTCCTCTTCGTAAGGAGGCTGGATATAGTTCTTCTCTTCCATGTTATTTCTTCAATGAGTTAATCAGCGATACGACGACCATGGCCAGGGAGGCCGTGGACGAGGTAAGGGATACGATTTCGCCGGCGGTCATACCCCGGCGTTCACGCCGTGTCGGGACGATGATCTCGCAGCCCGGCTCGATTCTCAAGCCACCCAGCTTTCTCACGGCGGAGCTGCCGTTCATATAGACGACGTGCACCTTGCTGCGCTGGGCGCGCATGCCGTAACCGCCCGCCGCGTTGATGTAGTAGTCCAGGGACTTACCCGGCACGTACACGACCGTGTTCGGGTACATGACGTCACCGCTGATGCGCACGGTGCTGAGATGCTCGGGCACATAGATGCGGTCGCCTTCGCGCAGGATCAGGTCATACTCCGAACCGGGGTTCTTCACGGCCTTGTCCAGCTCGATACCGACGGAAAAGGTGTCTTCAATCTTGGTTTTCTGCAATTGCACGCGCAGGGAGTCACGGCTGGAGCCGCCCTTGGCCATTTGCTGCTTGGCTTCTTCGAGCTTGCGCTCCTCCTCGGAGGTCTCGCGCGTGAGGGTGGCGCCGTGCAGGTAAGCCTGGGCCGTGACGCCGCCGGCGCGCTTCACCAGCGACGAAACGCGCTCCCCTTCGTTCAGCAGCACATACTCGCCCGGGAAGGCCACCTCGCCCTCGATCTTCACGAAGAGCTGGGGCTTGAAGCCCGGACTTTGGCGCACGGATACGATGTCAAAAGGCTGCAGGACGAAGCTGTCGCCACCGTCCATGGCAAGTCCGTCCTTGAGCGGGAAGGCAAAGGTCTCGCCGATCTCGTCGGTCGGCATCAGGCTGTTCGGATCCACGATGCGCCGGGCCACGTCCACACGCGCCATCGAGGCGCCGTCGAGCAGGCCGCCGGCCAGCAGGATCAGGTCTTCGACCGTCGTGTTGGCGCTGAAGGGGAAGATGCCCGGATTCTTGACCATACCGTTGATGGTCAGCGTGCCCGGGTCATTGAGCTCCCTCATACTGGAGATGGTCAAGATATCGTTCTTGCGGAGGACAATATCGCTCGCAGCGCCGGACAGGACGCCTGCGAGATCGACGCTGAGGGACTCGAAGGTCAGGTCGTCCTTCTCGCGGACGATCACGGCGCGGCCGGAGAAGGCGTCTTCGGTCAGGCCGCCCGCGGCGCGGACCAGCTGACGAACCGTGGCGATGTCGCCGCCCAATTCGAACATACCGGGACGGAACACGGCGCCCCGGACCTCCACCTTGTTAGAGAAGCGCTTCAGGGTCTCGCTCACGTAAATCTCATCACCATCCGTCATCACAAACGTGGCGGCGGCGTCCTTGCGGACCGTATAGATCTGGCGCTCGGCGCCCTGGCGGCGAATCACGCGGACGTCATCCTGATAGGCTCTGCTGGAGAAGCCGCCGGCATAGCGGATCAGGTCGGCGAGAGTCTCCCCTTCCGCCATTTCGTAGAATTTGGGCTTCTTGACATTTCCCGTAGCAAACACGCGGTTGACGTAGGGCGGCACGATGACCACGTCGCCCTCCTTGAGGGTGATATCGCTGTCAGAGTGGCCGTCGAAGAAGTAACCGTACACATCCACGACGGCAAAGGGTTCACCGCCGCGGATCACCTTGATGGCGCGCAGGGAGCCGTTCTCGGTCACGCCGCCGGCGTTATACAGGGCATTGAAGACCGTGGCGAACGGGGACAGCCGGAAGGTACCCGGCATCTCCACTTCACCCATGATGTTCACCTGGATGGTGCGGATGTTGCGCAGGGTGATGCTCACCGTCGAATTCGGGTTGCTGCCGCCCACGCTGGCGTATTTGGACGCAAGGGCGCGACGCAGTTTCTCTTTGGCCTCCTTGATCGTGAGACCGCCGAGCTGCACCTGCCCGATCTGGCTGATATTGATGGTCCCCTCCGGGGAAATCGTCTTGCTGTAGGAGCCTTCGCTGTAGCCGAAGACCTCGATGAGCAACTGGTCGCCGGGGCCGAGCTGGTAGCTCTCCGGGGTGGCGAGGTTCTCATTCGGCTCGAACGAGAGCTCCTCGCCCGAGAACATTTCCAGGCCGAAGATCGACAGGCTGTCGGGGACCTCCTCAAGCTCCTCCACATCTTCGGGAATCAGGCTCTTGAGCATCTCGGTATAGACCTCCTGCTTCTTGTTTTTCTCTTTCTCCTTTTCCAGCTGCTCCTTCTGCATGTCGAAGCTGCTCTTGTCGCGGTTCTTGTTAACCTTCAGCGTGCTGGGCTTCTTTTTCTTGGCCTTGACGCCGCGCTGGTTCTCAAAGTACTCGTCCTCATACGTGTTTCCCCGCAGGGTGGAACGGCTGCTACTGCTCTGGGAGCGGGATCCCGTCTGCGTACGGCGGCTGCTGGCGCCGGAATTCCGGCTGATGCCACTCTCGTCGCCGAAGGAGTTCGCATCTCCCTGTTCGGAGATGGCGCCGGACTGGACGCGGGTCTTGATGCGCTCGGCCTGTTCCTGCGTAACACCACGCAGCAGCAACTCTTTGCCGATATCCTCCTGGCTCTTGCCAGCGGCCGAGGCGGTTTTGACATACTCAATCACCTGCTCATCCGACATCTGTGCGTAGGAAACGAGGGACGCGGAGCAAAGCAGTACGGTTGCAATCAAAGCGATTTTTCTCATATACGGGGTTCTTTCGTTTTCGCGTGTAATATATATAATCAGACAAAGATAATATAAAATACGCGCAGAAACAAGAAGGCGCCCCAAGACCAGGGTTGCCAGAAGCAGCAAGAGCGGTGCGGACGAGGTTCGAGGCGGCGGACTTCAATGAGAAAGGGAGCGAATCCATTTGGATTTGCTCCCTTTCAGCGGTGCGGACGAGGCTCGAACTCGCGACCTCCGGCGTGACAGGCCGGCATTCTAACCAAACTGAACTACCACACCATTGTGCTTTCGTTGTTCGAATGCGGATGCAAAGATAGATATAATTTGGGAATCTGCAAGCGACAACTGAAAATTTTTTTCACCCTCTCTGAAGCCCTCTATTATTTTACTATCTTTGTATCCGTTTATGGTGTGCCTTTATAGATGGTTATGTCTTCTCGCGGCTTCCGCGCTGACCCTGTCGGCCTGCACGGAGGTTCAAGAGAAAGTATCCTTCGAAAGCGAGGAAGACTTCGCCGGCCACCGGCTCGGCACCCTGACCGGCACCATCTACGAAATCCAGCTGAACGAGCGCACCGACCTCGAATCCTCCATCTACGGCAGCTTGGCGGACGGCACAAACGCGCTCAAGAACGGCAAGATCGACGCTCTCATCGCGGACGAATACGCCTTCTCCGAGTCCGAGCTCAAGCACCTCAAACTGCGGAAAGCCTTCACGATGGAGCCCCCCTACCCGACCGCCTTCGCGTTCAAGAAGGGCGATTCCACGCTGGTGGGCGCCTACCACGATTTCTTTCAGGAACTCAAGGCCTCCGGCGAATACGACCGGATGCTCGCCTACTGGTTCGGCCCGGACGATCCCGACCCGGCCTCGTATCCCGTCATTGAATCCTTCACCGAAGGAGAACCGTTCCGCTACGCCAACACCGAGACGCAGCCCCCGCTGGCCTTCTACGCCGACGGGCAGTGGCGCGGCATGGAGATCGAACTCGCCCAGCGTTTCGCCGCCTTTTTGAAGCGTCCCTTCGAGATCCGCTTCTTCGAGATGTCCACGCGCCTGCTCAACCTGCAGATGGGCATGGCCGACATGGTCGGCGGCTGCATTTTCATCACCGGCGAGCGGAGCATGCAGGTCGATTTCAGCGACCCCTATTTCTTTATGCGGCCCGCCTGCTTCGTCCTGAAAGAGGAACCCCTGACGGGCCCGCAAGGCCTGCGCTCGCAAATCCGGAGTGCCATCCGGCAGAATTTCCTCGTGGAGCAGCGCTGGCGGATGATCACCAACGGTCTGCGCACCACCCTCGCCCTCACCCTCTGGTCTATCCTGCTCGGCTCCCTGCTGGGTGTCCTGCTGTGCTGGATGACGCTGAGCCACTGCAAATTCCTTCGGACTTTCGCCAAAGGCTACGACGCCTTCATGCACGGCATTCCCCCGCTGGTACTCCTGCTCGTCCTGTTCTACGTGATCCTGTCCGGGACCGGCTGGGACGCCAAGACCATTGCCATCATCGCCCTCGGGCTCCATTTCGCCTCGGCCGCCAGCGGCGTATTCAAGACCTCCGTAGAATCCGTCCCGCGCGGCCAGACAGAAGCCAGCCTGGCCCTGGGTTTCAATAAATTACACACCTTCCTGAACATCGTGCTGCCCCAGGCCATCCGCAGCGGGATGCCGCTGTTCCAGGGAGAGTGCATCTCGCTCCTGAAAGAGACGGCCATCGTCGGCTACATCGCCGTCATCGACATCACGCGCGCCAGCGACCTGGTCCGCGCCCGCACCTTCGACGCCTTCCTTCCGCTGCTGACGGTCACGATCATCTATTTCCTGTTGGCTTGGCTCATCGGGCTTTTGCTGAAGTTGCTTTCGCTGAGCACACGGCATTCCTGATTTTTTGTTATATTTGCTTCAAATCAACTAAAACGATGACCAAGCTGAAACACCTCCTGATTCTGGCTGCCCTGGCGCTCACCGCATGCGCCGGCAAGCAGGAAGAAGTAGCCATCCACGGCGAAGCCGACATCGCCGGCCACAGGATAGGAACACTCGCGGGCTCCTGCTACGACATCCAGCTCAGCCCCCGCAAAGACATCAAACTCTCCCTGTTCAGCACCGTCTCCGACTGCGCGGAAGCCGTCAAGGCCGGAAAAATCGATGCCATCCTTGTGGACGAGGTGGCCTTTTCGCAAGCGAGTCTGAAGCAGACAGGCCTCAAGAAAGCGTTCCTGCAGGAGGACTCCTTTCCAACCGCTTTCGCATTCAGAAAAGAAGATACGGCGCTGACCGAATCCTTCAACCAGTTCCTCCGCGAGCTCAAGGAATCAGGCACGCTGGAACGGATGCGGGAATACTGGTTCGAGTCCGAAGAGCTGCGCCCCGAGGAATTCCCGCAGGTGGAAACCTATACGACCGGCGAGCCGCTCCGCTACGCCAACGGCGAGACCATAGCGCCCATCGCCTTCTTCGCAGGAGGAACCTGGAACGGCTTTGAGATCGAGCTGGCCCGGCGCTTCGCCGCCTACCTTAAGCGCCCCATCCAGATAGACCTTTTCGAGTTTTCCTCCATGATCGTAAGCCTGCAGCTCGGCAAGGCCGACATGATCGGCGGCTCCATCTTCGTCACGGAAGAGCGGCAGCAGCAGGTCGCCTTCGGAGATCCTTATTATGACGTGCACCCCGCCTACTTCATCAAGGACGTCCAGGCCGCCCGGGCGAAGAAAGAACCCCTGCACGTGAGGGTGGCGAACGCCTTCCGGCAGAACTTCATCGTGGAGAACCGCTGGCGCATGATCACCAACGGCCTCCTGACCACGCTTCTCATCACATTCTGGTCCATCCTGATCGGCTCCCTGCTGGGCATCCTGCTCTGCCTGATGGCCCTGAGCCAGAGAAAGGGGCTGCGCGCCTTCGTGAACCTGTACGACGGCTTCATGCACGGCATTCCCATGCTGGTGCTGCTCCTCATCATGTTCTACGTGGTCCTGGCCCGCACCGGCTGGGACGCCCGGACCATCGCCATCGTGGCCTTTGCGCTCAACTTCGCATCGGCCGCCGGCGGCGTGTTCAAGACCTCCGTGGAGTCTGTGCCGCGCGGCCAGACGGAAGCCGGCCTGGCCCTGGGATTCACCCGCCTGCGCACCTTCCTGAATATCGTGCTGCCTCAGGCCGTCCGCAAAGGCCTGCCGCTCTACAAGGGCGAGTGCATTTCCCTGCTGAAGGGCACGTCCATCGTCGGCTACATCGCCGTCATCGACGTCACCCGCGCCAGCGACCTGGTCCGCAGCCGCACTTTTGACGCATTCATGCCGCTGCTCGCGGTCACCATCATTTACTTTGTCCTGGCCTGGCTCATCGGCCTGCTCCTGAATTACCTTACCCTTAAAGCCCGTCGCTAATGATTACTGTCAACCATCTCAGCAAGAGTTTCCGCAATCCGGATGGCACCGTCATCCAGGTTCTGAAAGATGTTAATTGCCAAATCGAGCCGGGTGAGGTGATCAGCATCATCGGCCCTTCCGGCACGGGAAAGAGCACCTTCCTGCGTGCGCTGAACATGCTGGAGCCCCCCACCGCCGGCGAGATCCTGTTCGAAGGGAAGAACATCCGCGACAAAGGCTTCCGGCTGGACCTGATGCGCCGCAAGATGGGCATGGTGTTCCAGAATTTCAACCTGTTCGAGCACATGACCGTCCTGGATAACATCACCTACGCCCCCATCCGGCTGCTCAAGACAGACCCGGCCAAAGCCCGCGAAGAAGGTCTGGAGCTGCTGCGCAAGGTCGGCCTGGCCGAGAAAGCGGGCGTCTATCCCTCCCAGCTGTCCGGCGGCCAGAAGCAGCGTGTGGCCATCGCCCGCGCCCTGGCGATGAAGCCGGAGGTGATTCTGTTCGACGAGCCCACGTCGGCCCTGGACCCCACGATGGTGGGAGAAGTGCTCAGCGTAATGCGCCAGCTGGCCCGCCAGAAGATGACCATGATCATCGTCACGCACGAGATGAAATTCGCCCGCGATGTGAGCACCCGGATCTTCTTCATGAATCAGGGTATCATCTACGAGGACGGCACGCCCGACCAGATCTTCAACCATCCGGTGCACAGTGCCACCCGCGCCTTCGTAATGCAGATCAACAAACTGACCTTCGACATGGACAGAGATGATTTCGACTACCCCGGCATGTTCTCGCAGATGAACCAGTTCTGCATCAAATACTCCATCCCGGAGAAGATGAAAGCGGTCTCTTATATTACCGACGAGATGACGCAGGTCGTCCTGAAGAATTTCCGTCCGCTCCACATCGTGCTCAGCCACAGCGAAATGACCGCCGAAACCCACCTCGCCTTCATGATCAAAGGGCTGAAGCAGTCCCCCTTCGAGATAGAAGAGCCGGACCCGATCTCCTTCTCCCTCATCCAGGGCATGAGTCAGGAAATCATCCAGGAGCCCACCACCCTGGGCTACCGGATCAAGATAAAGATCTAGCCCGCGTGGCTATCGCCATTATTTCAATCTTTATCAATTTTCAGTCGTTTCCCGCCTCCCAGGCACATCCGCGCGCGAAATCATTTTGATTCTCGCGCGAAAGTTGCTATATTCGTGGTTACACAAAACGGAACCAATCCAATTTCTTTTTATATGAAGAGAATTCTCATTGCCGGATTGTGCGCCCTCATGATGGGCGCCATCCCCGCCGGGGCCCAGTGGGGTCCCCGCCAGATTCCCGAGCCGACCGACGGTCTGAAGGACGCCTACAAGGACTACTTCAAGATCGGCGTCGCCGTCAACAACCGCAATGTCTCGGATCCCGACCAGATGAAACTCATCCTGCGTGAGTTCAACAGCATCACGGCCGAGAACGCGATGAAGCTCCAGCCGACCGAGCCCAAGAAGGGCGAGTTCCACTGGGAGGATGCCGACAAGATCGCTGACTTCTGCCGCGCCAACGGCATCAAGATGCGCGGTCACACCCTGATGTGGCACAGCCAGATCGGCTCCTGGATGTATCAGGACGAGAAGGGCAACCTCCTTTCCAAGGAGGAGTTCTATGCCAACATGAAGCACCACATCCAGGCCATCGTGGAGCGCTACAAGGATGTCGTGTACTGCTGGGACGTGGTCAATGAGGCCGTCGCCGACAGCCCCGTCTATCCCGGCCGCCCCGAACTCCGCGACTCCCCGATGTACAAGATCGCCGGCGAGGAGTTCATCTACAAGGCTTTCGAGTATGCCCACGAGGCTGACCCGGACGCCCTCCTCTTCTACAACGACTACAACGATGCCGAGCCCGCCAAGAGCCAGCGCATCTTCAACCTCGTCAAGCGCATGAAGGATGCCGGCGTGCCTGTCGACGGTATCGGCATGCAGGCCCACTACAACGTGTACGGCCCGTCCATGAAGGAAGTTGACGACGCCATCAACCTTTACTCCACCGTTGTCAAGCACATCCACCTCACCGAGCTGGATATCCGCGTCAACGAGGATATGGGCGGCGGTCTGCGCTTCAACCAGGGCAAGGCCACGGTCGCCGACTGGGAGAAGACCCTCCAGCAGGACCAGTACGTCCAGCTCTTCAAGGTGCTCCGCAAGCACAAGGATGTGATCGACTGCGTCACCTTCTGGAATGTCTGCGACAAGGATTCCTGGCTGGGTGTCCGCAACTACCCGCTCCTCTTCGACGAGAACTACAAGCCCAAGCAGGCCTACCTCGCCGTCAAGGGCTTCGACCCGAAGATGGACAATGTCGTGATCGCCGAAGATTTCAAGCCGTCTGAGCTCAACCAGCCCGGTCAGGAGTACCCGATGGTCAACTCCCAGGGTTACGCCCGCTTCAAGGTCATCGCTCCCAAGGCCACGTCCGTGATCGTCAGCCTCGGCCTCGGCGGTTCCGGCGGCACCGTCCTCCACAAAGCCGAAGACGGCTCCTGGATGGGCACCACCGACGGTCCGATGGACGAAGGTTTCCACTACTATCACCTGACGGTGGACGGCGGCGTGCTCAACGACCCCGGCACCAACAACTACTACGGCTCCACCCGTTGGGAGAGCGGTATCGAGATCCCGGCCCACGACGCTGACTTCTACGCCATGAAGAACGTGCCGCACGGCAAGGTGCAGCAGATCCTCTTCTGGTCCAACAGCACCAACCAGGTGCGCGTGGCCTGGGTTTACACCCCGGCTGACTACGACAAGACCAAGAAGAAATATCCTGTCCTCTACCTCCAGCACGGTTGGGGTGAGAACGAGTATGCCTGGTGGAACCAGGGCCATGCCAACCTCATCATGGACAACCTCATCGCCGAGGGTAAGATCCAGCCGTTCATGGTCGTCATGACCTACGGTATGACCAACGATGTCCGTCCGGGCGGCGCCGGTCTGCGCAGCTTCAACTACAAGGACTTCGAGACCGTCCTCTGCGACGAGCTCGTCCCGTTCGTGGATGCCAACTTCCGCACCATCGCCAAGAAGGAAAGCCGCGCCATGGCCGGCCTTTCCATGGGTGGCATGGAGACCCACTCCATCACCCTGGCCCGTCCTGAGATGTTCGGCTGGTACGGCCTGCTCTCCGGCGGCACCTACAACCCGGAGGAAGTCCAGGGTACCGGCGTGAAGGGTATCTTCATCGGCTGCGGCAGCAAGGAAGGCCCGGACCAGATCCGCAACGCCGCCAAGAAGCTGCAGGAAGCCGGCTACAACGCCAAGGGTTACGTCTCCGAGGGCACGGCCCACGAGTTCCTGACCTGGCGCCGCTGCCTCCTCGAGATGGCTCCGATGCTCTTCGTGAAGTAAGAAGATTCCGGGCTTGACCCGGAATGACGAAAGGCCCGGTACAAATCCGGGCCTTTTTTTGTACCTTTGCATCATGAAAGAATTATTCCTCGGCACGGGCATCGCCCATACGATATTATTATTCGCATTTGTCATCGCCTCGGGCCTTCTGCTCGGCAAGGTCAAGATCAAGGGAATCTCCATCGGGTCCACCTGGATCCTGTTTTTGGGCATCCTGGTCAGCCATCTCGGCTTCCGGGCCAACCCGACTGCGCTCGCCTTCATGAAGGACTTCGGGCTCATCCTCTTCGTCTTCTCCATCGGCCTGCAGGTCGGCCCCGGTTTCTTCCAATCCTTCCGCAAGGGCGGCGTGACGATGAATCTGCTCGCCACGGGAATGATTCTGCTGGCCGTGCTCGTGACCGTGGCCATCCACTGGATCACCGGCGAAAGCCTGACCACGCTGGTCGGCGTAATGTCCGGCGCCGTGACCAACACCCCCGGCCTGGGTGCCGCCCAGCAGACCCTCTCCGACGCCATGATCGCAAGCGGCAAGCCGGTATCCGCCGCAGAAGCGGCCTCGTCCGGGCTCGCCTCCGCATACGCCGTCGCCTACCCGCTGGGCGTGCTGGGCGTCATCTTCGTCGTCATCCTGCTGAAAAGCATTTTCAAGATTGACCTGAAGAAGGAACAGACCGCCCTGGAGCAGGAAGAAAAGCCGGCCGATTCCGCCCGCCGCATGCACTGCGAAGTCGAGAATCCCGCCGTGTTCGGCAAAACCCTCGCCGAGGTCACCCGCGGCATGAGCGACAAATTCCTGGTCTCGCGCCTCATGCGGGACGGGGAGATCACCATTCCCGGACCGGAGACAATTCTGGAGAAGGGAGACAAGGTCCTGATTGTCACCTCACAGCCCAACGTAGACACGGTCCGCATCATCTTCGGCGAAGAAGTGCCCATGCACCTGGAAGACTGGGCGAAGAAGGATGAGAATATCGTCACGCGCCGCCTGAGCATCACCAAGCCTTCCCTGACCGGCAAGCGCATTCGCGACCTGCACATCCGCACCAGTTGCGGCGTGTCCGTGACCCGCGTGCTGCGCGCCGGCGTGGAACTCGTCGCTCGCCCGAACCTCATCCTCCAGATGGGCGACAGCATCCTGGTCGTCGGTACGTTGGAGGGCATCGATCAGGTGGCCAAACTCGTGGGCAATAAGCCCGAGAAACTCTCCCACCCCAACCTGATTCCGATCTTCTTCGGCATTGCCGTGGGTGTGATTTTCGGATCGCTTCCGATCCGCTTCCCGGGCATCCCGCAGCCGGTCCGCCTCGGCCTCGCCGGCGGTCCGCTCATCATTGCGATTCTGTTGGGCTATTTCGGCCCGAAGTGGCGCATCACCACCTATACCACCCAGAGTGCCAATATGATGATCCGCGAGATCGGCATCAGCTTCTTCCTCGCGGCCGTCGGCCTGGGTGCCGGCGAGAGCTTTGTCAGTTCCCTGCTCGGCGGCGGTTTCTGGTGGATCCTGTACGGCGCGCTGATTACGCTCATCCCGGTGCTGATCACCGGTCTGGTCGCCCGCCTGTTCTGCAAGCTCAACTTCTACCAGATCTGCGGTCTGCTTTCCGGCGGCAACACCGACCCGGCCGTCCTCGCCTTCGCACAGGGCGCCTACGGCACGGACTACACCTCCATCAACTACGCCACGGTCTATCCGATGACGATGTTCCTGCGGGTGCTCGTCGCGCAGCTGCTGATCCTGTTTACGCTTACATAAATCATTCGCCGGCCCCAACCGGCGAATCTCATCCTATTTCCACGACGCAGTCGTTCGGCGCCTTGGCGTTCCCGTCACGGATCACCTCGCCGCATGACTCCACGCGGATGGAGCCCGAACGCGGGTTCTTGATAGACACGACGTGCCCTTTGACCGTCGCCTGCACGGAAGAATACTCGAACGCCAGATCGGCGTCCGGCTCGAAGGTGCAGTCCTCGAGCACCAGATTGTCGATATAGCAGAGCGGCTGCGTGCCGCCGATGCGGCAGCGCACCAGGCGAAGGTTCTTCGAGTGCCAGCCCAGATACTCCCCGTTGATGAAGGAATCATAGACGGTCACGTTCTCGGACTCCCAGAGGGAATCCTTGCTCTGCAGGTCGCTGTCGCGGATTTCCACGTTCTTGGCGTGCTGGAAAGAATAGTTTCCGAAGAGTCGGAGATTCCGCACCCGGATGTTGCTGCAGTGCATGAAGATATAGTCGGCCTCGCGGGCCTCCACGTTCTCGATATCAATCCCGTCGCAGCTCCAGAAGGTCTCCTGCGCGTGCGGCATCACCACGTTGCGCAGCCGGATGTCCGCACTCTCGCGGAACATCTTCGGCGCCTCCTGCCGGCAGTCGCGCAGCTCCATGCCGCGGCTGTGCCATAGCGAGGAACGGGCCCCTTCGGTGAAATGGCAGTCCGCCGCGAGGAAGTTCTCGCAGCACCAGAAGACGTATTTCCCTTCGAAACGGCAGTGATGCGCCTCGATGTCGGACCCTTCCTTGATGGAAGATTCTCCCGCATGGATGGTCACGTTCTCCAGGCGGAGTCCGTGCTTGTTGTAGAGCGGCCGCTCGCCGCCAAATTCCCGGTCAATAATAGTTTCCATATAAAAATTTCTACTCGCAAAGATAGCATTTTGCAATTAAATAGGTAAATTTGCACGATTATATATAAACGTTAGTAGCATATGTCCCTGCACATTTCCGCCAAGACCCAGGCCATGCCGGCTTCCGCAATCCGCAAGCTGGTCCCCCTCTCCGATGCCGCCAAGGCTCGGGGCATCCATGTGTACCACCTCAACGTCGGCGCTCCGGACATCAAGTCCCCCGACTGCGCGTTCAATGCCGTCGTGGATAAGTGCAAGGGTATGCACCACCTCTCCTACACCAACTCCGCGGGTCTGATCGAGCTCCGCGAAGGCATGGTCGAGAAGTACTACAAGAAGATTGGCATCGACATCGAAGTGAGCGAACTGCTGGTCGACGTGGCCGGCAGCGAGGCTTTTGCCGTCGCCATGCAGGTAGCGGCCGACCCCGGCGACGAGATCATCGTCGTGGAGCCGTTCTACACCAACTACCAGACCTTCGCCTACCTGGGCGGCATCACCCTCAAGGCCGTCCCGACCGACATCCGCGAGGGCTTCAAGGTTCCCGATATCTCCGAGTTCGAGAAGCTCGTCACGCCGAAGACGCGTGCCGTGCTCATCAGCAACCCGTGCAACCCTTCCGGTAAGCTCTTCACCAAGGAGGAGATGCTCAAGATCGGCGACTTCTGCCGCCGCCACGACCTCTTCCTCATTTCGGACGAAGTCTATCGCGAGTTCTGCTACACCGACGAGCCGCACTTCTCCGCCATGAACATCCCCGGCTGCGAGCAGAATGTCATCCTGGTCGATTCCGTCTCGAAGCGCTACAACCTCTGCGGCGCGCGCATCGGCTGCATCGTCTCGCACAACAAGGACGTGATGGCCGCGGCGCTCAAGTTCGCCCAGTCCCGCCTCTGCCCGCCGGTGCTCGGCCAGTACGCCGCCATCGGCGCGCTCGACACCCCGCAGTCCTACTTTGACGAAGTCAAGGAAGAATACATCCGCCGGCGCGACTGCGCCGTGGAGATGCTGAACGCCATCCCCGGCGTCTTCGCTCCCAAGCCCTTCGGCGCCTTCTACACCGTCGTGGAGCTGCCGGTCGCGAACGCGGAAGACTTCGCCCGCTGGATGCTTACCGACTTCAGCCGCGACGGCGCCACCACCATGGTGACCCCGGCCGCGTCCTTTTACAAGACCCCCGGCGTGGGCCACAACCACGTCCGCATCGCCTACGTCCTCGAGGTGCCCGCCCTGCGCAAGGCGCTCACCATCCTGGCCGAAGGCCTCGCCGAGTACCAGAAACTGCACCCGAATGAGTAGTTGGCGTAAGTTCTGTGGCTGGGCGCTTCGCAAGCTCGGCTGGACGGTCGTCGAAGGCCTCCCCGAAGAGAAGAAGTGCATCATGCTGGGTGTCCCGCACACAACTGTGTGGGACTTCTTGATTGCTTATCTTTATTACGAATCCATCGGCGGTAAGGCGCTTTGTATGGTCAAGAAGGAAATGTTCTTCCCGCCCCTGGGCTGGATCCTCAAGGCCATGGGCGGCATTCCTGTGGACCGGAGCAACTCCGCGGCGTTGGTGCGCAGCCTCATCGAGGAGATGAACAGCCGTGAGCAGTTCCACCTGGCCATCGCCCCCGAAGGCACCCGCAAGCCCGTCAAACGCTGGAAGAGCGGCTATCACCTGATCGCCCGCGAGACCGGCGTGCCCGTCTATCTGGGCTACTTCGACTGGAAGCGCAAGCGCGTGGGCCGCGGCCAGAAAGTCGAACTCACCGACGACGCGGCAGCCGACACCAAGCGCATTCAGGAGATTTACGAGAAGATGGACCTGGGCGCCCGTTACCCCGAAAATTACATTACTCATTAATGCGACACGACTTTAAGACCCTCTCCGATCTGTACGAATACGCTTCTGCGAAGTACGCAAACCGGACTGCGGCCGAATTTACTGACGGACAGCAGTCTTACACCTACGCACACTATCGGGAAACTTGCGACAACCTGTCGCGCATCCTCTCCAATTTCGGCATCAGCGCCTCCGACAAGGTGGCCATTCTCTCCGAGAACGGTCCCCACTGGGGCATCGCTTTTTTTGCCACCACCGCCTACGGCCGCGTGGCCGTCCCGATGCTTAACGAACTGTCCGCCAGCGAAGTAGAGAGCATCCTCGACCATTCCGAGGCCAAGGCCCTCTTCGTCTCCCGGCGCCAGCTCAAGAAAGTGAGCGACGCGGCGATGGCCAAGCTCAGCCTGGTGCTCGACATCGACACCTTCGAATTTATCAAGCACGACGACGCGGCTTTCACCTGCGACGGCCGTGTGGCCACGCCCAATCCCATGGACATGGCCGCCCTCATCTATACCTCCGGCACCACCGGTTCGCCGAAAGGCGTGATGCTCAGCCATCGCAATTTCTGCGCGTCGGTGCTCGATTCCTGGTACGCCCAGCACGAGAACAAGAAGTCCGTCTTCCTGTCCATCCTCCCGATGGCGCACACCTATGAGATGACCCTCGGCCTGCTTTACCCCTACTCCGTCGGCGCGCGCGTCTGCTACCTGCGACGCGTTCCCACTCCGACCATCCTTAAGCAGACCCTCAAGGAGATCCGTCCGACGACGATGCTTTCCGTACCGCTCATCATCGAGAAGATGTACAAGACCAGCATCATGCCTACCATCCGCGGCAGCAAGTTCCTCTCTCACCTGGACAAATACGCTCCGCGCACGCTGGCATGGCTGGTCGGCATCAAGCTGAAAAAGACCTTCGGCGGCCGCCTGCACTTCTTCGGCATCGGCGGCGCCAAGCTCGATCCCGAGGTGGAGACCTTCCTGCACCGCGCCCGTTTCCCCTACGGCATCGGTTTCGGCCTCACGGAGTGCGCGCCGCTCGTCTGCGCGGCCCCGCCGTTCAAGACCCACGTCGGTTCCACCGGCCGCGCCACCCACGGCGCGCAGGTGCGTCTGGCGGATGTCAATCCCGAGACCGGCCTGGGCGAGATCATCGTCAAGGGCCCGAACGTGATGATGGGTTATTACAAGGATTACGAGCGCACGCAGTCCGTCCTCAGCCAGGACGGCTGGTTCCGCACCGGCGACCTCGCCGCGCTCGACGCCAAGGGCCGCTTCTCCATCCGCGGTCGCCTGCGCAACATGATTGTGGGCGCCTCCGGCGAGAACATCTACCCCGAAGAGATCGAGCACGTGATCAACAGCTTCGACGGCATCGGCGAGTCGCTCGTCATCCAGCGCAACGGCCAGCTCATCGCCCTCGTCAAGTTCGAGGACAACGTGCTGGACTGGAACCTGGAAGGCCAGGACCGCTTCATCGAAGAGCTGGAGAAAAAGCGCCAGGCCGTCCTCGACTTCGTCAACGACAAAGTCAGCCGCTTCTCCAAGATCAAGGACGTCGAAATCCAGAAGGAGCCCTTCAGCAAAACGGCCACCCACAAGATCCGCCGCTTCCTCTACGAGAAGAAACAGTAGGTCCTATACGCCAGCCAGACACAAAACGTCCGACAGCTTCCCGCTTGTCGGACGTTTTTGTCTGGCTATGGCTTCCAGCTCTGGCAGCAGCCGCTCCTCCCGCACGCCACGCACGGCCCCCGACTCCGCGGGGCCAACGTGCGCAGGCTCTCGCACGGCCCACGCGCCGGCTGCTGCTTCGTCATTCGCCGGCTTGACCGGCGAATCTCCCCGGAGTCATTCCGGGCTGCGACCCGGAATCTCCAACTCGCAGGGGCAAAACAGGGCTCCAGCGCCCCTGGTAACCCATTTTTCGTGTTGCGAGGGGCAAAAATGGGCCTCTGCGCCCCTGGAAAAAGTGCGACAGCCTGTTGCAGTTTTCAGTATTAACCGAGTCAAGTATTCTCTACCTTGCCGTCATCCGGGCAACGAATTGCGTCGGAGGGAGGATCTGCATGCCGATTTCGGATGTGCGTTTGAGGAGCCCTTGGTCGGAGGTGAGGAATACATCGCAGCCTTCCGCTTCGGCGTGGGCGAACTGGACGTCGTCTTCGAAATCGCCGGTGGGATGCAGGAGGGCTTCCTGCAAGTCGAAGGAGTTCAGACCGCTGATATTGACGAAGTTGATGAGGGAGAGAATGGCTTTGGCGAACGCTTCGGCGGAGAATCCTTGTCCCAGGCGGGATAGGATGTAGTTCGCATCCACGATGCTTTGCGTCGTCAGGACGCCTTCGAGGTAGCCGGAACGGATGGCCTGAAAGATGATCCGGGCCGCTTCGGAAGACGGCCGCTCGGTCGTGCTCAGGAGATCCAGCAGGACATTCGTGTCCAGGAATACTTTCATTCTACTCCTTTCCATATTTCTCCCACAGATAAGCCAGCTTCGGATCTTCAGCCAACTGCTCCGCCGAAGGGGCGGTCAGGGCACCGCAACGCATCCCCAGAATTTCTTCCGAAACGGCGAAAGCCGGCGGAAGGACCGGCTCGTCCAGGCGCGTCGCCCGGTCCAGGATCTGCTCGATGTAGCTGTTGAATGAACGCTTCTCCCGGCGGGCATTTCTTTTTACCCGCGCCATCAACTCCGGCTGGAGGCGGAGTACGGTCTGAATACGTGAAGACTCCATCTTTTCTTATGATTTCGAAGCAAAGATACGAATTCTGATATCATTTACAAATAATGATATCAGAATTTCGCCACATTCCGGGTCGATTTCACCACATTCGCACGCAGCGCGCGCGTAGATTGCGTATTTTTACTGCCATGAAAATTCAAGGCAATACCGTTCTGATCACCGGGGGATGCTCCGGGATCGGCAAAATCATGGCGCGCAGGAGCCTGGAGAAAGGCGCCGGCCAGGTAATCATCTGGGATATCAACGAAGCGGCCATCGGGGCCACCGTGGCGGAGCTTTCCGCGCTCGGCAAGGTCTCCGGTTTCCGGGCCGACATCTCCGACCCCGCTTCCGTGGAGTCCGCCTACCAGGCCACCAAGGCTGCTTGCGGCGATGTGGATATCCTCATCAACAATGCCGGCATCATCACCAACAACCTGCCCTTTGCGGAGCAGACTGACCAGGATATTATCCGCACCATCGACATCAACACCAAGGGCGCAATGTTCGTCGCACTGCGCTATATCAAGGATATGAAGGCCCGCGGCCGCGGCCATATCTGCAACGTCACCTCTTCGGCCGGCATGCTCGCCCTGCCGAAAATGGCCCTCTACGCCTCTTCTAAGTGGGCGGCCATCGGCTGGTCCGAGTCTGTGCGCATCGAGCTGACGCGCGAGAAGAGTCCCGTGAAGCTCACGACCATCGCCCCGTATTTCATCAATACCGGCATGTTCGACGGCATCCATTCCTTCTTCAAGATTCAGGATCCGGAGGTCGTGGCCCGCAAGACGCTGCACGCCATCGAGATCGACAAATGGTACAAGGGAATTCCTTTCTCCGAGCACTTTATCCGCCTGATGCAGGGCCTAATTCCGCAGCGCATCTTCGACTTCGTCTTCGGCGACATCTGCGGCCTCTACACCGTAATGAACCATTTCACCGGCCGCCAGGCCCACCACGACACCACCCACGCCACCCGATAGAACCGCCATCTCCGACCTGTTCGGGGATCTCAATACCGACAGCAATGACCAATACCGACCCCGCGCGCATCCGTGAGCTCAGCAAGCTCCAGCGCCAGTATTACGCCTCCGGCGCCACCCTCGACCTGCATTTCCGCAAGGAGATGCTCCGTAAGCTCCTCAGCGCCATCAAGCAATGGGAAAAGCCCCTCTACGAGGCCCTGTGGACTGATCTGCACAAGTCCGAGCAGGAGGCCTTCCTGACGGAAGTCAGCCTCGCGACGGGCGAGATCCGGGGCCACCTGCGCCACCTGTCCGGCTGGGCCCGCACGAAGTGCAAGCCTACGCCGATGCAGATGCTCCCTTCGCGCAGCCGCATCGTCACCGAGCCGCTCGGCAATGCGCTGATCATCGCTCCGTGGAATTATCCCTTCCAGCTGCTGATCAATCCGCTCGTGGGCGCCATTTCCGCCGGCTGCACGGCTCTGCTGAAGCCTTCACCCTATGTCCCGAACGTCTCGCGCGTCATCGAGGAAATGATCACGGCCACCTTCGACGAGCGTTATATCGCCGTCGCCCAGGGCAACCGGGAAGTGAACACGCTGCTGCTCGCCGAGCGCTGGGACATCATCTTCTTTACGGGTAGCCCGGTCCTGGGCCGCACCGTGATGGCTGCCGCCGCCAAGAACCTGACCCCTGTCGTGCTCGAGCTCGGCGGCAAGAGCCCCTGCATCATCACCGCTGACGCGGACCTCAAACTGGCCGCAAAGCGCCTCGCCTGGGGCAAAGCCCTGAACGCCGGACAAACCTGCATCGCGCCGGATTACGTATTGATAGACAAGAAAATTCGCGATGCGTTCGTGGAAGAATACTTCCATCAGGTCCATGCGCTGCTCGGCAGCAACCCCCAGGAGACGGAGCACTTCGTGCGCCTGGTCAGCGACAAGGCCTTCGCCCGGGTCGCGTCCTACATTTCCGGTCCGGAAGTCTCCGGCACCGTGCGCGGCGGACGGATGGAGGCCGCCACCCGCTTCATCGAGCCGACGGTCATTCTGGACCCGGCACCGGACTCCGCGGTGATGACCACCGAGATCTTCGGTCCGGTCCTGCCGGTCTGCACCTTCGAGAAACTGGATGAGGCTATTGCCTTTGTGAACGGCCGCGAGAAGCCGCTGGCGCTGTATTTCTTCGGGAAACTGAACGACGGCAAGTCCGTCGTGCGGCGCACCTCCTCCGGCGGCGCCTGCATCAACGACACCATCATGCACATCGTCAACGAGAAGGTCCCCTTCGGCGGTGTCGGCAACTCGGGCATGGGCCGCTACCACGGCAAGCTGAGCTTCGACGCCTTCACGCACGAGCGTGCGGTGATCATCACCCCGCGCCGCTTCGACCTCCCGTTCCGCTATATGCCCTACAAGCTTTACAAGCTCTTCCGGCTGATTCTGGGGTAACCCCCGCCACAATAATACTGAAAAGTGCAACAGGCTGTCGCAGTTTTGCCAGGGGCGCAGAAGGCCGTTTTTGCCCCTCACGACACGAAAAACTGGTTGCCAGGGGCGCTGGAGCCCGATTTTGCCCCTGGTAGAAGTGGAGCCAAGACTGGAAGCCATAACTACACAAAAACGTCCGACAAGCGGGAAGCTGTCGGACGTTTTTTGTCTGGCTGGCGTGTTAAACTACACCCAGAGGTCAGCGATGTCCAGCACCAGGCGCTCGGTCTTGTCCCAGCCGAGGCAGGGGTCGGTGATGGACTTGCCATAGACGCCGCCGTCGGGCTTCTGGCAGCCATCCTCAAGGTAGGACTCGATCATCAGGCCCTTGACCAGGGTGCGAATCTCCTCGCTGTGACGGGTGCTGTGCAGCACCTCCTTGGCGATACGGATCTGCTCTTCGTACTTCTTGCCGGAGTTGCTGTGGTTCGTGTCCACGACCACGCCCGGATTCTGCAGACCGCTCTCCGCATACAGGCCGCTCAGACGCGCCAGGTCCTCGTAATGATAGTTCGGATGCGTAATCCCGTGCGAATCCACGTAGCCGCGCAGGATGGCGTGCGAAAGCGGATTGCCGGCCGTCTCGACCTCCCAGTTGCGGTAGATGAAGGTATGGCCGCTCTGGGCGGCCTTCAAGGCATTCATCATCACGGACAGGTCGCCGCCCGTCGGGTTCTTCATACCCACGGGGATGTCCAGACCACTCGCGGTCATACGATGCTGCTGGTCCTCCACGGAGCGCGCACCCACGGCCACGTACGACAGCAGGTCGTCCAGGAAACGGTGGTTCTCCGGATAGAGCATCTCGTCTGCGCAGGAGAAACCGGTCTCCGTCAGGGCGCGCATGTGCAGCTTGCGGATAGCGATCAGGCCACGGAGCATGTCGGAATGCTCCTGCGGATTGGGCTGGTGCAGCATGCCCTTGTAGCCGATGCCGGTCGTGCGCGGCTTGTTCGTATAAATGCGCGGCACAATCACGATCTTGTCGGCCACCCGCTCCTGCAGGGGGCGCAGGCGGGAAATATATTCGATCACGGCATCTTCCCGGTCGGCCGAGCAGGGGCCGATCACGAGCAGCAGCTTGCGGCTTGCGCCGGTCAGGATGTCCCGGATGCTTTCATCATTGCTGCGCTTGGCGGCCGCCCCCTCCGGGGAGATCGGATACATCTCCTTGATCTCCTTGGGGATCAGCAACTTACGCTTGAAAACCATATTCATACGCTTCTCACTTTTTATCAAAGAACGAGCGCCGGTACGACGACAGGCGCATCATGTCCTTCATGGTATCCTCGTCCCCCTTCGCCAGGGCGTTCCGCAACTGCGTGAACTTCTCCAGGAAGAGGTCCATCTGCGAGAGGAGCTCGTCCCGGTTCTCCAGGAACAGCTCCGTCCACATATTCTCATTGATTCGGGCGATCCGCGTCAGGTCGCGGAAGGAGTCGCCCGTGTACTCCACCAGGTGCTCGGATTCTTTGCAGTCCATCAGCGCCACGGCAATACAGTGCGTCAGCTGCGAGAGGAAACCGATCATCTCGTCGTGCGCCTCGGGCGTAAGCTCGGCGATGTGCCGGAAACCCAGGATGCAGCCCAGCGTGCGCACCAACTCAATCCCCTCGCGGGTATTGCGTTCTGTGGGAGTAATGATAAAGTTGGCACCCGCAAAGACTTTGCTGTCAGCGAATTCCACGCCGGACCGTTCACGGCCGGCCATCGGGTGCGCCGGCACGAACTCGACATCCTCACGCAGGATGCTCTGCACCGCCGGGACCACCGCCCGCTTCACGCCGGTCACGTCCGTGATCACGGCGCCGGACTTGAAGAAGTCCTGGTACTTCCGAACCCATTCGACGAAAGCCTTGGGGTATAAAGCGAAGACCACCAGGTCGAACTGCGAGACGTATTCGCGCGTCACGCTCGTCTGTCCGTGGGCGATGAGCCTGTGCTGCAACGCATAGTCCAGCACTTCCTGACGCCGTACGATGGCGCCCACCTCGAAGCCCAGCGCGCTGAGCTTCTCGGCGTAGGAGCCGCCGATCATGCCGAGGCCGACGATGAGGACCTTGTGGTAATTGATGAAACTTTTCGTCATTTCGCTGCCAGATAATCGGTGCCGAAGCGCAGCGCGAGCTGGTCGCACAGCACCACAGACACCAGGGCCGTCACCACGGGGCAAATCCGCCGGATGATCGCCGGATCGTGCCGACCGGTCAGGGCCAGTTCCACATCTTTTCCTGCTTTATAATCCACCGTCCGCTGCGGCCGCGCGATCGAGGGCGTCGGCTTGACGGCGAGATTGAACACGACAGGCATCCCGTTGGTGATTCCCCCGTTGATGCCGCCGTTGCGGTTGCTTTCCGTGACCACGCGCCCGTCCTGCATGCGGAAGGGGTCGTTGGCCTGCGAGCCGCGCAGCCCGGCGAGGCCGAATCCGTCGCCGAACTCGATGCCCTTGACGCCGCCCACGGCAAACATCGCCCGCGCAAGCACGCCTTCCAGCGAATCGAACCACGGCTCCCCCAGCCCGGCGGGCAGGCCGCAGATGCCGGTCTGAACCACGCCGCCGACGGAGTCCTGCTCCGCTTTCGCGGCCAGGATGGCTGCTTCCACCTCCGCCTCGCGATCGACAATGAGCGGGAAGCGCTTCGCCTCGATGCGCTCGATCTCGGACGCCACATCCGTGAACGGAGCATCCTCCACCCCGGCGCAGCGCAGGATGTGCGTGCCCAGGCGGATGCCCTTGGCCTCGAGCGCCTGCCGGCAAATGGCGCCGGCCGCCACGATTCCGGCCGTCACGCGGCCGGAGAAATGGCCCCCGCCGCGCGGGTCCTGCCAGCCGTGGTACTTGCACTCGGCCGTATAGTCCGCGTGTGCGGGACGCGCTACCGTCTGCACGGCGTCGTAGTCCTTGCTGCGCACGTTCTCATTGGGAATCAAAATGGTAAGGGGCGTACCGGTCGCACGACCCTGATACACGCCGCTGACCAGCTGGAAGCGGTCCGGCTCCACACGGGCCGTATCGGTGGCCCCGCTGGGGCGGCGGCGCGACAGCTGCTCCGCGATGTAGGCCTCATCCACGGACAGTCCCGGGGCCAGGCCGTCCAGCACGACGCCGACGGCCGGTCCGTGGCTTTCGCCAAAGACCGTCAGGATGACGCTGGTTCCGATGGAATTCTTCATAGGCTAACGCGTATAGAATGAGCCGACGAGCTTGAGGCGGTCGCACAACGGGCCGAGTTCGTGCAGCAGGCTGCTTCCCTCGTCCGTCGCCACGTCGCCGTCCAGCTCAACGAAGAAATAATAATTCCACAGCAGC
Organism: Bacteroidales bacterium; assembly: GCA_016291185.1. The sequence goes on from JAEFAI010000021.1 coordinate 29,637, forward strand.
TCTTTCATCGGGCGGCTGTGGAGGTTGCACATATTGAAATTGTGGGCGCCGATGATGTTCAGCGTCTGCGCCAGGGCGCCGGCTTCATTCTTGACGGTATACATCAGGATGAAGTGCTTGTCCATCTTGCCCTTATTCCCGGTGTCCAGACGCAGCATCCGCGAGAACGCCGCGAAGCGCGTCGTGTTGGTGCGGCTGGTGTTGATGCGGGGCTCGAGGACTTCCAGTCCGTAGAGCGCCGCCGCCTCGGCCGTACCGATGGCCGCGCAGGTCGGATCCTGCTTCTGCGAGACGCGTATCGCCGCCACGGCCGTATTGGACAGCTCCCTGGTGATCAGCTTGTTGCGCTGGATATACTCGGCGCACTGCGCGAGGGCCTGGGGATGGCTGTAAACCTTGCGGATCTTCGACTTGTCAGCGCCGGGGATGCCGAGCAGATTCTGCTCGATCTCGAGCTCCAGCACCTGGTTCACGTAGAGCGAGCCGGAGAACATCAGGTCCGTCACGGACGAGACCTCGCCGGCAAAGCTGTTCTCAAACGGAAGCACCGCCACGTCGCACTCGCCCGCCTCGCAGGCGCGGTAGGCTTGCTCGAAATTGTCGAAAGAGACGAGCTCCGCACCGGGATACAGACGCGAGGCGGCAATGTAGGCAAAGGCCCCCGGCACGCCGCTGTAGGCGACCTTCAGGCCGCTGCTCAGGCGGCGCTGCCAGTCTCGCGAGAGCGAGAGCACTTCCTTCTGGAAGCTGACATAATACTCGCGAATGTCACGATCCTGCACCCGCTCGGCGCCACGCCGCAGGATCGCGTCCTCGCGGGACGGATCGCACGTGGCCAGCCCGTGGGTGGTCTTGTATGCGGTGACCTCGCGGACGAACTCCATGCGCTGCTCAAAGAGCGGCGCGATCTGCGCATCCACGGCGTCAATCTTCTTTCTGATATCTTCGAGGTTGTCCATCGGTAATACTCGCTACTTGTGTCTTCATTCCGGGCTTGACCCGGAATCTCAATCTACAAAAATAGGAAAACTTTCGGAAAAATAATACCTTTGCCCCGCCATGACCCACGATCCCGACATTCACGAGCTTTTCCGCCAGCTGTACCGTCCCCTCTGCCTCTACGCCCTCCACTACCTGAAGGACGCCGACGCGGTGGAAGACGTCGTTCAGGAAGCGTTCACGGCCTGGTGGCAAAAGCAGGAAGCCATTGACAATGCGCGCCCGTATCTGTATGCCATGGTCCGGAACCGCTGCATTGACCAGTTGCGACGCCAGGGGCGCGAGCCCGAGCGCGTGCAGCCGGAAGATGCTTCAGGAATCATCAGTGACGAAGACGCCATGCAGCGATCCGCCCTGGAAGCCCGCCTGTGGGAAGCCGTGGACCGGCTCCCGGCACAGCGCCGCAAGCTCCTGCTGATGAGCAAACGCGAAGGGCTAAGCTACGAACAGATCGCCGAGGATACCGGCTTGTCCGTCAACACCGTACGGAACCAGATCAGCCGCGCGCTGCAAGCCCTTCGGGCAGATTCCGACCATATTCTGGATTTCGTCCTGCTCCTTTCTTTCTGATTTTTTTTAAAACCGGGTGGTACTTTTTCGGATTCGCTTCGTCATATAGTCGAAAATGACAAAATGATGAAAGAAATCCAAGAAGAAAACCTGCGTTTCGTCGCACGCCACTGGCAGCCCGGGCGCTTCGCTCCGCAGCGGGCCTGGCGGCGATTCCGCAGCGAAAACGGCATCTCTCCATTCCGTTCTTTCTATAGCTGGCGCCCCGCCTGGGGCTATGCCCTCGGCGCAGCGCTCGCCGCAATTATCCTGGGTGTGTTCCTGTGGAGCGGTCATTCCCGCACCATCATTCCCGCGACAGCGGCCATCCAGGCCATCGTCCTGCCCGACGGGACACAGGCAACCCTGGCCCCGGGCGCCACGCTGGACTTCCGGCGCCGCGGATTCGGCCGCCGCGACCGGGCCCTGCACCAGACCGGCCAGGTGTATTACGCAGTCGCCCGCAACGAACAGCTCCCCTTCGAGATCACGGCCGGAGACGGTTTCGTCCGTGTGCTGGGCACCCGTTTCCAGGTTCTGGCAGACAGCGCAGGCACGAGTGTGGACGTCGTGGACGGCCGCGTGCTCTTTGCCGCACAGACCCACGAAAGCGACGGCCTGATCCTGACCCGCGGCATGCACGCGGCACTCGCCGCGGGCGCCGTCCAGCCCTTGCTGTCAGATGCCCCGACCGCCAATCCGGCCGCGTGGGCCACACATACCTTCTACTATGAAAACACGCCGCTACAAGACGTCCTGCGCGAACTTTCTGCCCACTTCGGCCGGTCCCTGCGCACCGACGAGAGCGAGCGTTTCCTGACCGGCGAATTCGAGGGAGAGGATCTCCAGGAGATCATTTCCCTCATCGAAGCCGCCTTGGACATTCAGATCGAAGCAGAATGAAACTCAAACTGATCCTCTTCCTGCTCCTGGGTTCTATCCTTTCCGCGGCCGCCCAGGACACGCTGCTCCTGCGGATGGAGCAGCTCCGCGAAAAATACGATATCCGTTTCATCTACGATTCCACCCTCCGCGGCACCCTGGAGCAGACCCGGGAGCTGGAGGCGCTGACGCCCGGCTTGACCCTCGAAGAAGCCCTGAGCCAGAGTTTCCGCGACAGCGCTCTGAGTTGGGAAAAACGCGGCCGCAGCGTCATTCTCCGCCCCGCCGCGCCGGCTCCCAAAGCCATCCGCATACGCCGCGTGACCATCAGCGGGCACATCACCGACGCCGCCTCGGGCGAGACCCTGATCGGCGCGGGTGTTCTGTCCGGACAGACCGGTGCCGTGACCAACGAGTTCGGGTTCTATACGCTGACGCTGCCCGCCGGAGCGCACACCCTGAGAGTCGCCTACCTCGGATTCAACCCACTGAAGCTGGAGCTTGATCTGCAACGGGATACGACCCTCAATTTCGCCCTGTCCGGCAATACCGAGCTGGAAGCAGCCCGCATCGTCTCCCGCAAAGACGCCGGCCTGCAGTCCGTCTATCCCGGCTCTCTGGAAGTGCCTCTCCGCCAGATCCAGGCCACCCCCGCCCTGCTCGGAGAAGCAGACGTCCTGAAGAGCCTCCAGCTGCTGCCCGGCATCCAGAGCGGCATGCAGGGCTTCACCGGCCTGCACGTGCGGGGCGGCGGCCCCGAGGAGAACCTCGTGATGCTGGACGGCGTGCCCATCTATGGCATCAACCACCTTCTGGGATTATTCTCCGTCTTTCAGCCGGAGGCGGTCAAGGACATCACCCTGTTCAAGGGCGCCTTCCCCGCCCGCTACGGCGGCCGTATCTCCAGCGTCGTGGACGTCCGCACCCGCGAAGGCAACATGAAAGAGACCACCGGATCGTTCACCGTCGGCACGACCAGCGAACGCTTCCACATCGAGGGACCCATCGTCAAGGACCGCCTCAGCTACTCGGTCAGCGCCCGCGCCCTGCACTCACTGCTGCTCAGCCCCTTCCTGACGCTGGCGATGAAGAACTCCGAGGAGAAAGGCAACTTCTTCTACTACGACTTCAACGCGCGGCTAAGCTGGATCGCCAGCGAGCGGGACCGCGTCTATCTCATTCTTTATCACGGAAATGATCATCTTCGCATAAACGGACAGTACGAATACCGGGAGCGCATGGAGCAAGAGCAGACCATCCTGAGCGGCACCTGGGGGAACACGGTCGCCGCCCTCCGCTGGAACCACCTGTCCGGCAATCGCCTGCACGTCAGCACGACCGCCTCGTTCAACCGCTACGGCACGGGACTGACCCTCAACAATGACCATCGCCTGATCGGCGAGACGATCCAGTCTCAGCGCTTCGACCTGCGCTACGACGCCGGCATCCGCGACCTGGGCATCCGGACGGACTTCGACTGGACGCCCAGCCCCGCGCACCTGGTCAAATTCGGCGCCGGCTGGACCCACCACTTGTACCGTCCCGCCGTGATGGATGTCACGGAAATGACGGACGGCAACGTGCAGAAAGAATACCGCCTGGTGGACAATGACCGCTATCCCGGAATGGAGAGTTTTCTCTACGCAGAGGACAACCTCACGCTCGGGGAGCATCTTTCCCTGAACCCGGGCATCCACCTCGCCTGGTTCCGCACGCAGGGACGCAACTATCTCTCGCTGCAGCCGCGCATGTCGGTCCGCTACGCGCCGGGCGGCGGCTGGTCCGTCAAGGCCGGCTACGCCCGCATGGCCCAATATGTCCACCAGCTCACCGCCTCCACCCTCACCCTGCCGCTGGACCTCTGGGTCCCGATCACGGCAGAGATCCCGCCCGTGACCTCCGACCAGTACACCGTCGGTCTGTACTGGGATGGCCTGCCCGGTTGGGAGTTCTCTATCGAGGGCTACCTCAAGCAGATGGACCATCTGCTCGCCTACCGGGACGGATCGCTCCTGATCCTGAACAGTAACCGCTGGGAAGAGCAGATCGCCATCGGCAGCGGCAGCGCCAAAGGCATCGAATTCTATGCGGCAAAGACCCGCGGCAAGACCACCGGATCCCTTTCCTACACACTGGCAAAGAGCACGCGCATCTTCCCGGACGGCAGCGTCAACCTGGGCCGGGAATTCCCGGACAAATACGACCGCAGGCACACGGTGAACCTGTTCGTCAGCCACCGTTTCTCCGAGAAAATCGATCTCTCGGCCCACTGGACCTTCGCCACAGGCGGCACCGCCTCGCTTCCTCTGCGGAGGACGGAAATACCCGATTATTCAACTTTCTCCAGCCGGCGCGGCGACTACATTTACCGGACCGCCACCACCACAGCGGATTATGCGGAGGGGCGCAACAACTACCGGCTTCCGCCCACGCACCGGCTCAACCTGAGCCTGAACCTGCACCGGCGTACCCGGAGAGGAAATGAAGCGCTGTGGACCTTCACCCTGTACAACGCCTACAACGCGATGAACCCCGACCTGGTCGTCTTTTGGGAGGATCGCTCCTGGAACGAGCAGGAACGCCATTACGACTACCGCCAGTACCTGCGGGTCCTCACTTTCCTGCCCATTCTGCCGTCCGTCAGTTACACCTACAACTTCTGAATGCCATGAGAAAATATATTGTCTGCCTGCTCTTTCTTCCGCTTGTCCTGACGCTCTCCTGCTCCCGTGAGCTGGATCTTCCCGAGACGGAAGGAGACCTCGTCGTCCTCAATGCCATCCTGTACACCGATGAAGCGCAGCACGATGTCTTCGTGAGCCTGTCCACCCGGGAGGGAGACCTGCCGCTGAACGATGCCGAAGTCCGCTGCACCGTCGGCAGCGGTCCGGCTATTGTGGCGGAGAAAACGGAAAACTCCCGCGACAAATCCACCCGATTCCAATTCGAAGCGGAAATCCATCCGGGAGACCGGGTTCGGATCGAAGCCCAGTACGAATCGTTCCGCGCCACGGCGGAAGTCACGGCACCGGCCCTTCCCCTGCCCACGGCGCTGGACACCCTGCGCGCCGACGGATGGATGCAATTCGCCCTCGGGGTTCAGGAGCGGCCCGAAGAAGCAGAATACTACCAGTTGCAACTCGCCTTCCGCACCCATACAGAAATCGACGAATACTGGCGGGAGACCAACCCGTACCCGGACTACCCCGAATTCGATTTCACGCCCGGTGCGCAGAAATGGCATGCCGAAAATGATATCGTTGAGCCGCTTCCGGTCAATCTCGGCGAGGATCCCATCCTCAACGACGGCTACACCCCCCAGTCGATCATTGACAAATACTACAACACCAACGCCGGTTTCCTCTTCGAGTTCTCCCCGGTCAACAAGACGCGAATCTTCTCCGACCACCTCTTCCAAGCAGGAAACGCCACGGTCCGTTTCTCCACCGAGACCAAGAACTTCCGGATGCAGGACCATCATAACCGATATGGGTACGACCCATGGACCCGCTACCATTACCGCCTGACGCGGCAGCTGATCGTCCGTCTGATGGCGCTGGACGAAGGCACCTGGCAGTACCTCGGCGCCGTCAACCGCGTCCGGGAAACCATCGGGGCCAACACCCTGCTCGTGGAGCCGGTCGTCATCCCGACCAACGTCGAGGGCGGCCTCGGATTCGTTGGAATCGCATCGGCCGCCCCCATCGCACTGGAGTTCCCGGGCGTTGACAACCCGGACGATTATTAAAAAAGAAAAGGCCACCCCGAGGGGCGGCCTTTTCAACGAATAACCAAATTACAGCAGCTTCTGAATCGGCTGCTGAGGAGCAAGCACATTGTTCACCGGCCAGGACTTGGCCTCGGCGAGGGTAAAGGCCGCCGTCTCGCGCAGGTCGCGGGAACTGGCGCCGAAGGCAAGCGTGTAGTCGCCCGCAGCGGCTTCCCAGGCGGAGCTAGCCTCATTGAAGGAAGCGAGGCCGTAGGCATCGACCTTCAGGGTCACCACCTGGCTCTCGCCCGGCTGAAGCTCGCGCGTCTTGGCATAAGCCTTGAGCTCACGCACCGGCTTGTCCAGACCGCCCGCAGGGGCGCTCACGTAGAGCTGAACGACCTCCTTGCCGGCCACGGCGCCGGTGTTGGTCACCTTGATGCTGGCCTCGAAGCCGTCGCCGGCCGCCTTCACGGAAGGCTCGGCATAGGCGAAGCTCGTGTAGCTTAGGCCGTAACCGAAGGGATAGGAGACGGCCATATTCTTCTTATCGAACCAGCGGTAGCCCACGTAGATGTCCTCGGCGTAGACCGTGCGGTCCACATCCTTCTGGCCCACGTCGACGCGGCGGTTGATGAAGTAGATGCCCGTGTCGGCGTCGATCGGGAAGTTGGCGGAAGAGCCGGCATCGCGCAGATCGACCGGGAAGGTCATCGGCAGGCGGCCGGACGGGCTCTGCTTGCCGGTGAGGATGTCGGTCACGGAGTTGCCACCCTCCTGTCCGGCCTGCCAGGCCAGCAGGATGGCGTCAGGGATGTTCTTCCAGGAAGCGGTCTCGATCACGCCGCCGATGTTCAGCACCACGACGACCTTCTTGCCCGCCTTGTGGAAGGCGGCGGTCACGTCCTGCAGGAGCTTGCGCTCCTTGGCGGAGAGGCCGAAGTCGGCCGCGGAGCGGTCGAAGAATTCACCCGAATTGCGGCCGAAGGTGATGATGGCCACGTCGTTAGCCTTGGCCGAAGCGGCCAGCTCGGGCGCAGACGGGATGAGCTCGGACGGGCGCGGAGTCGGATAGAAGGCGGACGTGCCGTCGTTCGGGAGCAAAGCCTGGAAGGCCGCCAGCTCGTCGGCAATATGCTTGAGATAGACGTCCTTCTTGCTGTCGTCCACGTTGAAACCGGCATTCTTCAGACCGTCCAGCAGGGAAACGGTATAGGCGCGGTTCACGTTGCCGGAACCGGTGCCGCCCGCCACGAAATCATAAGAGGTACAGCCGAACACGGCCACGTTCTTGACATCCTTGAGCGGCAGCACGCCACCCTTGTTCTCGAGCAGGACCATGCCCTCGAGCGCGCTCTGGCGCGTGACGGCGGCATGGGCCGTGAGGTCAGGCTCATTGCTGTATGCATAGCCCTTGGCCTTCGGGCTGCGGGCCACGAGTTCGAGGCAGCGGCGCACGCAGACATCCAGCTCGGCCTCGGTGAGCGTGCCGTTCTGAATGGCTTCCATGATCTGGTCGTACTGCAGGTTGGTACCCGGCTGAAGCATGTCGTTGCCGGCCGCGATCTGGGCCGCACCGTCGTCACCGCCGTACCAGTCGGTCATCACCGTGCCCTTGTAGCCCCACTCGTCACGCAGGACGGTGGTCACGAGTTCGCGGCTCTGGGAGGTATAGGTGCCGTTGATCTTGTTGTAGGAAGTCATGATCGTCCAGGGATCGGCCTCCTTGACGGTGATCTCGAAACCCTTGAGGTAGATCTCGCGCTGGGCGCGCTGGCTGATGACGGCGTCGTTGCCCGTGCGGTTGGTCTCCTGGTTGTTGTAGGCGAAATGCTTGATGGAGGTGCCCACATCGTTGCTCTGGACGCCGCGCACATAAGCGGCGGCCGTCTTGCCGGCCACCACGGGATCTTCGGAATAGTACTCGAAGTTGCGGCCGTTCAGCGGGTTGCGGTGGATGTTCAGGGCCGGGGCCAGATAGACGTCGGCGCCGTACTCATGCACCTCCTCGCCCATCGCGGTACCGACCTGTTCCACGAGCTCCTGGTTCCAGGTGGAGGCGAGCAGGGTCCCGATCGGGAAATGCGTACAGTAATAGGTGCGGTCTTCGCCCTCGCGGGTCGGGTCGATGCGCAAGCCGGCAGGGCCGTCCGCCAGAACGATGGCCGGGATGCCGAGGCGCTCGATCGGGTAGGTCGTGCCGGCGGCGCCGGGCACGATATTTTTGGTAGCACCGATCGTGGCGGCCACGCCTTCATCAGCGCCGACACCGGCCATGCCGGTACCGATCACGAAATGAACCTTCTCTTCGAGGGTCATCGCTCCGAGGACCTTGTCCAGGGAGGCCTTCCCTAACTGCGGATCGCCGCCTGAGCAGGCGGCGAGCAGCAGTACGGAAGAAGCAAGAATCAATGCTTTCTTCATATATGTCTGGTTATTTGCGAGTTACAGTGATCTCATTCAGCGGAACATTGAGCTCGAACAGGTCGTTGACCTTCCAGCTCTGAGCCTTGCCCAGCTTATAGTCGGCCGTGGAGCGGATGTCCTCGACGCTGGCGCCGAAGCAGACTTTGTAGGTACCGGCGGGAGCTTCCCAAGCGGAATTCGCGTCGTTGAAGGAAGCGATGCCATAGTTATCCACGACCAGCTTCAGGGTCTGGCTCTCGCCCGGCTTCAGCTCACGGGTCTTGGCGAAGGCCTTGAGTTCGCGGGCGGGCTTGACAAGACCGGCCTCGGGGGCGGTCACATACAGCTCGACCACTTCCTTGCCGGCCACCTTACCGGTGTTGGTCACGGTGATGCTGGCCTCGAAACCACTGGCGGTAGCCTTCACGACCGGCTTGCTGTACGCGAAGCTGGTGTAGCTCAGGCCGAAGCCGAACGGATAGGAAACGCCCACCTTAGCGGTATTGAAGAAGCGGTAACCCACCCAGATGCCTTCTTCGTAGTTTGTGTAGTCCACATCCTTCTGCGGCTGGCGCGGGCCCCAGCCCCAACCGGAGTTCTGGGCCTGCTGGTAGTTATACGGGAAATTCGCGGAGGACGGGTGGTCCATGAAGTTGACCGGGAAGGTCATCGGGAGCTTACCGGAAGGATTCACTTTGCCGGTCAGCACGTCGGCGACGGCGTTCGCACCCTCCTGGCCCGGAGACCAGGGCAGGACGATGGCGTCCACGAGGTTCTTCCAGGAGTTGGTCTCGATCACGCCGCCGATGTTCAGCACCACGACGACCTTCTTGCCGACAGCGTGGTAGGCGGTGCTGACGTCGCGAAGCAGCTCACGCTCGACACTGGTGAGCTCGAAGTCGTCGATCTGCTTGCGGTCTGCACCTTCGCCTGCGTTGCGGCCGAGGACCACGACGGCCACGTCGTTGGCCTTCGCCTCATTGGCGATGGCCGCGGCGGGAATGGCGATTTCGCCCAGTTTGCGGCTGGTGAACCAGGAGAAGACCGTACCGCTGATCGCGGTCTGCGCCTTATCGTAGGCGATGTAAGCCTTGTAGTAGTCGGAGAGGGTCTTGTCCAGCTGGAAGCCGGCACCAACCATCGCCTCTTCCATATTCACGACATAGGCCTTGTTGACGTCGCCGGAGCCGGTGCCGCCGGCCACAAAATCGAGGGCGGAAATACCGTAGAGGGCCACTTTCTCACTGCCCTTGAGCGGCAGCACACCCTCGTTGCGAAGGAGCACGATGGACTCGCCAGCGGCCTGGCGGGCCACCTGGGCATGGGCCTTGAGATCAGGTTTGTTAGTATATTTGTACTTGGCGAAGGAAGGGGTCTTGACGATGTAGTTCAGCATGTTGCGGACATTGCGGTCCACATCCTGGATGTCCAGGCTGCCGTCTTTCACGGCCGCGACGATGCGCTGGATCTCGGTCTCGTTGCCCGGCTCCATGAGGTCGTTGCCAGACCAGGCGGACTTGACGGTGCCGGCCTTGCTGCCCCAGTCGGTCATAACGATGCCCTTGTAGCCCCACTCGTCGCGCAGGATCGTGGTGAGCAGGTCTTTCTTCTGCTGGGTGTACTCGCCGTTGAGCTGGTTGTAGGAGGACATCACGGTCCAGGGATCGGACTCCTTGACGGCAATCTCGAAATTCTTCAGATAGATCTCGCGCAGGGCGCGCTCGCTCACGCGGGCGTCATCCTCGTTGCGGTTGGTCTCCTGGTTGTTGACGGCGTAGTGCTTGATGGAGACGCCGACGTTGTTGCTCTGGATACCCTTCACATAGGCGGCTGCCATATTTCCGGAGAGGACGGGATCCTCGGAGAAATACTCGAAGTTACGGCCGCAGAGAGGGTTGCGGTGGATGTTCATGCCGGGGGCGAGGAGGACGTCGACGCCGTACTCATGAACCTCCTGGCCCATGGCGGTGGTGACGGCCTGGACGAGGTCGAGGTCCCAGGAGCTGGCGAGCAGCGTACCTACAGGGAAACCGGTGCAGTAGAAAGTGTCACTGGTACCCTGACGGGTCGGAGAGATGCGGAGGCCGGCAGGGCCGTCGGCGAGGACGGTACCGGGGATGCCGAGACGCTCGATAGGGCGAGTGTTGCCTGCGGCGCCGGGCACCTGGGCGGCGACGCCGGAGGTGACTCCGTTGACGATCTGGGCACGGGCGCCTCCGACGAGGAGGGTAGCCTTCTCCTGGAGGGTCATGGCCTTGATGACCTCATCGATGTTGTCCTTGGTGAGCTGGGGCTGGGCGGCGGCGGAAAGCGCCATCATGCCGGCAGCAAAGATCAAAAAGATTTTCTTCATAACTTATCGGTTGGATTTTATGGTTATTCAGTACTGCAAATATACTCTTTTGTCAGCCATTTCACTTGTCATTATCTTCAATTGTTTATCCCAATCATCATTTGAAAGGGAAGAGCCGCCGGCAGAACGGCCGGCGGCTCTCCATATTCCATGGCTCCAGTACTAGCGGTAGTAGAGTTTCTTGGTCTCCTGCTCCCGGTAGAAATGGGAGAAGAACTCCCACATCTCGCGGGCCGCGCCCTTGTAGTTCCAATGGCCGTAAGGCTCGAGGGCGATCATCTTGATGA
>JAEFAI010000022.1 GCA_016291185.1 Bacteroidales bacterium
CCCACGGGATACACGCGCGTGGGGCAGTTCTTGACGAGATCGACGACGGTCTTCTCGGCGTGGGGGTCGCTGGCCGTGGTCACGAAGCCCTTGGGCTTGTTCATCACGATATAGACCTTCTCCTCGCCCTTGAGGCGCTCGCCGTTGAAGCGGATGTCGTCGGTGAAGATGTTGACTTTCGTGCCCAGTTCGGTCACCACCTGGCCGTTGACGGTCACGACGCCGGCCTGGATGAGGGTGTCGGCTTCGCGACGGGAGCAGACGCCCGAATTGGCGATGAACTTGTTGAGGCGGACGGTGTCCTGGATCGGCATCGGATACGGTGCCTCGGCGCTCTCATTGCCGTTCACGACGGGACGGCGGCTGATCATGCGGTTGATGCCCTCCGTGGATTCACGGGTGAAATTGGGCTTGCGGCCCGGCTTCTTGGCGCCGGGTTTCGGACGGCCTGCGCCGCCCATCGGCTTGCGCGGTCCGGCATTGCGGTGCTCGCCGTAGCTGCTGCGCCCCTCGCTGTTGTACGGGCGCTGCGGGCGGTCGCCGTACGGGCGCGGCTTGCGCTCGCCGTAGCCGCCTTCGCGGTGGCTGTAACCGCCTTCCCGGTTGCCGTAGCCACCCTCGCGGTGGCCATAGCCGCCTTCGCGGTTGCCGCTGAAATTGCTGCGGCCTTCGCCATACGGGCGGCGCTCGCCGTCGTCGGAGCGGCGGAAGCCATAGCTGTTGCCGCCACGGCTGCCGTAGCCGCCGTTGTCGCGGTGTCCATAGCCACCCTGGCGGTTCTCACCGTAGGGGCGCGGCTTGCGGTCGCCGTAATAGCTGTTTCTCTGCTCGCCGGACTCGCTGCGATGCGCGCCGGGCGTGTACTCTACTTTTTCGGATGCGGGGCGGGGCCCTGCCGTTTTCCGCGGTCTAAGTTTTCGGCCTTCTTTGGTAAACTGGTCCATCTCTTTACTTGAGGTTAAAATAATAAGTAATTGTGCCCTCCTGCATGGCGGGAGCATCCGCGCTCATGTTGAAATGGGTCTCCAGAGCGGCTTTGCGCGCTGCTGCAGAGAGGGTCTTGTCCAAAACGGTGGTGCCGTCGCCTCCCGGCACGGCTTTGACTACGTTGCCGTAGTTGTCCACCCAGATATTCACGACCACGATGCCGCTCTCCTGCACGTTGTAGGCCGGCCGGGGGATGTTCCCCACGGTGTTTCGGCCCTGGACGTGCGCATTGGGCTTGCCGTCGGTGCGGCCGGACTCCGTGTTGCCCTTGGCCTGTCCGGCCTTGAAGGCATCCGTTGCCTCGTCCGCGCCGTGCGGTGCGGTAAGGGTCGTATCTTTTCTGGCCATGCCCGGAAAGGTGGCGCGCGGATCTAACGCGGGCTCTTTCGGCTGCACGGCCGGCACCTCGACGTCTCCTGCCGGATCGGGCTGCGTCTGCGGGGTCTCGTTGGGCCGGTCGGCCACATACGGGGAATCGCTCTGCTGCGCCAGTTCGACGGGACGCGTGAGGTCAGTCTCCTCCGCCAGCGGCTGCTCGCCCTGCAACTGCTGCTCATAGATTTCGGGCGCTTCGCTGAAATCGATGAGCATGGGCTGCTCCTGCGGCGGGGGATAGAGGTACTTCAGACCCGAGAAGGACACGAGGGCGACGGCGCAGACGTGGACGATCCCCGACATGACGATGCCGGTGATCCTGGCGTTGCGCTCGCGCTTCTGTGCGATTCTCTGGTCGTTCTGCATGGCTGCTTATTCTGGCTGTGTGGCCAGGATAACTTTGTAGTGGTTGCGTTTGGCGATGTTCATGACCTGCACGATCTCGCCGATCGGCACGCTCTCGTCGGAGAAGATCGAGAAGGTCGGATCTTCTTCGCTCTGGAGCAGACCCACGAGCTCGTCCTCCACCTCGGAGAACGTCACCGGCTCTTGGGCGCCGTTGATGTGGTACGTGTAGCGATCCTCGCCCCAGTCCTTGATGGAGACGCTCACCGTGGCCTTGGCGCCCACCTGGCCGGTGCTCTTCGGGAGCAGGAGCTTCAGGGCGTTGGGATTGACCAGGGTGGAAGTCACCAGGAAGAAGATCAGCAGCAGGAACACGATGTCCGTCATCGAGGACATCGCGATGTTGGGATCCGCTTTGGTGATTCGCTTGAGGGCCATCGCTATTCTGCGTTATTGGCTTCGGCGGCGGGTTGCTCGCCGAGCATGTCCATGAATTTGATGGTCGCGCTCTCCATGCTGTACACCAGGCTGGAGATGCGGGCCGTCAGGAAGTTGTATCCAAAGTAGGCGAGGATACCGACGATCAGACCGCCGACCGTGGTGATCATGGCGGTGTAGATGCCGCTCGACAGGAGCGTGATGTCGATGTTGTTGCCTGCGTTGGACATGTTGAAGAACGCCTGCACCATACCGATCACCGTGCCGAGGAAACCGATCATCGGGGCGCCGCCGGCGATGGTGGCCAGATACGGAAGACCCTTCTCCAGGCGGGCCACCTCGACGTTGCCGACATTCTCGACGGCGGCCTGCACGTCGGTGGCGGGCTTGCCGATGCGGGCGATGCCGGCCTCGATCATCCGGGCGACGGGCGCGTCGTACTTGCCGCAGAGCGTCCGGGCGGACTTGATCTTACCTTCGTGGATGTAGTCGCGGATGTCGTTGATGAAGTACTTGTCGATCTTGCCGGCCTGGCGGATGATCCACCACTTCTTGCCGAAGATGTAGATGGCGATGATCGAGAGGGCGAGGAGCACCCACATGAGAGGGCCGCCTTTCGCGGCCATCTCGAGGAGGGAATACGACATCTCCTGCTGCACGGGGGCAGCCTGGGCGATGCCGGTCTGGAGGAGCGTAAACAACATATTTCAGGTTCTTTTGTTAACCAACGATAGCAAATAATTTGCCTATTCGGGCATAATCGTACAAAAGTAGGAAAAATTCCGGAATTTCTCGCGAAAAAACAAAATCAGGATTTTAATCCTGGCTTTGATGCTCGTCCTCCTGCCCCAGTTGGCGCATTTTCGTAACTGCAAAGCACAGAATCACTTCTAGCTCACAAGTTTTTCCACCGTTGCACCAGAGCTGGGCTGTGCCCCCAAGCTTTTCCAGTTCAGAGAGCTAGCCGACCCGCTCATTGATCTCCCGCCCAGTACCGGTTCAGTCCCGAAAAGAAAGATGAATCACCTGTTTTTTATAAGTTATTATCAATCAAAAAAATCCAAAAGTAACCGGGCGCTTTGGATCCTGGTTGCTTTTAGGAAAATGTTCAGTCTATGATAATTACGCAAAACGGTGCATGTGGTGTTGAGGCTAAATTGTGTGGTCAGGATTTAGCTGGGTGTCAGATAATTACGATTTTGTCTCTAGTCGAAATCCGCCAGAGACACAATTGTAATTAGGTGCCCTTCAATGAGTTGCTGGCCACGCCAGTGGCCGGATGATATATAGATCCTGGTACAAGATTCGCCGGTCGAGCCGGCGAATGACGAAAATAACGGGGCCGGCGAATGACGGAGAGGTCGGTGCCGGCGAATGAATAGGGGGCGCTAGTAGTTTACTTCGCTGAGGAAGAGAGCGTTGCCGGGAGCGCTTTCGCCGGCTAGAGAGCGCTGGGATTCGCCGGTCGAGCCGGCGAATGACGAAGGCAGAATCAGGGCCTGAAAGTCGGCGACGGAGCGCTTGCCGCGGCCGACTTCGAGCAGGGTGCCGACGACGGCGCGGACCATGTTGCGCAGGAACCGGTCGGCGGCGATGCGGAAGTACCAGTAGTCGTCGCGGCCGTCGCGGCCGGTGAGCTGCAGGTGCGTGGGCGTGTAGCGGTGCCAGGCGGCTTCCGTGACCGTGCAGATCGAGGTCTTGGAGTCGGCGCCCGTCTTCTCGAAGCAGCGGAAATCGTGCTGGCCGAGCAGGGCCGCCGCGGCCTCGTTCATCGCGTCGAAATCCACTCCCGGAAAGGTGTAGAGATAGGAAAATGCGTCCATGAACGGGTCTTTCACGCGATGCAGGAAGTAGGTGTATTCGCGCCGCGTGGCGTCAAAGCGGGCGTGGAAATCCGGGGCCGCCGCGGCGACCTCGTGAATCACGACTGAGCGCGGCAGAATGGCATTTAATTTGTAGCATAATTGACGCGTGTCAAGCTCCCCGGCTGCGTCAAAATGCGCGACGTAGCCGATTGCATTGACGCCCGTGTCAGTCCGGCCCGCGCCGGTCACGGCCACGGGGGCATGCAGGAGGGTGGACAAGGCGTTTTCGAGCGCCTGCTGGACGCTCGGGGCATCGGGCTGGATCTGCCAACCGCAGAAGTCCGCGCCGCTGTACGAAAGCTTGACAAGATAGCGCATAAGCTGACTGCAAAATTAATGAATAATATGGAAAGTGTAAACATCAAGGAGCTCAACGAGCGCATCCAGCAGGAAAGCGCTTTCGTGGATCTCCTCTCCCTGGAGATGGGCAAGGTCATCGTGGGGCAGAAGCACCTGGTGGAGAACCTGATGATCGCCATGCTGGCCGACGGCCACATCCTCCTCGAGGGCGTGCCGGGTCTGGCCAAAACCCTCGCGATCAGCACCCTGTCCCAGGCTGTCAATGCCAAGTTCAGCCGCATCCAGTTCACCCCCGACCTGCTGCCGGCTGACGTCACGGGCACGCTCATCTATTCCCAGAAAAAAGAAGCCTTCGAGGTGCACAAGGGTCCCGTCTTCGCCAACTTCGTGCTGGCGGACGAAATCAACCGTGCCCCGGCCAAGGTCCAGTCCGCCCTGCTCGAAGCCATGCAGGAGCGCCAGGTGACCCTGGGCGACCAGACCTACAAGCTGCCGGAGCCCTTCCTCGTGATGGCCACGCAGAACCCGATCGAGCAGGAAGGTACCTACCCCCTCCCGGAGGCCCAGGTGGACCGTTTCATGCTCAAGGTCGTGGTGAGCTATCCCAAGAAGGAAGAAGAGAAGCTCATCATCCGGATGAACAACACCGGCGTGTTCCCCAAGGCGAACGCCGTCGTGAGCCCGGAGGACATCGTCCGCGCCCGCAACGTGGTGCGCGACGTCTATATGGACGAGAAGATCGAGCGCTATATCGTGGATATCGTGTACGCCACCCGCACCCCGGAAGAGTACGGGCTGAAGAACCTCAAGGATCTCATCTCCTTCGGCGGCTCGCCGCGTGCGAGCATCAGCCTGTCGATGGCGGCCAAGGCCTACGCTTTCATCAAGCGCCGTGGCTATGTCATCCCCGAGGACGTGCGGGCCGTGTGCCCGGAAGTGCTGCGCCACCGTCTCGGCCTGACCTACGAGGCCGAAGCCGAGAACGTGACTCCGGAAGAGATCATCGATCAGGTCATCAATGCCGTCATCGTCCCTTAATACCAGCGCGACCGCTCTCCTGAAGAAAGTCAGGAAGATCGAGATCAAGACCAAGGCGCTCTCCCACCAGATCTTCGCCGGCGAGTACCATTCGGCCTTCAAGGGCCGCGGTATGGCCTTCAGCGAGGTGCGGGAGTACCAGTGGGGGGATGACGTGCGCTCGATGGACTGGAACGTGACGGCGCGCCTGCGCGCTCCGTACGTGAAAGTCTATGAGGAGGAGCGCGAGCTGACGGTGGTGCTGCTCGTGGATGTGAGCCGCTCGGGCCTGTTCGGCACGGCGGCCGAAACGAAGCGCGAGCGCATCGCGGAAATCGCGGCCGTACTCTCCTTCAGCGCCATCCTCAACAACGACAAAGTGGGCGCGCTCTTCTTCTCCGACCGCGTCGAGAAATTCATCCCGCCGGGAAAGGGCCGCTCGCACCTGCTGCACATCATCCGTGAGATGCTGGAGCTGCAACCCGCCTCCGACGGCACGGACATCGGCGCAGCGCTGAAGTTCCTCACGAACGCCATCAAGAAGAAATGCACGGCCTTCCTGCTGAGCGACATGCTCGACACGGACGCCGCCGGCCATCCCCGCTACGAGGAGGCGCTCAAGGTCGCGGTGAACCGCCACGACCTCAGCGTCATCCAGGTGCGCGATCCCCGGGAGCGGGCGCTGCCCGCCGTGGGCCTCGTGCACATCAAGGACAGCGAATCGGGCGCAGGCGCCTGGGTGAACACGGACAGCCGCAAGGTCCGCGCCGCCTATGAGCGCTGGTTCGCCGAGCTGTCCGCCCGCGAGGAGAGCCTGCTGAACAAATACCAGGTCGATCACGTGGACATTGCCACGGACGACGATTATGTCAAGGGCCTGATGGCCCTGTTCAACCGAAGATGAAAGTGTTGACACTCATACTGGCGGTCATGCTGGACGTGGTCCCGGCGGGGCAGGCTTTCCTGAAGCAGCTCCAGCCGCGGGATTCCATCCTCATCGCCGACCAGCTCGAATACGGCTTCCAGCTGGACAGCCTGGCGGAAGGCACGCCGGTCGCGCTGCCCGATTTCTCGGGCGCGTCGAACGACACGCTCACGCTCGTGCGCGGCTGGCAGATCGATACCACCGCGAGCCTGCGCGTCCGTCAGCCGGGCAGCAAGGAGCGCGCGAAGCTTTACAGCATCCGTGGCAGCATCGTGCTGGCCCCGTTCGAAGAGGGGCTCTACCACCTGCCGCCCATCCCCGTGCTGCGCGGCACGGACACCCTGCTCTTCGAGGGTCTGGACATGGAAGTGAAAACGATGCCGGTCGATACGGCCACCTTCCAGATCCACGACATCAAGGGGCAGATGCGCTACCCGCTGACTTTCCGCGAGGTCCTTCCCTGGATTGGCGGCCTGTTGCTGCTCTCCGCACTCGTCTTCTTGGCGGTCAGGCTGGTGCAGCGGCGCCGCCGCGAGACCGGTGCGGGCAAGCCGAAAGACCCCGCCTACATCGTGGCGTTGCGCGAGCTGGACAAGTGGCGCGGCGACAAGTTCTGGGCGCCGGACAAGCAGAAAGCCTATTATTCGGGCATCACCGATGCCCTGAAGAACTATATCGAAGACCGCTTCGGCGTGGACGCGCCGGAGATGACGACGGCCGAGCTCTTCGACGCGCTCAGGCAGGTGGAAGACCTGCCGGCGGAGCTGCGCGAGGAGCTACGGGAAGTTTTCGAGTGCGCCGACTTCGTCAAATTCGCGAAGCACACCGCTTCGCAGGAGGAGAATGCCCGCGCACTGCCGACGGCCGTCCGCTTCGTGACGTCCACCTACCAGACCGTGCTTGAGGAGGAGCAGCAGAGCGACCATGAACTTTGAGTATCCGTCCCTGCTCTGGCTGCTGCTTGTGCCGCTGCTGCTCGTCGCGCTCTACGTCTATCGGGAGCTGGCGGGCCGCCGGCCGCATCTGCGCGTCTCGACGGCGGCGCCCTGGCTGCAGGGTGGCCGTTCGGCGTTGGGCGTGATCCGGCATCTGCCGATGGTGCTCCGCACCGCGGCGCTCTGCCTGATCGTCATTGCCCTGGCGCGCCCGCGCTCGTCCTCTGAAGTGGAGAAGCGCGACACGGAGGGCATCGACATCGTGCTGGCCATGGACGTTTCCACGAGTATGCTGGCACGCGACTTCACCCCCGACCGCCTCAGCGCGGCCAAGGACATCGCCATCGAATTCATCGCCCAGCGGCCCACGGACCGCATGGGCATCGTGGTCTTCGCCGGCGAGAGCTACACGCAGTGCCCGCTGACCACCGACCGCGCCACCCTGATCAACCTGATGAAGGAGGTGCAGACCGACCTCATCGAGGACGGCACCGCCATCGGCAACGGCCTTGCCACCGCCGTGGCGCGCATGATGGATTCCGACGCGCCGAGCCGCGTGGTGATCCTGCTCACGGACGGTGTGAACAACAGCGGCGAGGTGGCCCCGCAGACGGCCGCCGAGATTGCCAAGACCTACGGCATCCGCGTCTATACGATCGGCGTGGGCGCCAACGGCATGGCCCCGTACCCGGTGATGACCCCCTGGGGCGTGGAGATGCAGCAGGTGCAGGTCGAGATCGACGAAGACCTGCTCAAGGGCATCGCCGACACCACGGGCGGCCGCTACTTCCGCGCCACGGACAACACCAAGCTCGCGGAGATTTATTCAGAAATCAACAAGATGGAGAAGGCGCGCACCACGGTGGACAGCTTCCCCGTCTATAAAGAACTGTTCGGCCGTTTCGGCGTGGCGGCGCTGCTCTGCCTGCTGCTCGAACTGCTGGTCGGACTTTTATTGAGGAGGATGCCGTAGTATGTTGATGTTTGCCCGTGCCCATTTCCTGTGGCTGTTGCTGCTCGTCCCGGTGATCCTGCTCGGATACGCCCTGTTGCGGCGTGGCCGCCGGCGCCGCATCCGCCGCTTCGGCGAAGAGGCGCTCGTGGACGCGCTGATGCCCTCCTGGTCCGGCGCCAAAGGCTGGTGGCGGACTGTGCTGTTCTGTCTCGGCTTCGCCTGCTTCGCGATCGGCCTGGCCCGCCCGATGCTGGGCGCCAAGCTCGTGGAGCGCGAGACCAAGGGTGCCGAGATCATGATCTGCCTGGACGTGTCCAATTCCATGCTCGCGCAGGACTACACCCCGGACCGCCTGTCCCGGGCCAAGCTGGCCATTTCCCGCATCGTGGACCGCCTGGACGGCGACCGCATCGGTCTGATTATCTTCGCCGGCAGCTCCTTCGTGCAGCTGCCGATCACGACGGACTACGTCTCCGCCAAGATGTTCCTGGGCTCCATCGACACCGAGTCGGTGCCCGTGCAGGGCACGGCCATCGGCGACGCCATCCTGACGGCAGCCAAGAGCTTCAGCACGCAGAGCGAGAAGAGCCGCGCCATCATCGTCATCACCGACGGCGAGAACCACGAGGACGATCCCGTGGACGCCGCCCGCGAGGTGGCTGCGACGGGGATCCGCGTCTATACGATCGGCGTCGGTTCACTTCGCGGCCAGCCCATCCCCAAGGACGGCGACCTGATGAAGGACCAGGACGGCAACATCGTCGTGACCCGCCTCGACGAGGAGACGCTCAAGAAGATCGCCTCCGTGGGGAACGGCGCCTATGTCCACGCCGGGGGCGAGGAATTCGGCCTCAATCCCATCCTCGACGAGATCCGCAAGCTCGAGGACGAACGCTTCAACAACGTCGTCTTCGAGGAGTATGACGAACAGTACATGTATTTCTTTGCCGCCGCGCTGCTCTTCTTCGTGCTGGAGATGCTGATCGGCGAGCGGCGGGCCAAAAAGCGCTTGTTCGAATGAGAAAGATATTAGTCATATTGCTGATTCTCTGCAGCCTGCCTGCTTTCGCGCAGGCGGACAAACACGATGTGCGCGCCGGCAACCGCAAGTTCGGTCGCGCTCGCTACAAGGAGTCCGAGATCGACTACCGCAAGGCCGTCCTCAAGGATTCCACCTCCGTGGCTGCGAACTACAACCTCGCCTCCGCGCTCTACCGCCAGGAGGACTGGGCCGGGGCGGCGAAGGCGCTGGAGAGCGTGAAGGAGCAGCCGGGCCTTCCGGCGCAGTACCACTACAACGCCGGCGACGCCGCGCTGCAGCAGCAGGACTACCAGGCGGCCGTGCAGGCCTTCCGGCAGGCGCTCCTGCAGGATCCGGGCGACCTTGATGCCAAGGAGAACTACATCTACGCCAAGAAGATGCTCCAGAACCAGCAGCAGGGCGGCGGTGGCGGGGGCAACCAGCAGAACCAGGATCAGAATCAAGACCAGAACCAGGATAATCAGGACCAGCAGCAGAACCAGGACCAGAATCAGGATCAGAACAACGATCAGAATCAGAACCAGGATCAGCAGCAGGACCAGAATAACCAGGACCAGCAGCAGCAACCGCAGCAGCAGGAGTCCCAGATTTCTGCTCAGCAGGCCCAGCAGATGCTTCGGGCCATCCAGGCCAAGGAGAAGGAGACCCAGGACAAGGTGAACAAGGAGAAGGCTGCGCTGCTGAAGTCCCGTCAGAAAGAAAAGAATTGGTGATGAAAAAACTCATAGCTTGCCTGGCGGCCGCCCTGTGCGCGCTGGCCGCCCTCGCCCAGACGACCATCAAAGTCCAGGCGCCCAACCTCGTGGGCGTGAACGAGCAGTTCAACCTGACCTTCATCATCAGCGGAGAGGACCGGCCGAGCGACTTCCAGTGGGAGCCCGGCTCGGATTTCCAGCTGGTCTGGGGCCCGCAGCAGGGCCATTCCTCGTCCACTTCCTTCATCAACGGGAAGCGTACCCATTCGTCGCAGACGACCTACACCTACATCCTGCTGCCGAAGAACACCGGCCGCTTCCAGCTCGCCGCCGCCGAGGCGACGGTCAAGGGTAACCGCATAGTCTCCTCCCGGCCGACCATCGAGGTCGTGAGCGACGGCGCCGCGGCCCAGGGGCAGAGCCAGGGCCAGCAGGGGCAGTCCTCCGGCCAGGGCCGCTCCCAGCAGGGCAGCGCGCAGAGTGGCACCGTGTCGGCGGAGGACATGTTCCTGCGCCTGACGCTCAGCAAGAACAACGTCATGGTGGGCGAGACGGTTACCGCCACGCTCAAGCTCTACCAGCGGGTGAATATCGCCGGCTTCGAGGATGCCAAGTTCCCGACATTCAACGGCTTCTGGAGCCAGGAAGTGCAGGCGCCCAGTCAGATCGAATTCCGTCGGGAGAGTATCGGCGAGAAGATCTACAACGCCGCCGTGCTCCGCAGCTGGAACCTCGTGCCGCAGAAGGCGGGCGAGGTCACCATCGACCCGGCCGAGCTCGTCTGCCTGGTCAACATCCGCACGCAACGCCCCTCGACCGGCAGCATCTTCGACGATTTCTTCCAGGACGACTACCAGACCATCCGCAAGCGTGTGACCACGCAGCCGATGACCATCCGCGTCAGCGCCCTGCCTGCCGGTGCGCCGGCTTCCTTCGGCGGGGGCGTGGGTTCCTTCAAGATGAGCGCTGCGCTCACGCGCGACTCCCTGCTCACGCACGACGCCGCCTCGCTGCGCGTCACCGTCACGGGCACGGGCAACACCTCCCTGCTGGAGGCTCCCAAGATCAATTTCCCGCCGGATTTCGAAGTCTATGATGTCAAGACCTCCGATGTCCAGGGCGGCAAGGTGTTCGAATATCCTTTCATTCCGCGCAGCCACGGCGACTTCGTCCTCGGGCCCGTGGAGTACAGCTATTTTGACCTCGCGTCGCGCAAGTACGTGACCCTGCGCAGCCAGGAACTGCCGGTGCGGGTTGGCAAGGGTGCCGACACCGGTGGCGGCACGGCCGGCGGCCAGCTCGTCCAGAGCCCGCGCGCCAAGGACGTGCGCGACCTCGGCAGCGACATCCGTTTCATCGCTACGAAGCCGGGCTCGCTCGCTTCCGTGGGGGATTTCTTCGTCGGCTCGCTGGCCTTCTGGATCACCACCCTCATGCTGCTGGTGATCGCTTTCAACGCCTGGCTCTTCCTGCGCGGGCTCGCGGCCCGGCGCGCGGATGTGGTTGGCAGCAAGAACCGCGCGGCCACCAAGATGGCCCGCAAGCGTCTCGCCCAGGCAGGCTCTTTCCTGCAGGGCAACCTCTACACGGCTTTCTACGAAGAGCTGCACCGTGCTCTGCTGGGCTTCGTCTCCGACAAGCTCAACCTCGACGCCACCGACCTCAGCAAGGAGAATATCTCCGCCCGCCTGGTCGAGAACGGCGTCCCGGAGACCCTGGCGACCGATTTTACCGGCCTGCTGGACGCCTGCGAGTTCGCCCGCTATGCGCCCGACGCCGGCCACGAAGCCATGAATACCCATTACGAGCAGGCGGTCTCGGTCATTTCCGCCATGGATGAAAGTATGAGAAGAACTCCGCGCAAATCGGGCGCCGCCGCGCTGCTGGTGCTGCTCCTGCTGCTGCCCGCGCATTTCGCTTCCGCGCAGCAGGCCAATTATCCCGATTCGCTCTGGACGGCGGGTGTCGCGGCCTACTCCGAGGGAGACTGGGCCGGAGCCGCCAAGGCCTGGGGCGACCTGCGGGCGCTCGGGCTGGAGAGCCCGCAGCTGTATTGCAACCTGGGAGATGCCCTGTTCAAGCAGGACGACCTCGCCCACGCCATCCTGAATTACGAGCGGGCGCTCAAGCTCGATCCTTCCTATGCCGATGCCCGCTATAACCTCGCCTTTGCGCAGACCCTCCTGCAGGACAAGATTGAGGCCGTGCCGGAATTCTTCCTGGAAGTCTGGGGCCGCAAGCTGTGCTATCTGTTGCCGTCCGACACCTGGTCGGTGCTGTTCCTGATCCTGCTGGCCGTGGCGCTCGGCTGCGTGCTGCTGTTCCTGCTGGGGCGCAGCGTGGCAGCGCGCCGCGGCGGCTTCATCGCCGGCATCGTGGCGCTGGTCCTGTGCGTGCTCTGCCTGAGCTTCGCCTGCTGGCAGCGCGCGGACTACCGCAAGGCCGACAGCGCCATCGTGACGCGTCCCGTGACCACGGTCCAGAGCGCTCCGGGCCGCGACTCCGCCAAGGATCTCTTCGTGCTCCACGAAGGCACCAAGGTCAAGCTCCTTGACAGCGTCGGCTCCTGGCGCAACATCGAGCTCGCCGACGGCCGCCAGGGCTGGTTGGAATCAGACGACCTGGAAGTCATCTGATGCCAGCTCCTTTTCCCTGAGCGTGCGCTCAGAGCAGGTGGCCGAGCAGGACTCCGATCCGCAGGGTGGGCGGCGGCCGGTAGCCGCGGACCCAGTCATAGAGGGAGTCTGCGTAGCCGCTGACGAACTGGGCATACAGGGAACAGGCCCCCAGGTGGTAGGCCACGCCGGCGTTGATGTTGACGTCGAAGGGCCCGAACACCGGGGTGACGTCCAGGCTCAGTTCCCATTTCCCGTTGGGGCTCCGGTAGCCCGCGCCCAGGTCGGCGTAGCCCATGAAGCGCGAGAAGACATCCTGGGTGGCTTCGTCGTCGTACCAGCCGAAGCCGAAGCGGCCGGCCGCCTTCAGGACGAGGCCGCCGGACAGGTAGGCCCGGTATTCTGCCAGGAGGTAATTGACCGACCGGCTGTGCGTGTCGCCTTCCGTGCCGCGCATCGGGCGGCCGTTGGAGCGGTGCTCGAGGCCGAGGAGCAGACGGCTCTGCTGCAGGGGCAGCTGGAAGTACAGGCCGGGGACGTAGGTGTTGTCCCGGAAGGGGGCCGACTTGTCGAAGAAGTCCCAGACGGAGATCTGGGTGTAGCCGAAACGCAGAGCCATGCCTTCTTTCTCGCCCTTCCCCTGCCAGATGGCGATGGAAGCGCTGAGCTGGAATTTCAGGCTGGCGGTTGATTTGTCTACCGGTCCCTGCAGGGGGATGCCGCCGGTGAAATACATCGGGCGGAGCAGCTCGATGACCTGCCCGGCGCAGGGAAGCGTCAGGAGCAGGACGGCGAGGCTGAAGAGGAATCTGAGGCGTCTCATAGAATCAAAGATTTTGAAGGTCATTTTGGATTTCCCGGGCGGCGTCCTCCGTCGAGACGGCCTGCGTCGGTCCGTCCAGCTCGAAGGTCAGCGTCGCGCCGTCCGCACGGACGTCCAGCGTGACGGGCGCGCCCAGGATCAGGGGTAGGTTCACGTCGCCGTGGCCGGCCGGGAAGCCGCACAGGACGGGGATGTCGCGGTCCTTGAAATAGCTGCAGATCATCTCCTCGACGCTGTCGTAGCCCAGGTTGGCCTCGCAGTCGGTAAACTCTCCGAGGATGACGCCCCGGCAGCGGTCGAATACACCGTTTAGGAGCAGCGCGTTGATCATCCGGTCAATGTGGCTCATATCCTCCTCGATCTCTTCGATGAAAAGAATGAAAGCGCCCGCGAGGGTGGGATCCGCCTCCGTGCCGAGGATGGGCGTGATGCAGCTCAGGTTGCCCCCGACCAGCGTCCCCTGCGCGAGACCCGGCTGATTGAGCGGGTGGGCGGGCACTTCGTACTGCGGGACGGTCCCACTGAGGAGGTCGCGCAGCAGGGTGTTCGTCATCCCTGCGCCGTGGGACTTGGCCATCAGCGAGCACATCGTGCCGTGGATGCTCATCACCCCGGCGCGGTTCGCCATCCCGTGCAGGGTGGTGATGTCGCTGAAGCCGATGAGCCATTTGGGGTGGGCGGCGAAGGAGCGCAGGGGCAGCATCCGGGTCAGGTGGATGGTGCCGTAGCCGCCGCGGTTGCACAGGATGGCCTTGATGGACTTGTCCTTCAGGGCCCATTTGAGGTCCGCGAGGCGCTCCTGGTCCGTGCCGGCGTAGTAGCCCAGGTACTCCTTGCCCACGTTGGGCCCCAGGACGGGCTCGAAGCCCCACGCGCGAAGGATGGCGGAGGCGGTGTCCACGTTCTCCTTCGTGGTGAAGTAGGCGGGCGAGATGAGGGCGATCTTGTCGCCCGGCTGCAGGGCGGGCGGCTGCACGCAGGTCAGCACGGCCTCGGGGGTGATCTCCGGGGCGCAGGACAGCAGCGCGACCGCTGCGAGGAGGAGGGAGAAGCGTTTTCTCATTCGGTATGGATTAAGGGGCCACGGTGACGGCCGCCCGGCCGTCATCGTTAGCACGATAGTGCGGTGCGTAAAGGGATTCGATCTCGGGCGCGGGACACTGGAAGGAGCCTTCCTGGGTCACGAAGTACTCTTCCGTAATTGTCGTGTCCTCCTCGGGATAGCTGTCGAACCAGAACTCGGTCCGGTCGGCGAGCACGCTGCGGTAGCCCTGCGGGCTGAAGCTCATCCAGCCGGTGATGGAGATGGGACGGAGCCCCCAGCCGTAGCGGCCGGAGCGCTGTTCCGCCGGGCGGAAGGCCGCCGGGCGCGGGGCCGTGAGCCGCACGAAGCTGCGGTTCTCCTCGTTCCAGATGTGGTAGGTGGCCGTGATCTTGTCTCCGACGTGCAGCAGATCGCCTTCCTGCAGCGTCTGCCCGTCGCGGCTGTAGCTGCACGCGAGGGTGAAGCCATTGCCTGCGGCCTGGACCTGCGCGAAGGGCAGGGTGGTGCTGGCAGTCAGGGCGAGGACCTTCGTCTGGAGGGTCTGCTCCGTGCCGCGCAGCACGCTGCCGATGGCCTGGAGGTAGGCAGGGTCGTCCTCCCAGTGCTGGGTCTCTTTCTGGACCATGATCCAGAGGCGGATGCCCTCGGCCACCTGGTCGTGGCCGCAGTCGGTCAGCAGGTCGCAGATGAGCGCGTGGGCGTAGAGCTCGCTCTCGAGCAGGCCGCGCCAGGGCATGACGGCGTTGGGGTAGTAGGTGCCGCCGCTGCGGTGCGGCTCGGCGTACTGGAGGAGCGAAGCGATGTCCTTGTCGAGCGAGCGGGACAGGCGCCCCTTGGCGAAGAGGGAAATGCCCCAGGCGCGGGCGAGGGCCGTGCCGTCGTCACTGCTCAGCAGGGCACGCAGGGTCTTCATCCGGCGGGCCTTGGCGAAGACCCGGCCGCTCAGGCCGCGGACCTTGCCGGGCACGAGGTAGGCCTTGGCTTCCTTGCGGAATTCGCGCAGGCGCTTGCCTTCGGCCTTGGGGGCGAAGCTCACCTCCGGATACAGGGCCCGGACGTGCAGGTACTGCTCCAGGCTGAGGCCGCCGCACCAGACGGGCCGCGCGCGGTCGCCCAGGAAGCTCCGGTCGAGGAACTGGACCGCTTCCGGAATGGCCTCTGCGAGCGCCTGCGGGCAGGCTTCGCCCAGGTCGGCGAGCCGCTCCAGCAGGGTGGCGGTGAGGATGGGCGAGGAGCTCATCCCCGGGAACCAGCCGAAGCCGCCGTTGCTGCTTCGGCAGGCGAGGATCTTGCTGACCATGTCGGCGCGCTGCTCGGGCGTGGCTGCGGAACCCGCGGAGCCGGGGAGGCGGTCAATCAGGAAGTTGGCGTAGAGCGCCTCGGACTGGTCGAGCAGGTTCTCGCTCGTGGGCAGGACCTTCTCCGGCACGGCTTCCCGGATCATGTCGAGGATGGAAATCTCGCGCAGGGCCGCGTCGGCGCCCGCCACGTTGACGAACTGGCTGCGCAGCGCGGCAAGGACCGCGTCGCGGTCCATCCCGGCGAGCAGCAGGGCAGCGTGGGCCTCGGTGATGGTCTGCACGGCCGGGTGGACCGGCAGGGTCACAAATACGGCGTCGGAGCCGTAGTCCGGGTCGTCGGGCGTGAAGCTGATCAGCAGGCCGAGCTCGCGCACCAGCGGGGCCGTGAGCTCGCAGCTGAAGTCGGCCGTGCCGCCCGCGGGGACGCTGAGGTGCCCCTTGCGCTCGCCCAGCACGGGGGCGGTCTTGTAGTCTTTCCCGCTGAGGAACCGGACGCTGACGCTTCCGGGAATGGGGACGTCCTTGCTGCTGGACACGCTCACGCGCGCCACGTAGCGGTCGCCCTCATAGAGGAACTGCGGCTGCACAACGGCCACCTTGACCGGCAGGGTCACGACCAGCTCCTGGCGGAGCGTGGCGTTGCGGAAGGCCTTGTCGTGCGCGAAGAGCTGCACGTAATAGGTAGAGAGCTTGTCGGCGGTGCTGAAGTGGAAGGACACCACGCCGTCCTGGTCGGCGCGCAGGAACGGCTCCCAGGCAATCGTGTTGGCGAAGTTCTCGCGTACGGCGACCTCTTCTTTCGGCTCAAGGTCCGTCATGAACACGACGCCGTCTGCGTCCTCTTCGACCAGCTCGTCCATCACCATGGCCGACTCCATCACGGCACCCATCGGCGCGGCGCCCTTGGCCAGGATGTTCCGCTGGCGGCTGCCGGCGGTGAAGGCGTTGTCGAAGCCGTAGGACTCGTCGCTGCCGACGGTGCTGGAATATCTTACGTCGGGCAGGGAGCGCCGGGCCGCCCGGACGGTGGACCAGACGTTGGGTTGGATGGTCTCCGTGCTCTTGTCGAAGACGGTTGCGGCGACTTCCGTGCCGGCGGCGGTGAGCAGGGTGAAGCTGTAGTCGCGGTGCGGCGCCGTGGTGTCCAGGAAGCGCGTGAAGCGCAGCGGCAGTGCGGCCACCACCTGGGGCTTGTACGAGGAGACGGAATAGGTGAAGGTCCGCTCGTCGCGGAACCAGAACACCTTGAGGGTCAGGTCCTCCGGATAGTCGGCCTTGCGCGCGAAGCGGATGATCTGCAGGGAGCCGGGCCGGCCGCGCTCGCCGCGCAGCGGCACGATGCGCTTTTCAAGCAGGCGGTTGCCGTCGCCGTAGAGCTCGGCCACAATCCAGGTCGGTCCGGTGGTGGCGCCGACCTGCAGGGCGATGCCGTCCGGGTCGGCAATTTCCTTGAAGAAGGCACGCACGTCCATGTCCAGAACCGTGTCGCTGTCGGCGGCCTTGACGAGTTCGAAACTGGTTTCGTCGTCATAGTGCTCTCCCGCGTCGCTGACGGCCGAGGCCGTGGCCCGGATCTCGTACAGACCGGACGGGAAGCGGGACAGGTCGATCGGGAGAATCTCCCGGTTGGGGGCGGTGCCGCTGAGGATGGTCTTCCCCTCGTGGAGCACCTTGTATTCGATTTTCAGCGTCGGATGGGTCTGGCCGTCGCCGTAGCCCAGCTGGAAGCGGACCTGTGCGACGCTCTCGCCGATGATGTCGCCGCCGGGGCGGAAGTCTTCGCGTTCAAAGCGGCCGGGGATGCGGTTCTCCACCGTGATCCGGATGGGCAGGCTGCGGGCGATGCCCACGCTCTTGCTGAATTCGAGCGTCTCGCCCGTGGCGTCCGTGACGGTCACTATCACCGCCACGTTGTGCGGGAAATATTCGGCCTCGGGGGCCTGGAAATCAAATTTGAAATCGCCCGAAGGGCTGAGCGTGAGGTCGCCTTCGGCGATGGTCAGGTTGCGCTCCCGGACCTCGTAACGGGCCTTGGCGGTGCCGAGGTTGTGGCCGGAGTAGGAGCGGACGCTGCCCGCGACGGTGACGTTGTCCTTCGGCAGGTAGAGACGGTCGTCGGGCTGCCAGGTCAGCGCGAAGCTGGGCAGCACGAACTCGTCCGCCCGCACCTGCGTGCTGGCGACGGTGCTTCTGCCTTCCTTGACCTCGATCCGGTACAGGCCGCCGCGCTCGCCCTTCTTCAGGACGAAGGCGCCCGCGGCGCTGCCGAACTCATTGGTCGTCAGGTCTTCTTCGCCGATCAGCTTGCCGCTCGGGTCGGTGAGCGTGGCGTGCAGGCGAATGCCCGCCGGGCTGGCGGCGTACTCGTAGGTGCCCTCGTAGAGGAGCACTTTGTAGTGGACCGTCTCGTCGGGGGTGAAGGCGCTGCGGTCCGTCAGGATCAGGGCGTGGTGGCGGGCCGGGTTGTCCGTGCCGACCGTCTCCCGGGCCTGGTAGTAGAAATGGTGCTGCGGCGTGGCGCGCAGGCGTCCGTCGATCCGGGCCACGGCCTGGACGGTCCAGCCCCAGCGCTCCTTCTCCAGCGGCTTGACGAAGGACTCCGGGAGATAGGTGAAGCCGTCCAGCTGCAGGCCCGAGACCTGTTCCACCTGCTTGCCTTCGTCGTTGTAGAGGAAGACATCGCAGGTCTTGACGGGCTCGCCCGTCAGGTAGTCGGCCACGTAGATGGCGTAGCCGTCCAGGTCGCGCTTGTGCGCGATGGAGAGGGTGTATTTGCGGTATTCGCTCTCAGTTTCGGCCTTGCCGCCCGTGCATTTCAGGGTGTATGTCTTGTCGTCCAGCGCGGGCAGGGGGAGCGTCAGCGTGTCGCGGAGGTAGAAGGATTTCTTGGGATTGTTCACCGTGGCGCTCCAGATCTCGCGCTTGCCTTCGAGGATGCGGACCTTGACCTCCGGGAGGTTGCGCACGCGCAGGGAGGCGACGCCCCGGGAGACGTCCAGGGAGATCTCCTGGGCGGTCAGCGTCTCGAGGATGTCGTCGGCGTTGTCGGCGCAATCCGCGAGGATCTTTTCGTCGCCGCTGAACTTTTTGCGATCGGACAGGAGCGCCTGGCAGTCCAGGGCCAGCTGGCGGTATTGCTCGGAGGTGGATTTCTCATCCCGGCGGAGCAGGGTCTGCCGGTAGGCGAGCATCTGGTCGCGGGCCAGGATGGCGACGGCCTGCCCGGCGTGCGCGTCCGCGAAGGCGCCCATCTTTTTCAGTCCGTCCTCCGCTCCGTTGCTCTCGCGGCGGACCAGGCAGAATTCGACCAGGGCGTCGAAGGGATAGCGCCCGGCGTAGTATTCCCGGAGGGTCTGGGTGATGGCTTCGCTCTTCTTGCTCCCGAAGAGGCTCCAGAGGGTGTATTCGTAGTCGTTCGCGATCCTGGGCAACAGCGCGGCGGAGAAGACGTAGCCCGCGACGCGGCCGTCCTGCTCGTAGAATTCGGGGTTGTGGGCCTGCTGCAGGCTGGCTTTCTGCTCCGTGACGTAGCGCAGGAGCTCGTCGGTGCCGCTGCGGCCCTGGCGGAGGAAGAAGACGGCGACGGGCTCGCCGAACGTTTCGATGTCCTCCCGGGCCTGGGTGAGCAGCTCGTCGCGCAGCTTCCAGTTGGAGCAGGCGCGCGCGTCCACGTATTTGAAGGTGGCGTCGTAATAGTCCCAGGCGAGGTGCTGCGCGGCGGCTTCTTTCTTGATCCGCCCGAGGATGTCGGCCTGGTCCTTGGGCCGGTCGGCGTTGACGGCCTTGTCGTACTCCGCCCAAAGCTTGGTGAGCGTGTGCCCGCGGTCGTCCTTGGCGCAGGCGGGATGCATGAGGTTCATAAGGGTTATCAGTGTCAGTGTGAGTAATTTAATGGTTTTCATAGCGCGTTATTATTCAGGGTCAAACAATCCAACGGCTTCTGCTACAACAAAATTGCTGCCACCGATGTACAGCAGGCACCCGGGCACGTTGCGGGCAGCTTCGAGCGCTTGCCGCACGCCCGCCTGTACCTCGCCGCAGACCGTGCAGTCGAAGCCTTCGAGGCGCGTCGCGAGCTTGTCGGCGGGCAGGGCGCGTTCGCCCTGGGGCGCGACGAGAAAATAGCGCGCGTCCCGCGGCAGCAGGGGCTTGATGCCGTCGAGGTCCTTGTCGGCCATGATGCCGAAGACGAGCAGCAGCGGGCGGCCGCTCTCGCGCAGCCGCCGGAAATTGATTTCGAGGGCGGGGGGATTGTGGCCGATGTCGCAGATGACTTCGGGGTTCTCGCAGAGGCGCTCCCAGCGTCCGCGCAAACCCGTGCGGGCAGCGGTGTGCGCCAGCGCCTCGCGGTCGGGCTCGACGCCGAGCAGCTCGAGGGCGGCGAGGGCCGTGCGCAAGTTGGCCGGTTGGCAGGGACCGGTCAGGTCGGTGTCGAACAGCTCGACGTCGAAGTCTTCCGCGAAGAACAGCGGACAGGGAACCACGCTGGCGCGGGCCTCGAAGACGGGGGCCGTTTCGTCGTCGCGCTGGCCGCAGAGCGCCGGGACGCCGGGCTTGAAGATACCCGCCTTCTCGGCGGCGATGGCGCCGCGCGTATTTCCCAGTAATGCGCAGTGGTCCAGGCCGATACTCGTCACGATGGCGAGCTCTGGGGTGAGGATGTTCGTGCTGTCCAGCCGGCCGCCCAGGCCGACCTCGATCACGGCCACGTCCACCTGCTGCGCGGCGAACCACCAGAAGGCCAGCCCGGTCGTGATTTCGAAAAAGGACAGGCCGTCCAGCTCGTTCTCCGTCAGGAAACGGAACACGTCTTCGCGCGGGATCATCGACCAGCCGTCCGGCTCGATGAGCTTGATCCGCTCGCGGAAATCCACCAGGTGCGGCGAGGTGTAGAGACCGACGCGCAGGCCGGTGGCGGCCAGGGCTGCCGCGAGCATCGAACTCACGGAACCCTTGCCGTTGGTGCCGGCCACATGGATGGAACGGAATTGCCGCGCGGGGTGCCCCAGGGCGGCGTCGAAATGCTCCATGCCGGCCAGTCCGGGTTTGTAGGATCCGGCCGTGAAACCCGTGTTCTGCACGCTGGGATGCCGGTTGTAGAGCTCCTCCAGGAGCCGGTTGTATTGTTCGCTTGTGTAGTTCATAGTTGCAACTGATTCCAAATTTAGTTAAATTTACACGTTTTTATTACGGCATGGCAGAAAAAACGACAGCGTTGCACGCGAGTTACGTCATCGACGGGATGCAGGAAGAATACACGCCTGCGCAGCTGCTCGATGCGGTGACGGAGCCGGAGGGACGGCATTCCCTGACCGCTCCGGCGGAGGCGCGCGTGGTGGACGAGACCGTGGACCCGGTGTGCCGGGTGCCGGCGCTCGACCCCGACTGCATCGATGCCTATCTGGAGGCCGTCAGCGCGACGCAGAAGCGGGTTCCGGCCACGGCGGCCGACGCCTATACCCGTGTCCGCGTGGCGTCGGCGCTCATCGATACGCTATGGCGTACCGGCCATTTCCGTCTCGGCGACTTGCGCCTGGACGCGTCCTGGCGCTGGAACGAAGCGCCGGTCGGCGCCCGGGCGGCATTCTATGATTCCGTGCGCGCCGCGGCGGATTATGTCGATGCCCTGGGCCTGAAATTCAGCGGCTACCGCTATGCCCGGACGACGGGCGAGTCGGAGCTGACCCTGCGCTCCCGCATTACCCGCGAAGCGGACGAGGAGGACCTTGGCTTCGTGAGCGAACCTTTCCGCTCGGAGCATCCGCAGCTCGGCGCGCGCCGCTCCTGTCCCGCCACGTTGGCCCCCGATGCGCAGAGCTGGGTCGTTTACATTCCCTTCGACACGTCCGAATTCCGCCTGGGCGGCTCGCTCTTCGCGCAGGTGCTCGACGTGGGGGGCGGCGCCAGCCCGCAGATCACGGACGCCGACTATTTCATGGACTGCCACGAGGTGGTCCGGGAGCTGGTGGAGGACGGGATCCTGCTGTCCGGCGCTACGGTTGGCGAAGGCGGCCTGCTGCGCACGGTGAAGCAGATGACCGAATATGCCGGCCTGAACCTCGACCTGTCCGACGTGATGCGGGCCTACCAGGAGCAGGACGTGCTGCGCATCCTCTTCGCCGAGGTGCCGGGCGCCGTGATCCAAATACAAGATGCTGATTTTGACTACCTGGATGCGGAGTTGCTGCTGCAGGATGTCGCGTTCTTCCCGTTGGGCCACCCGGTCCCCGGGCAGACGGGCATCCGCGTCAAGGCTTCGGCCAAGTCCGGGATACAAACGATATTGGAATCCCTGATGCAGAACGCAGAGGGGGAGGACTGAACCACATATTTATGGGAAAACCTAAGATTTTCGTGCTGGACACCAACGTGATCCTGCACGACCACAAAGCCATTCGGAAATTCCAGGACAACCATCTCGTGATCCCGGTTGCGGTGATCGAGGAAGTGGACAAGTTCAAGAAAGGCAACGATGCGCTTTCTTTCAACGCGCGTGGTTTCATGCGCGACCTGGACCGGATCACCAACGGCAAGAGCTTCGGCGAGCACGGTCTTCCGATCGGCAAGGACCTCGGCTGCATCAAGGTCGAGCCCAACCATCCCTTCGAAGGGGAGTACGCCGGCTTCTTCGCGGACGACATTCCGGACCATCGGATCCTCGCCACGGCCATGTGGGTGCGCGACCACCATCCCGACACCTTCGTGGCGCTGGTGACCAAGGACATCAACTTGAGAATGAAAGCCAAAGCCATCGGCATGGCGGTCCAGGACTACTTGACCGACAAGGTCGGGGACGAGCAGATCGAGGAGGCGCAGCGCGAAGTCCAGCAACTCGACGTGGACGGGATCATCCTGCAGGAGCTGGCCTACGGGCCGGATGCTTCCATCGACTGGAAGCGCATCCTCAAGGTCCAGCCGAAGCCGAACCAGATGTTCAAGTTCCGCTGGGACAAGGGCAATGACGATTTGGTCTGCGCGCGCTATGACGCCGCCCGCGACCGCGTGGTGCTGGTCAAGAGCCGCGAGGCTTACGGCATCCGCCCGCGCAACGAGGAGCAGAAACTGGCGCTCGACGCCCTGCTGAACCCGAAGGTGGAGCTGGTCTCCCTGACCGGCGGCGCCGGCACGGGAAAGACCCTGCTGGCCCTCGCGGCTGCTCTGGAGCAGGAGCGGGACTACGAGCAGATTTACCTGTCCCGCCCGACGGTCATCCTGGGCAACCAGGACCTGGGCTTCCTGCCCGGCGACCAGAAGCAGAAGATGAGCCCCTTCCTGCAGCCGCTGATGGACAATCTCAACGTCATCAAGAGCCAGTTCCGGCCGACCTCCAAGGAGGCGCAGCGCATTGAAGCCATGCTCACGCAGGAGAAACTGATCATCGAACCCCTGGCCTACATCCGCGGCCGCAGCCTCGGCAAATGTTTCTTCATCATCGACGAGGCGCAGAACCTCACCCCGCACGAGATGAAGACCATCATCACGCGGGCCGGCGAAGGGACCAAGATGGTCTTCACCGGCGACATTTTCCAGATCGACCAGCCCTACCTCGACCAATGGTCCAACGGCCTGACGCACCTGGGCGAAAAGATGTACGGCCAGCCGCTCTTCCAGCACGTATTTCTGCGCAAGGGAGAAAGGAGCGCGCTTTCCGAATTGGCGGCAAAATTGCTATAATGTGAAAAAATTTCGTAAATTCGCGGCTTGATTATAAAGAAGTAATACTAAACCATATTCTATGTTTGAAGTTAAGAAACGTGTCTATCGCTTCGGTGGCAAGACCGCCGAAGGTGACGGGACCATGCGTGAGCTCCTGGGTGGTAAGGGAGCCAACCTGGCCGAGATGAGCAAGCTCGGCATGCCGGTGCCTGCCGGCTTCACCATTACGACTGAATGCTGTGCCGAGTACTATCAGCTTGGTGGTGGCTACACCGAGGAACTCAAAATGGAGGTCCGCGGCGCCCTCAACGCCACCGAGGCTTTGATGGGCAAGAAATTCGGCGATCCCAACGACCCGCTCCTCGTGAGCTGCCGCTCCGGCGCACGCAGCTCCATGCCGGGTATGATGGATACCATCCTCAATATCGGTCTGTGCTCCGCGACGATCCCGGGCATGATCAAGAAGACCGGCAACCCCCGCTTCGTGTACGACGCTTACCGCCGCCTCATCATGATGTACTCTGACGTCGTGATGGAGAAGGCCGAGGGCATCGAGCCTGCCGACGGCCAGGGCATCCGCCAGCAGCTGGACCGTATGATGGCCGAGCTGAAGGAGAAGAAGGGCTATGCCTCCGATACCGACATCACCGCCGACGAGCTGAAGGACCTCTGCGAGAAATTCAAGAAGAAGGTCAAGGAAGTGCTCGGCGTCGATTTCCCCGATACCGCTCAGGATCAGCTCTGGGGCTCCATCGGCGGCGTCTTCAAGTCCTGGAACGGCAAGCGCGCCATCGCGTACCGCCGCATCGAGAAGATTCCTGATGACTGGGGTACGGCTGTGAACGTCCAGTCCATGGTGTTCGGTAACATGGGTAACACCTCCGCCACCGGTGTCGCGTTCTCCCGCAACCCGGCCAACGGTGACAACCGTTTCTACGGCGAGTGGCTGATCAACGCCCAGGGCGAGGATGTCGTGGCCGGTATCCGCACCCCGAACCCGCTCAACGAAGCTACCAAGAACGATCATAACCGCAATCTCGAGTCCCTCGAGAAGGCGATGCCGAAGGTGTACAAGGAGCTCGACGACATCCGCAAGCGTCTGGAGAACCATTTCCACGACATGCAGGACATCGAGTTCACCATCCAGGAGGGTGTCCTCTGGATGCTGCAGTGCCGTATCGGCAAGCGCACCGGTCTGGCCGCCCTGCAGATGGCCGTCGATATGCTCGACGAGGGCATGATCGACGAGAAGACCGCCGTGACGCGCGTCTCCCCGGCCCAGCTGGACGAGGTGCTGCACCCGATCCTGAACGCCGCTTCCGAGAAGGAAGCCAAGGTGGTGGCCAAGGGTCTGCCTGCTTCCCCGGGCGGAGCCGTCGGTACCATCGTCTTCACCTCCGAGGCTGCCATGGAGGCCGCTGCCGCTGGCAAGAAGACCATCCTCGTGCGTGAGGAGACCTCCCCGGAGGACATCCAGGGTATGCGCGCTTCCGCCGGTATCCTGACGATGCGCGGTGGTATGACCTCCCACGCCGCCCTCGTGGCGCGCGGCTGGGGCAAGTGCTGCATCGTGGGTTGCGAGGCGATGAAGATCAACTTCGAGGCCAAGACCCTCACCTTCGCCGGTGACAAGAAAGTTTACAAGGAAGGCGACTGGCTCTCCCTCAACGGTGCCAAGGGCAACGTGTATGCCAAGCAGATCGAGATGATGGACGCCAGCGAGAACCCGACCTTCATCAAGTTCATGACCATCGTGGACAAGTACCGCCGTCTGGGTGTGCGTACCAACGCCGACACCCCGGAGGATGCCCAGAAGGCCCTCGACTTCGGCGCCGAAGGTATCGGCCTCTTCCGTATCGAGCATATGTTCTACGGCAAGAATTCCGAGACCCCGCTCGCCAAGCTGCGCAAGATGATCCTCTGCACCACCGACCGTGAGCGCAAGGACGCGCTGGCCGAGCTGGAGCCGTTCATCAAGGCTTCCGTCAAGAGCACCCTCAAGGTGATGGACGGCAAGCCGGTGGTGTTCCGTCTGCTCGACCCGCCTCTCCACGAGTTCGTCCCGACCACCAAGGAGAAGACCGCCGAGGTTGCCAAGGAGCTGGGTATCAGCGCCGCTGAGGTGACCCGCCGTGGCGCCAGCCTCCACGAGGTCAACCCGATGATGGGTCTGCGCGGCGTGCGTCTGCACGTGGCTTACCCGCTCATCGCCGAGACCCAGTACCGTGCCATCTTCACGGCTGTCGCCGAACTGTGCCGCGAGGGCTACCACCCGCAGCCGGAGATCATGATCCCGGTCACGGTGTCCGCCCGCGAGCTGGGCTTCCAGCGCGCCATCTGCGAGCGCATCAAGGCTGAGGTCGAGGTGCACAACGAGATGATCATCACCTACAAGTTCGGTACGATGATCGAGATCCCGCGCGCTGCCCTGACCGGCGACCGTATGGCCCGTACCGCCGAGTTCTTCTCCTTCGGTACCAACGACCTGACGCAGATGACCTTCGGCTTCTCCCGCGACGATGTGGGCACCTTCATGGGTGACTACCTCGGCCACAAGATCCTCGACGCCGACCCGTTCCAGACCATCGACACCAAGGCTGTCGGCAAGCTGGTCGAGATCGGTATCCAGGGTGGTCGCGCCCGTCGTCCGGAGCTGAAGTGCGGTGTCTGCGGCGAGCACGGCGGTGATCCTGACTCCATCTCCTTCTTCAACAAGATCGGTGTGGACTACGTCAGCTGCTCTCCGTTCCGCGTGCCTATCGCCCGCCTCGCCGCTGCCCAGGCCGCGATCAAGCAGTCCGAATAGATTCGGCCTGCTTGACGCCTTCGGCGCCTATGACGGGGGGCGTTCCCCCCGAACCCCCTGCGTCGCTACGCTCCGAAGCACCGGCATTAATATAAAAGAGCCCGAAGGTAATTGTCTCCGGGCTCTTTTGTTCGTCATTCGCCGGCACCGACCGGCGAATCTAATGACCGGTGGGCTAACCCCCCGGACCCCCTGCGTCGCAAAGCTCCGACCTACCTTTCCCGTCATTCGCCGGCTCCGACCGGCGAATCTCTTTATTTCGTGCCGATGACGGTGACGTCGTCGATGCCCAGGCGGACGCGGAGCCACTGCTCGATGCGCTCGCGCTCGGCGTCTTTCAGGGGTTGGGTACTGTGGACAATGGCAACGACGGCGGCGACAGCCTTGCCGTCGGCAGCCTCCACACGCTGGCCGCGGGTGAGCGTGACCTCGGTCACGCCGTCGTACTGCGCGGCGATCTCCCGGGTGATCAGCTCGGAGGGCAGCTGCTGCGCCTTGTAGAACTCGATGGCCGTGGAGAGCGAATCGACCTGGCCGGTCAGGCGCCGGATCTCATCGTTGTGGCTGTCGATCATGCTGCGGATGAGCTCCGACTCGGATATGACCTCGTTCTGGAAGGCGGCATCCTCGTGGATGACGATCTGGGCGCGGGTGATGCCGATCTCCTCGGCGTTGAGGTAGAGCTGCTCGCGGGCGGAGGACTCCAGCTTTTCACCGGCCAGGTACAGGTTGAGGGTGGAAGGCTTGGTCTCGATGTCGGCGTGGTAGTCGTAGATGAAGCTCTTGCCCAGGTTCTTGTTCTGCTGGACGAGGAGTCGCGCGTTGCGGGCGAAGTTGTTGTCTTTGATCATCTCCACCGCCGAGAATACGCTCGGGACCAACAGAAGAAGAAGGATGACGGTAACCCAGCGCGTGTTGCGCTTGCGCTTCGCTTCATCTTCCCCGACGGGCGTGAAGTGCAGCAGGTAGCGCACCGACACGAAGGTCGCGAGGGTGATGAAGACGGTATTGATGATGAAGAGGTAGAAAGCGCCGACGATAAAGTGCCAGTCCAGGTGCGCGAGGCCGTAGCCCACCGTACACAGCGGCGGCATGAGGGCGGTGGCGATGGCCACGCCCGGAATCACGGTGCCGCCCTTTTCCTTGCGGGAATTCTCCAGGATGCCGGCGAAGCCGCCGAACAGGGCGATGAACACGTCGTAGAGCGTCGGATTGGTGCGCGCCAGCAGCTCCGTCTGCTGTTCCAGTTCCAGCGGCGAGACCAGGTAGAAAATCGACGAGGCGAGAATACTGATCACCACCATAACGGCGAAATTCTTGAGCGCATCCCGGACCAGAATCGTGTCGTTCGTGCCCAGACCCATGCCGAAGCCCAGGATCGGGCCCATCACCGGGGAGATGAGCATGGCGCCGATGATCACCGGGATGGAGTTGAGGTTGAGGCCGACCGACGCGATGATGATCGCGCACGCGAGAATATAGACGTTGGGCCCGCGGAAGTGAATGCCGTTGCGGATGTTGACCGCCGCCGCATCTACATCCACGTGGTCCCGCATGTTGACCAGGAGCCGGAGGAA
Source organism: Bacteroidales bacterium (assembly GCA_016291185.1). The sequence continues at coordinate 27,703 of JAEFAI010000022.1, forward strand.
TCGGGTAAACTTGTTCATGTGGATTAGTCTTTGTCGTACAAATATAAGGATATAATTGTTATATTTGTGGATATCGAATAACCAAAACACTTCCACGATATGGCAAAGAAACAGACGAACGGCTATCCCTGGAAATTCTGCTCTCTGGGCGGAGTGGTCCGGGTGAACATCACGTCGGGCGAGGACATCGCCCATCTGGGCGAGCTGGACCAGAAGCTCTGGACGGTCCTGAGCTGCCCGACGAAGGATCTGGAATTCGACGAACAAACGCTGAAGCTGATCGATGCCGACGGCGACGGCCGCGTCCGCGTGCATGAGGTCGTGTCCGCCGCGCAGTGGCTGACTTCCGTGGTCAAGGACAAGGACGCCATCCTGAAGGGTGAGCGCGTGCTGAAGCTCGACGGCATCAATACGGACTGCGAAGCCGGGCAGACGCTGCTCGCTTCCGCGAAGCACATCCTGCGGAACCTCGGCCTGGACAAGGACGAGATCAGCGTGGAAGAGGCTTCCGACAGCGTGGCCATCTTCAAGGATACGAAATTCAACGGGGACGGCATCATTACACCCGTCTCCGCGGACGACGAGGCGCTCAAGGCGCTGATCGCCACCATCGCGGAGAAGATCGGCTCCGAGACCGACCGCAGCGGCGAAGCCGGCGTTACGGCTGAGCAGATCGAGGCCTTCTACGCCGCCCTCGCGGACTACGCTGCCTGGCAGGACGCCGCCGAGGCCGATAAGAAGAATATTTTCCCGTACGGGGAGAACACCGCCGCGGCCCTGGCTGCCTGCGAAGCGGTCAAGGACAAGGTGGCCGACTACTTCATGCGCTGCAAGCTCATCCGCTTCGACGGAGACGTTGCGGCCGCCGTGGACGTGTCCGCGGAGCGCGTCGGCGCCATCAGCGACAAGAACCTCGCGACGCAGTCCGAGGAGATCGCGACCTACCCGCTGGCGCGGCCGACCCAGGAGGCTGTCCTGCCGTTCGACGCCGTCAACCCGGCCTGGCAGGCGCAGTTCGCTGCCGTCAAGGCGCTCGTGCTGGATGCCGATTTCCCGAAGGCGAAAGGCATCACCGAGGCCCAGTGGCTGGAGGTGCTCGCGAAATTCGGGCCTTACCAGGCCTGGATGGCCGACAAGAAGGGCGAGGCCGTGGAGGCCCTCGGGATCGAGGAGGTCCACGCGCAGCTGAAGGCCGACCGCAAGGCAGACCTGCTCGCGCTTGTCGAGGCCGACAAGGCCCTCGAGGCGGAGTCCCTGGCGATCGACGACGTGAAGAAGCTGATGCTCTACTATCGCGATTTCGCGAAGCTGCTCCGCAACTACGTCCTCTTTACAGACTTCTACGGCCGCCGGGAGGGTACCCGCGGCATCTTCGAGGTCGGCAAGCTCTATATCGACGAGCGCTGCTGCGACCTCTGTATCCGGATCACCGACATGGGCGCCCACGCCGACATGCCCAAGCTCAGCGGGATGTTCCTGCTCTACTGCAAGTGTACTTCCAAGACGAAGGGCGAGACGATGGACATCGTGGCCGTGATGACTGACGGCAAGACCAGCGACCTGCGTCCTGGCAAGAACGGCCTGTTCTACGACCTGGACGGCGGCGACTGGGATGCCGTGATCACCAAGGTGGTGGAGAATCCCATCAACCTCCGGGAAGCCTTCTGGAGCCCGTACCGCAAGGTGGCGCGCTTCGTCTCCGAGAAGATCGACAAGGCGGCGGCCGACAAGGACGCCGACGCGATGGCCAAGCTGACGGCGGCTGCCGACAGCAAGCCCGCGGAGGCCGCCAAGCAGCCGTTCGACATCGCCAAATACGCCGGAATCTTCGCCGCCGTCGGCATGGCCCTCGGCGCTATCGGTGCTGCGCTGGGCCTGATCGGGCAGTCGCTCAAGGGGCTGACCTGGTGGCAGATCCTCGTCGTGATCGCCGCCGTGATGCTCATCATTTCCGGCCCGGCCTGCTTCATCGCCTGGCGCAAACTGCGCAAGCGCAACCTGGGTCCTGTGCTCAACGCCAACGGCTGGGCCATCAACTCGCGCGTGCTCGTCAACATCCTCTTTGGCAAGACGCTCACCAGCGTGGCCAAATACCCGAAGCTGAAGCTCGCCGACCCGTACAAGAAGCGCACGCCTTGGTGGCGCAAGTGCCTGTACTGGCTGCTCGCCCTGGTGATCGTCGCCTTCGGCGTGGGCTATTTTACCAATAACCTGAAGTGGATGGGAATTGAACGGAAGGCGAAGACCGAGCAGGTCGAAGAAGCGCCTGCCGCCGAAGAACCGACCGCCGAAACGCCTGAAACCGCTGAATAGTATGGGTAATAAACCGACCGTATTCAATCCCGAAAGGGCCAATGTCGGCCTGTTCTGCGAGGCCTTCCCGCCCGTGATGGACGGCGTGTCCGTCTGCATGGAGAACTATGCCTACTGGCTCCAGAAGAAGGTGGGCGGCGTGGCCGTGGTCACGCCGCACGTCCCGAAGGCGGACTACAGCGTACACGATTATAAGGTATTCGACTATCTGTCCATTCCGGTGCCCAAGCGGCACCCGTACATGACCGGCATTGCGGAGTTCGATCCGACCTATCTGGCCAAGATCGCTACGACGCGGTTCAAGATCGTGCACGCGCACACGCCCTTCTCCGCCGGTATGGCGGGCCTGCGCATCGCGCGGACGCAGAAGATCCCGCTGGTGGCCACATTCCACTCCAAGTACCGCGACGACTTCGTCAAGATCCTGCCCAAGCTGGTTGCAAACATGATGGTGGACTCGGTCGTCGATTTCTTTGAGCGCGCTGACCTGGTCTGGGTGCCGCAGGAGTCCGTGATCGATGTGATCCGCGAGTATGGCTACAAAGGCCACGTGGAGGTGATGGACAACGGCTCCGACCTCGTGGCGGACTATCCCGAGAAGTACTTCGTGGAGGCCCGGCAGCGGCTGGGCATCGCCCCGGAGGAATTCGTGCTGCTCTTCGTGGGCCAGCATGTCTGGCAGAAGAATCCCCAGCTGACCATTGAGGCCCTCTCCCGCCTGGAGGATGTCCCGTTCCGGATGTACTTCGTGGGGACGGGCTATGCCGCCGAGGATATGAAGGCGATGGTCAGCGAGAAAGGCCTGGATGGCAAGGTGACCTTCGTCGGTTCAATCACGGACCGCTCGAAGATTGTCGATTACTATGCGGCTTCCGACTTGTTCGTCTTCCCTTCGCTCTACGACAACGCACCGCTCGTCGTGCGCGAAGCGGCGGCCCTGCACACGCCTTCCATCATGGCCATCGGCTCCACGGCCGCGACCATCCTCAAGGACGGCGAGAACGGCTTCCTGGTGGAAAACGACCCGGACAAGCTGGCGCAGCTGCTCCGGGAGCTGATCCACGATCCCGAACGCGTGCATCGCGTGGGCGTGCAGGCGTCCAAGACCATCGTCCGTTCGTGGGAAGACTGCGTGGAAGAAGTGATCGACCGCTACAATTCGCTGCTGCGCAGCCGCGGCCTGCCGCTTATCGAACGTCCAGCGTAGCGTGGGCCGAGACGGCCTCGCCCCGGGCGTCCAGCCCTTCCGCCACCACCTCGAAACGTCCGCTGTAGGCGGGCGTTTTGCATTCCAGCTCCACGCTCTCGCCCGGGGCGAGGGTCAGCAGCGGATGCCAGTAGAGGGTCTGCCGGTAGTCGGGGTAGTCGCTGCCCACGCCGGCGCAGGTGTAGGCCAGGGGCAGGGCACAGCCCTGGAAATCGGCGATGCGCACCTCTCTGTTGAACTGCATCGAGGGGAGGGTCCCCTTGTAGGTGACGAAATTCACCAGGCCCGGGAAGCTTCGGACGCCGAACAGGTAGTTGCCGGTGTAGATGTCGATGTATTTCACCAGGAGCGGGTCGTAATCGAGCATCTTGCCGTGGTCTAGGACCGGGATGCCGTCCAGCAGGACCATGGCGCTCCCTTGCGTGAAATAGTAACTCCCCAGGTGATCGGGCAGCCAGAGCTGAATGCCCCGCGTGCCATTCATGCGCCGCACACGGATCTCGGGAATGAACTCGATGAAGAGCTCCTCCATGACCGGGAAGCGGGTGTAATCGTCGAGGATGTAGCGCGTGCGCTCCTGCTCGTTGAACATCCGGTGCGTCCGGGCCGGGAGGGCGGTGTAAAGGGTGTCCGCGTCGAAATTCTTCTCCAGCTGCATCCCCAGGCCGCGCAGCTCGAGCTCCCGGGCCCAGCCGGAATACAGCTGCAGCTGCGGAATGTCGCCGGCCGGCAGGTTCCGGAAGGGGCTGAGCAGCTCCAAATGGCAGGCCTGGTCGCGCTCGAGGCCTTCGATCTCCAGGAAAATTTCCCGGTCGCCGTAGATGTTGGACGTGAAGAAGGTAACCGAGCCGTCCGGGGCGATGGCTTCGGTGTAAATGTTCTCGCCGGTGCCCGGCGAGGACATGAAGGCGTACTTGTTCATGAGGGCATCGGCAGGGAGCTGGTCCGCTCCTGCGACGCGGGCGTGGATGATTTCTCCCTCGTACTCGGGCACGACGCCCTCATCGAATCCCCGGGCGGCAGGCAGTGCGCGGACGTCGCGAAGGAAGTCGGCGATGTGCTTGCCTGCCGGCGCGGGAATGCCGTCGTCGTGGTGGACGCTGAGGCTGAAGCTGACCTCTTCCGGGCCGTCGTTGGACAGGCGGATGCGCGTGGAGCCGGCGGGCGCGGCGCTGCCTGCGTCAAGGCGCAGCTCGCCTGCCGCCGGCGTCGGCGCCGGGGCGACGGGTGCCTCGCGGACCAACTGGACGCCACCTTCGACGCGCTCGGTGCTGAAGGTATTGAAGACGGACAGCGTCCGGACGCCGGAGAGCGGATCAAAGCCTTGCTCGGAGGCGCCCAGCTGGGTGTAGGCCAGCAGCTGGTAGTTGCCCGTGGGCAGGGTGGTGGGCAGGGTCAGGAAACCCGCACCGCGACCGCCGTCCAGGGCGATCTTGGCCGTCTGGACCATCCCGGTCGGGGAATGGACCTCCACGTAGGCCGTCTTGCTGAAAGCGGACAGCCGGCCGCTCTCGGCATCCAGGCACCAGGCGGACAGCCAGACCCGGTCGCCGGCCACATAGACCTCGCGGTCCGTGGAGAGATAGACGCGCTCACGCAGCCGCTCCGCTCCCTGAAGGGAAAGCAGCGGCAAGACAAGAAGGAAATATAGGGAAAGAATCTTTTTCATACGCATATTCTATCTGTGGCCGGACGGCCAGTCTTCGGGAACATCCTTGGTGCCGCCCAGAACGCGGCAGTCGATGCAAATCTTCTGCGCCCACATATAATGTGACGCATCGGGGGATGGCGTCTCACAGAGCTCCTGGTAGGGAAGATAACCGTGAGAGTACCAGTAATCCATCGAATCCGGCCGGTTGACGGAAACCTTCTCGTCGAAGCGGTCGAAAGGCCTTTCCGGCTTGTAGTATTTTTCCAGGGAGTTGTCGTAGTACAGGGTGGCTTCCGCCTGGACGGCGGCGTTGAGATAACCGATCACCTGGACGTTGGGGTTCGAGATGCAGTGAATGTTGCTCGCCATCTCGCTGGGTGTCGGGGCGAAGATGGACCCCTGCCCCTCGGAGTTCTGCTGGATGTTGTGCCAGTAGTTGTAGGCGTCCTCGGTCATGCCCTCCAGCCGGACATTGATCCGATACATCACCTGCAAGCGCCTGTCGTTGAGGGGGATGGTGTGGAAGGCCAGATCCTCGAAGCGGTCCTCGGTCTGGTTGGCTGTCGAGAAAATGTTGATCTGCGGCGATTCGGCGGAAGCCCAGCAGTAATACAGGTTGGCCTCCGCGTAGGTATCGACCCTTCTGTATTTCGGCTTGTACTCGAACCAGGTGGAGATGTCGCTGTGGTATTCCCAGGTCTCGGAGAAGGTCCAGCGGAAGTGGTGGGAGCCGTGGCAGTGCATGCTCAGGCCAATCCAGAGCTCTTCGTAATCCGGATGGTGGCTGTAGGTGAGCGCGTCGATCGTCGGTGCGGGGGCCGGGCTCAGCCAGTCGGATTCGAAGATGTTGGCGGTGCTTCCGTTCTGCTGGTCGTAGGTCTCGAGATGCAGGCGGTAGCGTTGGCCGCTCGTCAGCTCCTCGGTATGGAAAGTCAACGCGCTGGACGGGAAGTCAGCATCGTCGGAATAGATCCGGGTGCCGTCCTCGCCCTCGATGTAGCCGGTGGCAATGGGAGGCGTGTAGGTGTCTCCGGTTTCTTTGACGAAAGGCTGGACATAGCTCAGCTGGACATTCGTGACGGAGCCGACATGGATGTCGCCCTCGATCACGAGGGGCAGCTCGCCTTCGTGGCGGAGATCAACCTCGTACGGATAGATGCAGGCGGCAGCGGCGAGCAGCAGGGCGGATAGAGCCGCGGTGCGGAAAAGATATTTCGTAGCCATCAGAATTTCAGGTTGAGGTTGATATACGGGATCGGGCAGGCGAAAACGGAGAGCAGGTAGCTTCCCGATTCGTTGAAGAAGACCGAATAGGCGTTCTTGCGTGCGGTAACGTTATACACGCCGAAGGTCCAGGACATGTGCGAGAACTGCCGGAGGTAGTGGCCGGGCTCGATGTTGACCGCCAGGTCCAGCCGGAAGTAGTCCGGGATGCGGTAGGTGTTGCGCTCTGTGTAGGCGATGCGCGTGCCGCCGCCGTACTGGAACGTACCGATGGGCAGGGTGACCGGCCGCCCGGTGGCGTAATCGACATTGGCGGAGATGGAGAAGCGGTGGGTGAACTTGTAGTTCCCCGTGAACTTGACCTCGTGCGGTTTGTCGTGCGGGGCGTTGTACCAGGCGCCGCCGTTGATGGTGTCCACGCCGCGGTCTTCCATTTCACGCAGCTGCGTGCGGGAATAGGAGTAGGACAGCCAGCCGGTGAGCTTGCCGGAAGTCTTCTTGGCCATGAACTCCACGCCGTAGGCCTTGCCGTAGGTTTCCACGAGGTCGTCGGCGAGGTGCGGGTTCATCATGGTGGTGGCGCCGGACTTGTAGTCCAGCTGGTGCGCCGTGCGCTTGTAGTAACCCTCCAGCGTCAGGTCGATGGTGCCGTTTGCGATGGTCCAGTACAGGCCGGCGGCGGCCTGCCAGCCCGACTGCGGACGGATGCGGTCCGTGGACAGCTGCCAGGTGTCGATCGGGGAGATCGAGGAGGTGTTGGAGATGAGGTGGATATGCTGGCTCATCGTGTTGAAGCCGGCCTTGAGCGAGAGGTTGTCGCGGAAGGAATATTTGCCGGACAGGCGGAACTCGGGCGTCAGGTAGAACTTGGCGGGGTTCAGGGCCAGCAGGCCGCTCAGGCGGACGCCGGCCTCGAGGGTCAGATTCTGGTTGACGTTCCAGCTGTCGCTGGCGAAGAGGGCGGGCTCCAGGGCCTGCTGGCGGTCGAGCGACCATTTCTTGACCAGCGACTCGCCCGAATAGAGCGGCGCCATGGCGCCGGGCAGCAGGTTGTAATAGGTGGTGTTGATGCCGAACGTGAAGTCATGGGCATCCGCTACCGTGTAGCGGAACGTGGCCTTGACGAAGCCCTGCCGGATCTTGGTGTCCACGCTGTAGCCGGACATCTGATTCTCGCCCAGGCTGTTCTCCAGCCGGGCGCCGTACTGGTCGTAACCGGCCACGGTCGTGAGGTTGAGGCGGCTGCCCAGGCGGCTGCGCCACTTCACGGAGGCGTTGAGATTCGCGTAGCGGAAGGCCGGGTCGCGCGAGAAGTCGAACCCGTCCCGCGACCAGTAGAAGTAGGCGTGGAGGGTGTTGTCCTCGTTGATCTTGTGGGTCAGGGACGCGTTGATGTCGCTGAAGGAAGCCCGCCCGCCGGCGTATTCGCTGGTCTTGGGCAGCAGGTTCAGCAGCCAGTTGGAGTAGGTGGTGCGCCCGCCGAGCAGGAAGGTGGTCTTGCCCTTGACGAGCGGGCCCTCGAGGTGGACGTGGCTGGTCAGCAGGCCGATGCCCATCGAGCCGGAGATCTTGTTGGAATTGCCCTCCCGGCTGCGTACGTCGAGCACCGAGGAGATGCGGCCGCCGTACTCGGCGGGGATGCTGCTCTTGTAGAGCTCCACTTCGCTGACGACATCGGGGTTGAAGGCCGAGAAGATGCCGAACAGGTGCGTGGGGTTGTAGATGGTGCCGTCGTTGAACAGGATGAGATTCTGGTCGGCGGAACCGCCGCGGACATTGAAGCCGCTGGACGCCTCGCCCACGGACTTGACGCCCGGCAGGGTGAGGACGGCCTTGATGATGTCGCCTTCGCCGAAGGCGCTCGGAATCTTGTTGATCACCTCCATCCGGACGCGCTCGATGCCCATCATCGCGTTGCGGTGGTGCGAGACTGCGTCGGCCGAGACCACGGCGCCCGTGAGGGCGAGCACTTTCTCTTTCATCACGACGTCGAGCACACCGTCGTCCCAGACCTTGAGGGTGAGGTGCATGTCCTCGAGTGAATAACCGCTCAGGTTGAGCAGGTTGTCGCCCACGGGAAGGGCCAGACGGTAGAAGCCGGCGGCGTCGGTGACGGTGTAGGCCCCGGTCTTGTCGTCGTAAACGGACACGCCCACGAGGGGCTCGCCGCTGGCGACGTCGCGGATGTGGCCGCTCAGATACGCTTTCCCGTGGCGGTTGGCATTGCTCTCGCCGATTTCGTAAACTTTATTCTGGAAGGTCACCACGGCGCTCTGCTCGGCGAGGTACTGCTGCAGGCCGCTGTCGTTGCTCAGGCGGCTGCCGCCCTCGTCGAAATAGCCCGCGGGCAGGGAAGCGAAGACGGACTTGCTGTGCAGGATGAAGCGGGCGGAGCCGTAGGAGCTGACGATGTAGCCTTTTTCTCGCAGCGCATCGAAGGCGGCCTCCATGAACTGCGCGCGCGGGGCGCTCACGCTGAAGGTGGACTGCTCGGCTTCGTCCTTGACGAAATAGATATCAGGCTGGAATTCGCGGCGCAGGAAGTGCACGAGCGAGTCCAGCTCCACGCGCTTGACCTCCAGGAGATCCTGCGCGGACAGGACGGTGCCCAGGGACAAGGCCAGCAGGAGGGAAATCAGGACTCTTCTCATAGCGCGGCGAAATAGAGGACGGCCTTGCAATAGGCGTCGAAGTCAGAACCGTAGATTCCGGCAGCCCTGAGCTCCCGGCGGATGACCTCCCGCTTGCGGTTCGGGAATTTGCGGAGCAGGGCACCCTTCCCTTTGAACGGGGAGAACTGCCCGGCCGCGTCGCGGAAATAATAGGAGCTCGCGTAGGCGAAATACCGGGTCACGCTGGCACGGTAGTTCTCGTCATAGTAGCCGATGGGGTCTCCGTTGACATTGTTCACGGAGCTCTCCAGTCTCTTGCGGATATGCTTGTAGATGCGTTCCGGGCCCTCTCCGAAGACTTCGTAAATGCCTTCCGGCAGGCTCTTGCCGGGGCCGATGCCCACGAACTGCCGTCCGTTCACGGAAAAGGAGGACACTTGCGCGGGGGAGAGCGCCACGGCGACGGGACTGCCTTGCAGCTGCACGAGGACGCGCTGCGCCAGGGCGTCGATATTTACGGTCACGTTGCGGTAGAGGTTTCCTTCAAAGACGATGTCCCCGGACTGGAACCCGGTCTGCTCCCAGTAGGGGTGGCCGTTGGCGGGGAAGGAGTAGCGGGCTTGCTGCTTGCCGCGAAAGAGGACGGACCGGTCTCCGGCAGCGGCCTGGAAGGCCTTCAGCTCCGTCTGGTCTTGCGCACTGGCGGGCGGGAAGGCGGCCAGCAGGGCAAATACACTACTAATGGTTAATAATATTGCTTTTCTCATTGGCACAAATATAGGTATAATTGCGAAAACCTACTATACAACGTGTGCAGTTGCGAAATACTGCCTGATGCTCCATGAAATGCTCGCAATGCTTTGGATTTTCGAGAAATATGGCTAAATTTGCACACTTTTTTCCCGCAACGGGAAGAAGAAATGTATATTAACCTTTAATTTTTTTGCTGAAGTATGGCTGAATATTTGATGCCTGAGAAAAAGCAAGAGATTTTCGCGAAGTACGGGAAGTCCAATAAGGACACCGGCTCTCCTGAGAGTCAGGTTGCTTTATTTTCCTACCGTATCGCTCACCTTACCGAGCACGTGAAGAAGAACAAGAAGGACGTGGTCACCCGTCGTTCCCTTCTCCGCCTCGTCGGTAAGCGTCGTCAGATTCTGGACTACCTCCAGGAGATGGACATTGAGAGATACCGTAAGATCGTCAAGGAGCTCGGTCTCCGTCGATAAACGAAATAGGAAAAGGTAGGGATGGTTCCCGGATGGGACCATCCCTTTTTTGATGAAAGACGTATAAAGACGCAATAGAGAAACAGTAATGAACGTTATCAACAAAAAGATCGAACTCGCGGACGGCCGCGTGATCGAGATCGAGACCGGCAAACTGGCCAAGCAGGCCGCCGGCTCCGCCGTTGTCAAGATGGGAGGCACGATGGTCCTCGCCACCGTGACCTGTGCCGACGAAGTCAAGGAAGGCACCGATTTCATGCCTCTCACCGTGGACTACCGTGAGAAGTATTACTCCGCCGGACGTTTCCCCGGCGGTTTCCTCAAGCGCGAGAGCAAGCCCTCCGACTACGAGGTGCTCATCGCCCGCCTGGTGGACCGTCCTATCCGCCCGCTGTGGCCGGATGACTTCCACCTGGAAGTTTTCGTGAATATCAGCCTGATTTCCGCCGAGAAGGACATCCAGCCGGATGCCCTCGCCGGCCTGGCAGCTTCCTGCGCCCTCGCTACCTCCGACCTGCCTTTCGGCGGCCCGGTGTCCGAGGTCCGCGTGAGCCGCATCAATGGTGAATTCGTTATCAACCCGACCTTCTCCCAGATGAAGGACTCCGACCTCGAGCTGATGGTCGCCGCCACCGAGGAGAATATCATGATGGTCGAAGGTGAGATGAACGAGGTGACCGAGCACGACATGCTCGAGGCCATCAAGTTCGCCCACGAAGAGATCAAGAAGCACTGCCGCGTGCAGAAGGAGCTCATGCACGAGCTCGGCACCGACGTCAACAAGCGCGACTATCCCCACGATCCGGAGGATGAGGAGCTGAAGAAGGCCGTGCACGACTTCTGCTACGACAAGTGCTACGCCCTCGCGAAGGCTGCCAAGCCCAAGAAGGAGCGTGAGGAAGGCTTCAAGGCCATCAAGGAGGAGTTCCTCGCCACGATTCCGGAGGAGGAGCTCGAAGAGAAGACCCCGCTCGTGGAGCGCTACTACCACGCCGAGGAGAAGGAAGCCATGCGCAACATGATCCTCGACGAGGGCATCCGTCTGGACGGCCGCGTCTGCAACCAGGTCCGTCC
>JAEFAI010000023.1 GCA_016291185.1 Bacteroidales bacterium
CCCGACCCCAAGTCCAACAAGCCGACCCGCGTGGGTTACAAGATGGACGGCGACAAGAAGATCCGTTACGCTAAAAAATCTGGGGAGGAGATCAAGTAATTATGGCTAAGAAAAAAGAAACCGTAGCGGTCGCCGCTACCCCCGCAGGGTATGTGCCTTCCCTCAAGAAGGTTTACAAAGAGGAAATCGTCGAGAAGCTGACCAAGCAGTTCTCCTATACCACCCCGATGCAGGTTCCCCGTCTGCTCAAGATCACCATCAACGAAGGTGTCGGGCAGGGCACCCAGGACAAGAAGATTGTCGAGGAAGCCGCCGAGGAACTTTCCCTCATCACCGGCCAGAAGGCCGTCATCACTTCGTCCAAGAAGGACGTCTCCAACTTCAAGCTCCGTCGCGGCATGCCGATCGGCACCAAGGTGACCCTTCGCAATGTCAAGATGTATGAGTTCCTCGAGAAGCTCATCCGCGTCGCCCTCCCGCGTATCCGTGACTTCAACGGTGTCGCCGAGAATATGGACGGCCGTGGCAACTACACCCTCGGACTCAAGGAGCAGATCATCTTCCCGGAGATCGACATCGACAAGAACCCGCGCATCCACGGCCTGGAGATCACCTTCGTGACCACCGCCCGTACCGATGAGGAGTGCCACGCACTGCTCGCCGCGTTTGGTCTTCCTTTCAAGAAACATAACAAATAAGATACTATGGCAAAAGAATCAATGAAAGCCCGCGAAGTCAAACGCGCGAAAATGGTTGCTAAGTATGCTGAGAAGAGGAAGGCGCTCAAGGAGGCCGGTGACTGGGCCGCCCTGGACAAGCTCCCCAAGAACTCTTCTTCCGTCCGCCTTCACAACCGCTGCTCCCTGACCGGTCGTCCGAAGGGTTATATGCGGGCGTTCGGCCTCAGCCGTATCCAGTTCCGCGAGATGGCCAGCAATGGCCTGATCCCGGGTGTCAAGAAGGCAAGTTGGTAATATTAAAAGAATTAACGATATGACTGATCCGATCGCAGATTATCTCACCAGGGTCCGCAACGCCTATTTGGCCGGCAAGAAGGTCGTGGAGATCCCGTCTTCCAAGATGAAGGTCGCCATCACCCAGATCCTGTGCGAGAAGGGTTACATCCTCAGCTACAAGGTGGTTGAGGGCACCCCTTACAATACCATCAAAATAGCCCTGAAGTACCATCCGCAGACCAAGATGGCCGCCATCAAGAAGATTGAGCGCGTGTCCACCCCGGGTCTCCGCCGGTACACCGGTGTCGATGACATGCCGCGCGTGCTCAATGGCCTCGGCATCGCCATCCTCTCCACCCCGAAGGGCATCATCACCGACAAGGAAGCCAAGGAGCTCGGCGTCGGCGGTGAGGTTATTTGCTACGTTTATTAATTTTAAATGAATAACGATAATGTCACGAATTGGTAAATTGCCTGTAAGCCTTCCGACCGGCGTGAGCGTTGAGCTTCTCGACGGCAACGTGCTGAAGGTTAAAGGACCTCACGGTGAGATGTGCCAGAAGATTGATCCGGACATCAAGCTCACCATTGAGGACAATCAGATCAAGTTCGAGCGCCCGACCGACCAGCCGCGTCACCGCTCCATGCACGGTCTCTACCGCGCCCTGGTGCACAACATGGTCGTCGGTGTGTCCGAGCAGTTCACCACCACCCAGGAACTGGTGGGCGTCGGTTACCGTGTGTCTGTCAACGGACAGCTCCTGACCTTCTCCCTCGGTTATTCCCACGAAATCCAGCTGTTGCTTCCGAAGGAAGTCACCGCCGAGGTTCCCGATGTCCGCAAGGGCGAGAACCCGAAGCTCGTGCTGAAGAGCTGCGACAAGCAGCTTCTCGGCCAGGTGGCTGCCAAGATCCGTTCTTTCCGTAAGCCTGAGCCGTACAAGGGCAAGGGTATCAAGTTCGTTGGCGAGACGCTTCGCCGCAAGGCCGGTAAGACCGCCGCAGCTAAATAATAGGAGGATAGAATTATGGCACTCAGTAGAATTGAAAGAAGAAGAAGGATCCACTACCGCATCCGCAAGAAGGTCAACGGTACTGCCGAAAAGCCCCGTATGGTCGTTTTCCGCAGCAACAAGCAGATCTACGTGCAGGTGGTCGATGACGAGCAGGGCAAGACCCTTTGCGCTGCCGCTTCCAACGATAAGGAACTTGCCGCGCAGTGCAAGGGCAAGACCGGTATCGAAGCTGCTGCCGTGGTCGGCAAGGCCATCGCGGAGCGCTGTCTGGCTAAGGGTATCAACGCGATCTGCTTCGACCGCGGCGGATATCTTTTCCACGGTAGAGTTAAAAGTTTGGCAGATGCTGCCCGTGAAGGCGGCCTCGTATTCTAAGAGTTAAGACTATGGCAAATACAAATGTTAAGAGAGTAAAGACGTCTGACCTTGAACTGAAGGACAGACTGGTCGCCATCCAGCGCGTCACCAAGGTGACCAAGGGTGGTCGTCACTTCCGCTTTGCCGCCATCGTTGTCGTCGGTGACGAGAACGGTGTCGTGGGCTATGGTCTTGGCAAGGCAAATGAAGTCACTGCCGCGATTGCGAAGGGCGTGGAGGATGCGAAGAAGAATCTCGTGAAGATTCCCGTCATCAACACGACCATCCCGCACGAGCAGGAGGCGAAATTCGGTGGCTCCCGCGTGTTCATGAAGCCCGCAGCGCCCGGTACCGGTGTCAAGGCCGGTGGTGCTATGCGTGCCGTGTTCGAATCCGTCGGCGTGCAGAACGTCCTGGCGAAGTCCAAGGGTTCTTCCAACCCTCACAACCTCGTCAAGGCGACCGTCTACGCCCTCACCCAGATGCGTGACGCCTACACCGTTGCCGGTCTGCGCGGCGTCGCGATGTCCAAGGTTTTCAACGGCTAATGGAGGACACGACTATGGCAAAGTACAGAATTACCCAGATTATCAGCAGCAACGGTGAGACCAAGCGCCAGAAGGACAACCTTCGTTGCCTCGGTGTCCGCCGCATGCACAAGACCGTGGAGGTGGAGAAGACCCCGATCACCGAGGGTCAGGTCGCCAAGATCGCTCACCTCTGCAAAGTTGAAGTTATTGACTAAAGGAGGACCTAGAGATGAAACTCAATAATTTGACACCTGCTACGGGTTCTACCCATACCAGCAAGAGACTCGGCCGCGGACAGGGTTCCGGCAAGGGTGGCACCGCCACCCGCGGTACCAAGGGCGCCCAGGCCCGTGCCGGTTACGAGCACAAGATCGGCTTCGAAGGAGGCCAGATGCCTATCCAGCGCCGTCTGCCGAAGTTCGGCTTCAAGAACCCGACCCGCGTCGAGTACAAGGCCATCAATGTCGCTGACATCGAGGCCCTCGCCGCCGCTGCCGGCCTGAAGGAGCTTGGTATCGCTGAGATCGTTTCCGCTGGCCTGGCCGGTAAGAACGACCTCGTGAAGGTGCTCGGAAATGGCGAAATCAAGGCCGCGGTCACCGTTACCGCCCATGGTTTCTCCAAGTCCGCTATCGCCAAAATCGAAGCCGCCGGTGGCAAGGCGGTCGTAATTGAATAGCCATGAAGAAGTTTATCGAGACAATCAAGAACATCTTCAAGATCGAGGAGCTCCGCAAGAGACTCGCCTACACGTTCGTGCTGATCCTGGTTTACCGTTTCGGCTGTTTCGTGGTCCTTCCGGGCATTGACGCGTCCATGCTTGCCGGTCTTCAGAGCACTGCCAGCGAAGGCCTTGTCGGCCTCCTGAACATGTTCTCCGGCGGCGCCTTCGGTAATGCCTCGATCTTCGCACTGGGTGTGATGCCGTACATCTCGGCATCCATCATCATCCAGCTGCTGGGTGTCTTCTCCGGCACTTTCCGCAAACTCCAGCAGGAGGGCGAGAGCGGCCGCAAGAAGATCAACCAGATGACCCGCTGGCTGACCATCCTCGTGATCTGCATCCAGGGCCCGGCCTACATGGCTACGGTCCACAACCAGATTCCTGCCGCCGCTTTCGTGGCTGTCAACCAGCTGGGTTGGAGCGACTTCATGTTCAACATTGTTTCCACGGTCATCCTGATGGCCGGCTCGATGTTCGTGATGTGGCTCGGCGAGCGGATCACTGACCGTGGTATCGGCAACGGTATCTCCCTGATCATCATGATCGGTATCGTGGCCCGCCTGCCGTACGCCCTGATCGCTGAGTTCCAGGACAAGTTCTCCGCCAACAACGGTGGTCCGATCCTCCTGATTGTCGAGCTCGTGATCTGGTTCTTCGTCGTGCTGGCTGCTGTCGCACTGGTGCAGGCTGTCCGCCGCGTGCCCGTGCAGTACGCCAAGCGCGTGATCGGCAACCGTCAGTACGGCGGTGTCCGCCAGTACATCCCGCTCAAGGTCAACGCAGCCGGCGTGATGCCTATCATCTTCGCCCAGGCGCTGATGCTCTTCCCGATCATCTTCTCCAAGTTCGACGCCACGCGCGGACTTGCTGCGACTCTCGGCAACTACCAGGGATTCTGGTATAACCTCATTTTCTTCATCCTGATCGTGATCTTCACGTACTTCTACACGGCCGTTACCGTCAGCCCGTCGGCGATGGCCGAAAGAATGAAGCAGGATGGAGGATTCATTCCCGGCGTCAAGCCCGGCAAGCCGACCGCGGAGTATCTGGACACCATCATGTCCAGAGTTACCCTCCCCGGTTCCATCTTCCTGGGCATCATCGCCATCCTCCCTGCCCTTGCGATGATTTTCGGTATCTCCAACGCCTTCGCAAGCTTCTACGGCGGCACTTCGCTGTTGATCCTTGTGGGTGTGGTTCTCGACACGCTGCAGCAGGTGGAAAGTTATTTGCTGATGCGCCACTACGACGGTCTGATGAAGACCGGCCGTCTCAGCGGGCGCTCAGGTATGTAGTTCTTTGATTTTAATTGAACGGTTGTGATTAAGCCTAAGACAGAAGAAGAAATCGAGCTGCTTCGCGAAAATGCGATCATCGTCTCGAAGACGTTGGCGGAAGTCGGTAAAGCGGTCGCCCCTGGTGTGACAACGAAAACGTTGAGTAAGGTGGCCGAGACTTTCATTCGCGACAACGGCGCGATTCCCAGCTTCCTGGGTTTCGAGGGCTTCCCGGCAGCCATCTGTGCCTCGGTCAACGATGTGGTCGTCCACGGTTTTCCGTCCGACTATGTCCTCAAGGAGGGCGACATCGTCAGCGCCGACATCGGCACGCTCTATAAGGGCTATAACGGCGACTCCTGCTACACCTTCCCCGTGGGGGAGGTGTCGCCGGAGACCCGGAAGCTCCTGGACGTGACGAAGGAGTCGCTCTACAGAGGTATCGCTGCGGCTGTCGCGGGTGCGCGGATCGGAGACATCGGATACGCGGTGCAATCGTATGCTGAATCATTCGGTTTTTCCGTGGTCCGCGAACTCGAAGGGCACGGAATCGGCCGGGAGATGCACGAGAATCCGGGCGTGCCCAACTACGGGCGTCCGGGCCGCGGCACCCACCTGGTGGACGGAATGGTCCTGTGTATCGAGCCGATGATCAACGCCGGCGGCAAGGCGGTCTATCTGGACAGAAACGGATGGGCCGTGCACACCGCCGACCACAAGAATTCGGCTCACTACGAGCTTACGGTTGTTGTCCGGAAAGGCCGGGCCGAGCAGCTCTCAACCTTCGATTTTATCGAGAAAGATGGCACGATTAAATTTTAAAGTGATTTTTTAATGTCTAAACAAGTAGCAATAGAACAAGATGGGAAGGTCATCGAGACCCTTCCAAACGCGATGTTCAAAGTCGAGCTTGAGAACGGTCACGTCCTGCTCTGCAACATTTCGGGCAAGATGCGTATGAACTTTATCCATATTCTTCTTGGCGACAAAGTGAGAGTTGAGATTTCACCGTACGATTTAACCAAAGGCAGAATATCTTTCAGATACAAATAAAAACGCATAGATATGAAAGTCAAGACATCCATCAAGAAGCGCAGCGAGGATTGCAAGATCGTCAGACGCAAAGGCCGCCTGTACGTCATCTGCAAGAAGAACCCCAAGTTCAAGATGCGCCAAGGATAATCAATCAGTAACAAATTAAGTAAAGTATAATTATGGCAAGAATCGCCGGTGTAGATTTACCGAACAACAAACAGGGAGAAATAGGTCTGACCTATATCTTCGGTATCGGCCGCTCTTCCGCGAAGCGAATCCTCGAGAAGTGCGGAATCGATCCCACCATCAAAGTGGGCGACTGGAATGATGACCAGATCGCCAAGATCCGTTCCGAGATCAATGAGGAGTACAAGATCGAGGGCGAGCTCCGCTCCTCCATCCAGCTGGACATCAAGCGCCTCATGGATATCGGTTGCTATCGCGGAATCCGCCACCGTCTCGGACTCCCCGTCCGTGGCCAGAGCACCAAGAACAACGCCCGTACCCGCAAGGGTAAGAAGAAGACCGTTGCCAACAAGAAGAAGGCGACCAAGTAAAAACTGATGAATTATGGCAAAGAAAACTACAACATCCAAGAGAGTTGTCAAGGTTGAAGCTTATGGCGAAGCCCATATTTCATCGACCTTCAACAACGTCATCGTGTCCCTGACCAACGCTCAGGGCCAGGTGATCAGCTGGGGCTCTGCCGGTAAGTGCGGCTTCAGAGGCTCCAAGAAGAACACCCCGTACGCTGCCCAGATGGCCGCCGAGGATGCCGCCAAGACGGCTTTCGACGCCGGTCTGCGTCGCGTCAAGTGCTACGTCAAGGGTCCGGGCTCCGGTCGTGAGTCCGCCATCCGTACCATCAACAACGCCGGTATCGTTGTGACCGAGATCGTCGACGTCACGCCGATGCCGCACAACGGGTGCCGTCCTAAAGGCCGTCGTAAAGTTTAATTCTTAAAGCAAGACTACTATGGCAAGATATACAGGTCCCAGCACCAAGATCGCCCGTAAATTCGGCGAGCCGATTTTCGGTTCCGATAAGTATTTTGAGAAGCGCAACTATCCTCCGGGACAGCACGGCCTCGCCGCGAAGCGCAAGAAGTCCAAGGAATATGCTACCCAGCTGAAGGAGAAGCAGAAAGTCAAGTACATGTACGGTGTGCTCGAGCGTCAGTTCCACAACACCTACGACAAGGCTTCCCGTATGGCCGGCCAGAAGGGTGAGAACCTCGTGATTCTCCTCGAGTCCCGTCTCGACAATATCGTGTATCGTCTCGGTATTGCCCCGACCCGCGCCGCCGCCCGTCAGCTCGTGTCCCACCACCACATCACCCTGAACGGCAACGTGTGCAGCATCCCCTCCACCCAGGTGAAGGCCGGCGACACCGTGGCCGTCCGCGAGCGCTCCAAGAGCCTCGAGGTGATCCAGAACAGCGTGGCCTCCGTGACCAAGTATGCCTGGCTGGACTTCGACACCAAGACCCTCAGTGGTAAGTTCCTTAACGTTCCGACCCGTGCGGAAATCCCCGAGAACATCAACGAGCAGCTGATCGTCGACCTCTATTCCAAATAATCCCTAACACCACTGTAATATGGCAATCTTAGCATTTCAGAAACCGGACAAGGTGATTATGCTCGAAAGCACCGACACTGTCGGCCGTTTCGAATTCCGGCCGCTTGAGCCGGGCTACGGCCAGACGATCGGTAACGCTCTTCGTCGCATCTTGCTGGCCTCCCTGGAGGGGTTTGCTATCAGTCAGATCAAGATCTCCGGTGTGGACCAGGAGTTCCAGACCATCCCCGGCGTTATCGAGGGGATGCAGGACATCATCCTGAACCTCAAGCAGGTGCGTTTCCGCCGCATGGTCGAGACCGTGGACACTGAGACGGCAAACATCGTCATCAGCGGCAAGCAGGAGTTTACGGCAGAAGATATCTCCAAAGGATTGTCTTCTTTCATGGTGTTGAATCCCGAATTGCACATCTGCTCGCTCGAGCCTTCCGTGAAGCTCGAAATCTCCCTCGTCATCACGAAGGGTCGTGGTTTCGTGCCCGCTGAGGAGCTCCGCGACCCGGACACGCCGATCGGAACCATTCCGGTCGATGCGATCTACACTCCGATCCGCAAGGTCAACTGGAGCGTGGAGAACTGGCGTGTCGAGCAGAAGACGGACTTCGAGAAACTCAATCTTGAGATCGTGACGGACGGTTCGATTTCCCCGAACGCTGCCCTTCACGAGGCGGCCAACATCCTGATCTACCACTTCAAGCTCTTTACCGACGACAAGAAGATGTCGCTGGAGAGCACGGTGGAGACCGACAGCAAGGAACTGGACGAGGAGTCGCTGCACATGCGTCACCTCCTCCTGACCAAGCTCTCCGATGTGGGCCTGTCGGTGCGTGCCTTCAACTGCCTCAAGGCAGCTGAGATCGACACCTTCGCCGACCTCGTGTCCTATTCTCGTCCCGAGCTGATGAAGTTCCGCAACTTCGGTCGGAAGTCTCTCAACGAAATCGACCTCCTGGTCGAGAAGATGAAGCTTTCGTTCGGAATGGACGTCACCAAGTATAATATTGAACCCAAGAAAAAGACTGTATAAAGATGAGACACAATAAAGCTATCAATCATCTTGGTCGTCAGGCTGGCCACCGCAAGGCGCTCCTCGCCAACATGGCCTGCTCCCTGATCCAGCATAAGCGCATCACCACCACTGTGGCGAAGGCCAAGGCCCTGAAGAGCTATATCGAGCCGCTTGTCACCAAGTCCAAGGAGGATACGACCCACAGCCGTCGCGTTGTGTTCAGCTACCTCAAGGACAAGGAGGCCGTGACCGAACTGTTCCGCACCATCGCCCCGAAGATCGCTGATCGTCCGGGCGGATACACCCGCGTGCTGCACATCGGTTTCCGCCAGGGTGACGCTGCCGAGATGGCGCTGATCGAGTTCGTTGACTTCAACGAGGCCGCTCTCGCTGCCGCTCCGAAGGCTGCTGCCAAGAAGACTACCCGCCGTAGCCGCGCCAAGAAAGCCGAGGCCGCTCCCGCTGAGGAAGCTCCCAAGGCAGAAGAGGTGAAAGCTGAGGCTCCCGCTGAGGAGCCGAAGGCTGCCCCGAAGGCCAAGAAGGCTGCTCCCAAGGCCAAGAAGGCCGAAGAGCCGAAGGCTGAGTAAGCCCGGAGGGTCCGTCATTCGCCGGCCCTGACCGGCGAATCTAAAGCCTAAATCCAGGGAATGATTTCCCCACGCAAGCCTCATCGTCGATGACGATGGGGCTTTCTGTTCCCAGGGAGGCCACCTGCAGAGCCATCACCATACGGTGGTCGTGGCGCGAGCTGTATTCGCCGCCCTTGAGCAGGTGCCCTCCGAGCAGCCGGGCGGCGAGGGTCTCGCCCCAGACGACCAGTTCGTCTCCTTCGATACGGGCTTCCACGCCCATCTGCAGGAGCATCTCGAGGATGGCTTCCGCGCGGTTGGACTCTTTGGTCGTCAGGCGTCCCACGCCTGCGATGCGGCTTTCGCCGGCGCAGAAGGCGGCGAGCACGGCGATAATGGGAAAGAGGTCGGGCGCATTCGAGAGGTCCTGCTGGAAGGCTTCCAGCGGGGCTTTTCGTACGCAGACGGTGCCTCCGTCCAACTGCGAGACCACGGCGCCCGCATCCACGAGGATGTCAATGACGCTCAGGTCGGCCTGCAGGGAGGTGGTGTCCATCCCGACGAGTTCGGCCGAGCCGAAGATGGCGCCGGCCACGAGGAAATTGGCGGCTGCGCTCCAGTCGCCTTCGATGTCGAAGTCGGCTGCGCGGTAGTGCTGGCGGCCGCGTATCTTGAAGTTGATGCCGGTGCAGCCGGACCAGTCGTCCGCCTCCAGCATTTCGGCGTCGCCCTCCATTTCGCTCCGGGTCTGGATGCCGAAATGGCGCAGCACGTCGAGGGTGATGTACATGTAGGGAATGCTCTTGGGCTCGCTGACGCGCAGTAGCGACTCCTTGTCACACAGCGGCAGGGCCATCAGCAGGCCCGAGATGAGCTGCGAGCCGCCCTTGCCGGGGACTTCGGCCGTGCCCGGGATGAGGTGTCCCTTGACGGTGGCGGGGATATAGACGTCCTTGCCCTCGCGCTCCTGCTCGTTCGCGAGCAGCACGCCGAAGGCGGCCATGATGTCCGCGGCGCCGCTGAGCGGCCGGCGAAGCAGGGTGCCGCGACCGGTCACGGAGAAGCTGCCGTCGCCCACGGCGGCGAGCACCGGGATGGTCAGGCGCGTGAGCAGGCCGGATTCGCCGGTATCCACGCTGCCCGGCTGCAACTGGCGGCAGCGGGCGCCGATGCCGGTAATGGTGAGCGCCGCGCCGTCCTGCTCGACCTTCGCGCCGAGGGCGCGGGCGAGCGAGAGTGCAGCCTCCGAGTCGCCGCAGGGGCTGTAGCCTCCCAGGTGCGAGGTGCCTTCGGCGAGCGCCGCGGCGAGGATTGCGCGTTGGGCAAAGCTCTTCGAAGCGGGCATGCGGCGTCCCTCCACCCGGTAGGGTTTACGGTCGCCGTAGAGCGCGGCGTAGAGTTCCGCGAGCGGCCACTGGCCAGG
Source organism: Bacteroidales bacterium (assembly GCA_016291185.1). The sequence goes on from JAEFAI010000023.1 coordinate 10,476, forward strand.
TGCGGTGGCCTCTTCCGCGCTGAGCGCGGCAAAGGTGAACGGAGCCCCGCGGCGCAGGCACTGCAGGCGCGTGTCGCGGCCTGCGTCACCCATGCCGAAGGCGACGAGCCGCCCCTGGAGCGAGTCCACTCCCTCCAGCACGAGGCTATAGAGGGACTCGATGCGGGCGGCGTCCTCCGCCGTGTGGCAGGTGGTCACGACCTTGGCGATGTCGGCGCCATAGCGGAAGCAACGCGCCAGGGCCATCTGCAGGACTTCCATGTCCGGCGTGCCCTCGAAGTCGTGGAAGGAGCGGATGATTTCCGTGCCGCTCTTGCGGCAGAGCTGCTGAAAATGCTTGCTCATCTGGGCCGGGGCCTCGATCTCGAGGTCAGCGAAACGGGCGCCCGCCTCGATGGCCACGCGTAGCCGGCGCTCCGCCTCTTCGGGCGAGGGGCAGCCGTCGATGCGGCAGGTGGCGATGAGCGGGGTGTCGGACTCGCTGAAGAGCTCTTCAATCTGGTCGTCCGACAGGTCGAGGCGGTCGAGGCGGATCTCCGCCATTTCGACCGTGGGGTCTTCGAGGATCGCGAGAATCTGCTCGAAGGTCTTATGCTGCAGGCTGGTGCAAATCATCCAGGTCTTTGATTATCACTTTGCCGATCTTCTTGATCAGGACAAAGTGGATGATGCCTTTTTCGGCTTTCTTGTCTTTCCACAGGGCGGCTTCCAGTTCCTCCTCCGGGCAGGGGAGCTCCGTCGGGAGCCCGCAGGCCTGCAGGTCTTGGCGAAGTTTCTCCGCGAGGCCGGCCTTGCACAGGCCCAGGCGCTCGGACAGGAGCGCGGCCTGCACCATACCCACGGCGACGGCCTCGCCGTGCGTCATCGGTTCGGCGGTCTCGTGCGTGTGCTGATACCATTCGATGGCATGGGCGTAGGTGTGGCCCAGGTTCAGGCAGCGGCGCAGGTTCTCCTCGTAGGGGTCCTGCTCCACGATTTTACGCTTGACGGCCGCGGCCGCCTCGATGAGCGGCGCGAGTGCGGCGAAGTCGATCTTCGGCTCGGAGAGCACTTTGACCGCCTTTTCGTAGCGGTCGCCCTTGTTGTCAATGATGAAGGTTTTGAGCATTTCGGCGGCGCCGGAGCGCAGTTCCCGGGCCGGCAGGGTCGCAAGGACTTCCGGCAGGATGCGGGTGTAGATGGGGAATTTCGTGACCCCGATCATGTTCTTGTAGCTGTCCAGGTTCACGCCGGTCTTGCCGCCCACGCCCGCGTCCACCTGGCTGAGCAGGGTGGTGGGGTAGTTGGCGTAGCGTACGCCGCGCTTGTAGATGCTGGCGGCGAAGCCCACCAGGTCCGTCGTCACACCGCCGCCCACGGCCCAGACGATGGCGTCGCGGTTCGCGCCTTGCGCGAGCAGCCAGCGGCAGATGTCCAGCACGGTGTCCATCGTTTTGTGCGCCTCGTCGGCGGTGATGGCCAGCGCCGGGCGTCCCTCGGCCAGTTTCAGCGCGAAAGCCTCGACGTTGCGGTCGTAGATGACGTAAATACTTTTCTTCTCCATACGAAAAGCGAAGATACGCCAAAAATTTGATAAATCGCGTTTTTTAAATACCTTTGCAGTCCCTACCAGCCCTGATGGCGGAATTGGTAGACGCGCTGGACTCAAAATCCAGTGGCCTTTAAAGCCGTGCGGGTTCGATTCCCGCTTGGGGCACACGAAAAAGGGAGCGCAACCGCGCTCCCTTTTTCGTCATTCTCCAGGCTTGCCTTTCCTCCTGCGGCGTCGGCAGCTTCGTCCCGTTCGAGCCAACAAAAAGGCCCGTCCGTGACGAACTACCGCCCGCCTTCTACAACGCCCTCGCACGGCAAGCACCCAACGCTGATCGGCGAATACCTATACCAGCGAGTGGAGTTTGAAGGAGAAGTTGCCCTTTCCGTCCAGGTAGGCCAGAGCGTCGGCGAGCAGGGCTGCCTTGGCCTCTTCGTCCAGGTCGGAGTGGAAAAGGATCTCGATGAAGGTCTCCAGCGCCGCGTCGGAGAGCTTCGCGGTCTGGGTCAAGTACCAGACCGGGTTCTCTTGCTGCAGGATGGTGTCCAGATCGAAGGGCAGGCCGGACTTGCCGATCTCTTCTTGAACGTCGTCCAGGGTATAGTCCGGGGCGGTGCCGTCCAGCAGCCCCAGCTTGCGGGCGACCATTCGCAGCATCTCGCCCAGGCGGTCAATCTCTTTGAGGATAAAATCTTCCATCAGAAACCTTTCTATTTGAAATCAGATAGCCAATCAATCATCAACTCCAACACCTCCGGCGCGATGGTCTCCTCAATCTGGCGGTATTCGGCGATGTCTCCGGTCGTGCAGTGCTGGAACAAATGATTAGCACCTTCTATAGCTTCTATTCTATTCTTGGGATTTGCCGGGAGGCCACTGCGGAGTGCCCCCAGGTTGCTTTCGGACGCCACCTGAATATCCTTGGTGCCGTTGATCGCCAGGACGGGGCAGGTAATCCCGCCCAGCAGCGGCCGCATATCCAGCGATAGGATCTTGATCATCCACGGGACCTGGATCTGGTGCAGCACCGCCAGGTAATTCTGCTTCAGCGCTTCCGGGAGGTCCAACTCGTCGGCGAAAGGCATTCGGCCGCCGTGGAGGCGCACATGGCAGGCCTGCCGCACAGCCTCGCAATATCTATCCACGATCTCTTTCGGGTATCCCGCAGATTCAAGCGCGACGCGGCTCTGTGCCACGGTCGTTTCCAGACCGGAAACCACCATAGCCGCCAGGCTGACGATGAAATCGACCTGCCCGTCCGCTGCCAGCATCAAGGCGATGGTACCCCCTTCGCTGTGGCCGATGACGCCGACCTTGTCGAAGCGCTCCCGGAGCAGTTGGATGCCGGCGAGGGCATCATCCCTGAAATCTTCCGTGGTGGCATTAACTACATCTCCGGTAGAGCCGCCGACGCCGCGGTCATCAAAGCGGAGCGTCGCGATACCCGCCCGACCGAGAGCGTCGGCGATGACCGCAAAAGGCTTATGCTCGACGATGGTCTCATCCCGGTCCTCCTGACCGCTGCCGGTGACGAAGATCAGCACGGGCGTCTGGCGCGAATACCCTTCCGGAAGCACCAGCGTGCCTTCCAGATGCGCATCTCCATTGTCAAAGGATACCTCCTCCGTCGCATACGGGAACGGCCCTTGCGGGGTTTGCGGGCGGTTCAGCTTCTCTTCTCCGGGCGTAAGGGTTAGCGGCAGGGACTGGCCCAGTTGCGTAAAGGTGCCGAGAATCTGCTTGCCCAGCCACAGACCTTCATAGCTGGCGCTGAGCAGGGGGATCCTGATGGTAATTTTCCCCATCTCGTTCTTTTCGACCTGGATGGGAATGCCCTTTGCGGCCTGGTCCGGAGAGTCCATGGTCGGCTCATCGCCGTCCAGGTGGAAGACAACCGTCAGTTTCTTTCCTTGGGCCTCGAGCTTTCCTGTCCAGGTGCCTTCCTGGGCGCTCGCCAGGAATGAGAGCAGCAGGGCAACAACGATCGTAAAGATTCTTTTCATGGTCGGATTATTGTTTTAGATCGCCATCTTCTTTCATCTGCAGGCGCTCCAGGATTTTGTCGCAGGCCTGCATCAGGCGCTTGAAGCCGAACACACCGATGATGGCCAGGATCACGAGCAGGACCCCCATCATGACGAATACGGAGACGGCTTTCCCGGAGGGGCTCCAGATGCGGTAAACCACCGGCGAGAAAACGCCGAGCATGCCTAACACGGCGACCCAGCAGAAGATCGTTCCCCGCAGGTACTGCTGTTTGAAGCGTCTGACCTTCTTGGTGGCGGTGAGGATGTCCTCTCCGAACAAGGTGTCCAAAGACAGATTCTTATAGACCCAAAGGATGGCCAGCACCGCGATGATGCAAACGGCGCACAGCGGAATGGAATAGCGCCACGGGAGGCCCCTCCAGATGGAGAAGGAGATGAGCGAGAGGATGGTGAAAGCACCGGCTACCAGCGTGGCCCCCCGATCGAGCGAGAGCCAGCCGATGTCGGACTTGAAAGCCTTTTCCATCAACTTCTCGTTGAGGATCTGCTGCTTGTCGAACCGTACCTTCAGATCGGCATAGTCCTGCCGCATCTGCTCCAGTTCCTGATTGATATCGATTTCTTCCTTGTTCATGGCACGAGCGTTTAAAGGTGGGACTTTTTGAGTTCATCTTTGATTCGATGCAACTGGAAGGAAACATTCTTCACCGTAATACCGACGATGGCGCCGATCTCCTCGTAGCTCAGGCCTTCGAGCCAGAGAAGGATGATGGCGCGGTCCACCAGACCCAGCTGATTGATCCGGGCGTACAGGCGCTTGGTTTGCAGCGCCCGGTCGTTCGCATCCTCAAACGGGTCGATGTCCACGCTCAGCGGCACGCGGTCTCTGAGCAGCCGACGCTTCTTCCTGTCTGCGCTGAGGCAACAGTTCAGCGCGACGCGATAAATCCAGGTCCGGACATCGGATTCCGCGCGGAAAGAATCGTATCCCTTCCAGAGCCTGATCAGAATCTCCTGGAAGAGGTCGTCAATCTCATCCGTGTCCTTCGAGAACATATAGCACACCGAGTAGATGGTGCTCTTGTGCTCCCGGACCAAATGGGTGAATGCTTGTTCCTTGTTATTCATTTTCGATCGAATCTACACCCGTTAGACGCCAAAGGTCGCAAAAAACTATAATAATCGGACAGGAATTCTCAGAAAAAACGGGCAGGCCGCTCCAAAACAGAGGGGACCTGCCCGAAAAAGTCGGATTAATCAGTCCGGAATCCTCCTACTCCTGGAAGAGCATCGGAGCGAACTGGTGCAGCGAGCGGCGCCAGGTGAGCCACTCGTGGCCCGTGCCCGGGGACTCGTAGTAAACGTGGTTCACGCCGAGGCTGTCCAGCGCGCAGTGCAGGTCGTAGATGCCTTGGTACATGCCGTTGGGCTCGTCGGTACCGATGCTGATGTAGAGCAAGTGGTACTGGTCGTTGATCGAGGTCGGATACATCTCGCTGTCGCGACGGTCGCCAGGGCCGCGGCCGGAGCCGCTGAAGCCGCCGATCCAGCCGAAGAGCTCCGGATGGTCGAGGCCGATGGTGTAGGACTGGAAGCCGCCGAGCGAGAGGCCGCAGATGGCGCGGTGGTCACGGTCGGTGAGCGTGCGGTAGGTCGCGTCGATGTACGGCACGGTCTCCTCGACCATCACCTTCTCGAAGGCGTCGAAGTTGAAGAGGTTGAAGCGGCCGCCCTGCTCTTCACCGGCGAGCGTAGCCACAGCGTGCTCGCAGACGATGATCATCGGGACGCACTCGCCCTCGGCGATGAGGTTGTCCATGATGTTGCGCATCATGCCCTGGGTGGCCCAGCCTGTCTCATCCTCGCCGGCACCGTGCTGCAGATAGAGCACCGGGAAACGGCGCTCCGGCTCGGAGGCGTACTGCGGCGGCAGGTAGATGTAGTACGGGCGGTCTGCGCCGGTCAGTTCGGAATGATATTTCTCGATGCGGATCTCACCATGCGGGACCTTCTTCTCCAGATAGTAATCCACGCCGGCCTCGGGGATCTCGATACCGCTGCCCCAATAGAAGGAGCCGAAGAACTGCTGGGTGTTGGGGTCGGCCACGCGCTGGCCGTCCACGTTCAGCATGTAGTAGTGGAAGCCCGGCACGAGCGGCTCGGAAGTAACCTCCCAGATGCCGTCTTCGCCCTTGACGAAGTCGTAATTCTTGCCGCCCACGTTCACGGCGACGGCCTGCGCGTCCGGGAAATCGACGCGGAAGACGACGCTGAGATCCGGGTTGATCATCGGATAATCATGACCCGGGAGGTTGGTGGTGGCGGGGGTGGGCTTGGTGAGCACACCGACCTGGCTGTTCCCCGCGCAGGAGGCGAGGAGCGCGGCTGCAAGCAGCAGCGACAGAGAGAAAAGCTTTTTCATATCGATAAAAACTGATGATTTCTTTTCAGCCAACGAAATTACATTGAAACACCCAATTAACATAACAACTTCTTGTCAAAATGTTTTAAAAAATCTACCTTTGAACTGATGAAACCGAGATTTTGCTCTTTTGCTGCCCGCCTGGTCTGCTGCCTGACTGCACTGCTGGGCCTTACGCTGAGCGCCCAGACCTGCGATGACGGTCTGCAGCGCAGCACCCCCGAGGCAGAGGGGATCCGCTCCGACGCCGGCCACGCGCGACATCACCCTCACGGCGTCCCGGATCAAGAGCACATATTAGCTCCCGGTATCATTTATGCATGACACCTGACAGTTAACACTAAAACACATATTTTATGAACGTTATCCGGAAATCCCTGACCATCCTGGTCCTGGCGGCACTGCCCGTGCTGGCTTCCGCCCAGTCCATCCCCCAGCGGCTGGAGCTGGTCCAGATCGAGAAAGAGATCGACAGCTTCACCATGGAGCTCCTGGAGGTCTTCAATATGCCCGCGGAAGGCGCGAACCATTATTACCTGACCGTCGGCCGCCTGGGTATCGGCGATGACGTGATTCAGGCCTACATCGATCCGCTCTCCGAGCTGTTCATCCCGCTGGGTGAGTCCGTCGCCGAAGCGCTGGAGAGCATGCAGCAGCTCCAGTCGCTCCTCAAGGAGCAGCCCGGCACGGGGCTGGAGACGGTGGGCTGCGTGGCCATCGGCTTCCCGAACGAGAATCTGGAGCCGGTCCGGGTCACGTACCGCAAGCCAGTGCTGACCAAGTCGCTCGAATTCACCGTTCAGCGCGACACTTATAGCCGCTCCGCACAGGTTGTGAAGAGCGACTTCGACGCGCTCGTGCGCGGCGTCAAATTCTATCAGCGGCTACACCCGAACGAGTAGTGCTTATCTGCAGTCGGGAACGACGGTGTACATCGTGTGGCCGTCCGGGGTGCACTTCAGCTTTTTGAAGAGCTCCGACACGGTCACGAAGACGTATCCCTGCTCTTTCAGCACCGGGATGGCCTCGTCGAGGGCCTCGACGGTGGCCTCGTTGCCCTCAAAGTCATGCAGGAGATAGATGGCTCCGGGCTCCGCGTTGGCGATAATTCCCTCGCGGCGGAATTCTTTGTCGGCCGTAGCCTCCCAGTCCTGGCAGCCCTTGCCGCAGATGAAGGTGAGGTCGATCCAGTCGTACATCTCCGGCTTGACGTTGATGTACGGCGGGCGGAATAGCGTCGGACGCTTCCCGGTGATCTGCTCGATCAGGGCGGAGGTGGTCTCGATTTCCTCCTTGACCTGGGCCTTGTCCAGCATCGTCATCATCGGATGCGTGAAGGAATGGTTGCCGATCTCGCAGCCCTGCTCGATGGCGCGCTTCATGTTCCCGGCGCTCTCGTCAGTAATATTTTCTCCGATGACGAAGAAGGTGGCGGGCACCTGGTGCCTGGCTAGGAGGTCGAGCATCTGGGACTCGGTGGTCAGGTTGGGGCCGTCGTCAAAGGCCAGGGCAAGGTACTTGACCGGCTCCTTGGGAGCGCAGGCCATCGCGAGTGCGGAAAGGCAGATCAGCAGGAAGAATTTGAGGGATCTTTTCATGGCGCTTGGTTATTATCTCCTCAAAGGTAATCAAAAAAGGCTTATCTTTGTATGGATATGAAGAATGCCTTCCTGAAGAATTACGGCGCGACGCTCCTGCTGCTGCTTGGCCTGGTGGCCGGCGGCGTGTTGGGTGTTGTCCTGGGCGAGGGCGCCCGGGTCCTGCGCGTGCCGGGCACGCTGTTCCTCAATCTGGTTTTCATGCTGGTGGTGCCGCTGGTGTTCTTTTCCGTGGCGCATTCCCTTTCCGTCATGCAGCGAAGCGGCGTGATCGGCCGGGTCCTCGTGACGACCCTGGGCGTCTTCCTGGCGATGTCGCTCGTGGCGGGTATCTTCGGCTACGGCTTTATGTCCGCGTGGAACCCCTTCACCCGGGTCCTCGGGCAGGGCGGAACCGTGGCAGGCAGCGTGATGGGCGAAGGCATGAGCGTGGGCGACGCGATTGTGTCTGCCCTGACCGTCAACGACTTCCCCCTGCTGCTCTCCCGCGAGCATCTGCTGCCGCTCATCCTCTTCTCCGCCCTCTTCGGGCTCTCTGTCGCGCTGCTGGGCGAAAAGGCCGCGAGCGTGGACCGGTTCATCGCCGAAGGCGAGGCCGTGATCATCAAGATGATGGAGCTGGTGATGAAGCTCGCGCCCATCGGCATCGGTTGCTATTTCGCCGACACGGTCGGCTCGCTGGGCAGTCAGATCGTGGGGGACTATTTCGAGATCTTCCTGGTGGTGTGCGCTGCCACCGCGGTGTGCTACCTGGTCTTCCTGTCGCTGTACGCGCTTTTCTGCCGCGTGCCGCTCGGGCGCTTCTGGAAGGAGATGATTCCGCCCTCCGCGACGGCCGTCGGCACCTGCTCTTCGGCCGCCTGCATGCCCGTCAATATGGCTGCCGCGCGCCGTTTAGGCGTGAGCGACAAGCTCGTCGATGGCATCGTCCCGCTGGGGACCCACCTGCACAAGGACGGCTCCGTGATCACGTCGGTGGCCAAGGTGCTCTTCGCACTCTACTTCTTCGGCGCTGCGCCGGAGGGCTTCGGGGGTGCCGCACTGGTCGTGCTCGTGGCGCTGCTGGAGAGCATCGTGGTGGGTGCCATCCCCGTGGGCGGCATGACGGGCGAACTGCTCATCTGCGCCATGCTGGGTCTGGACCCTTCCTTCGCGGCCGCGCTGCTGATCATCGGCACCATCTGCGATATCCCCGCCACGCTCCTCAACGTGGCAGGGAATCTCGCCGCCCCACTCCTCGTCCAGCGGCTCACCCCGACGGACGAATAGACTCTCCTCCCGGGCGCGGGCTACATCTTCGGTTTGCGGACGACGCGGATAATCAGCGAGATGATATAGACGACGGTGCCATAGGCCGCGGGGAGCAGGGCGCAAGGAACGGCACACCAGATGATGTACGCGTCTGCGTCGGGGCCGCACGCAGCGACGGCATTCCCCATCTGCATAAACCCGATGAGGGTCCACAGCCACCCGACGGCAAGGCCGGCGAGGCCGGCTTCCTTCACCCAGGCGGGCGCTTTCCAGGCGACGAAGAAAAGAGCGATCAGGCACAGCGTAACGACGCAGGTTCCGGCGACGTTGGAACTGAAGAGTTGAAAGATGTTAGAGACAAGCGGTTGCATAGCTTTTTGTTTTTTAGTGTTCTACAATTGGGTTCGGAATTCCTTGCTGCAAAGGTACGTACGTTCGACTCAGAAATGCAAAGCAGAATCCGCACAAACCGGCGTCAAATCCCCCGACATTTCCCTTTCGAGGCGCCCGGGCGCTGCTATTTCGCGGAAGAATGTGTATTATTGCATTCGGAATGAAGAAAAGAATCATCATCGTCGCCTACTGGCTGGCCGCCATCGCCCTGACGGCTACGCTCCTCGTGAGCCTCGGCTATGACCTGGGGCATGCGGTCGCGATGAGCCTGTCCTTCCTGCCCGCCGCCATGGCCCTGTCGTATTTCCTGCCCAAAGTGGACCGGACACGCGGCCGGAAGGATCAGGTCCTGGACACCCTGTTCATTATTCTGGGGGTGATGACGATGACCTTCTTCTTCATTTACCTGATGCAGCTCCTCTTTCTGCTGGTCCTCGACCAGGCCCAGACCGGCTGGGATCTCCCCTCCATGCTCTGGAACCCCGTCTTCGTAGCCTTCATCCTGGCCATCCTCGCCTACGGACACTACCTGCTGGTGAAGTGGCTGGACAAAAAGTACCCGACCGAGCACCCCGTCACTTTCAATTCCGGCTACAAGAAGGTTTCTCTAAAGAAAGAAGACATCCTCTATATCGAATCGCGCGACGCCGAAGTCTGGATCTTTGCGCGGGACGGCCAGCAGTACCGCAATCGGACCGGCATCAGCCAGTGGGAAGATGTGCTCGGCCCGGAGTTCGTGCGGATCCATCGCGCGTTCCTCGTCAACCGCTCGGACATGAAGGTGCTGTCTTCTGAGTCCGTCAGCGTGGCCGGCCAGGAGCTGCCAGTCTCCCGGAAATACAAGGAATCCGTCCAGCAGATCTACGAGTAAAACCCCTGCACCGTCTCGCGGTATTTCCGGGAGATGGGAAGCTGGGTGTCGCCCACATAGAGAATATCCACGTCCACGCCGCTCACCGCCGTCTTGTTCACGAGGTAGGAGCGGTGGATGCGGATGAAATGGGGCTTGAGGATGGCTTCCCAGCGGGAAATGGGGGTGATGTTCCGGAAGCTCCGGCCACCGGTCGCATAGACGACGGTGGCGTCGTCGTTGGACTCCACGTAAAGAATTTCCTCGATCTGAAGGGTCACCGATTTGCGCCCGGAGGTGAAGGTGATGGGCGCGGGCGCCGTAGGATGCAGCTGATCCAACCAGCGCTCGAAGAAGTAGCTGCCCGCCGCCAGCACGGTCAGGATGAAGGCTATGAAGACGGGATTCGTCAGGATCTGGGGGATATCGGTCATCATCTGCTCTTCGCGCAGGTGCATGATGTAGAAGTGGGTGACCAGGAACAGCAGCATCTCGGCGACCAGGATCCCGCAGACGATGAAGATGGCGTTCTTGATGCCCGTCCGCCGGTTCTTGAAATCGACCTTCGGGAAAAAGTATTTGGCCGCGAGAGCGCCCGGCAGGAACATCGTGCCGCAGAACATGGCTTCCAGGAAGCGGTACCCCAGGCTGGTGAGGACAATGGACACCAGCAGGACGGAAACCACCCAATAAGATATGACCAGGAGCCGTTTCATTGCTGGAACAAATGTAATAAAAAACCTGTTCCCCGGTTCCGGCAAAAAGGCAAATTGGGGATTAAACGCCGCTGTTCGGGGTTTCGGCTTGGGGGAGATGCCGCCTTCCGCTACTTTTGCTCCAGAAAGTTTAACCCACAAAAACCTTTTTGCCTTATGTTAGTTTTTTTTGTCCAAGGAGGTCTCGCATTCATGTCGATCCTCACCGTCCTGCTGGTCGCTATTTTCTTCGCTGCCTGGAAGGCTCCCCGCTGGGTGAAGGAGATCGGACTGTTCGCCCTTATGTTCGGATTCCTGGGGACGGTTCTGGGCCTCTTGCAGGTGCTTGACGTATTAGGAGAGTATGCTTCCCAGGGAGAGGGGCCGCTCGGCCTGTTCGACGTGGTCCCGATCGGCGTCATCTGCGGCGGGTTGAAGGTCACCCTCAATACCACTATTTACGGTATCGGCATTTACCTCGTTTCGCTCATCGTTCGCATCGTCCAGAAGCCGAGGTTATAGTCATTCCGCTCAGCCTACGATCGCCATCGGAGATTCGCCGGTCGGAGCCGGCGAATGACGAATAAAGGGCCGGGGCGCAGAATGAAGACCGCTGCCGTTTTAGATGGCGGCGGTTTTTTCGCGCAGCCAGTCGGCGATTTCGCGGGGGAGGTGCGGGGAGAGCGTGCGGAAGACCCGCTCGTGGTAGGCGTTGAGCCAGTCGATTTCGCTGCGGTCCAGCAGCGAGCGGTCCAGTCCGTCGGTGTCGAAGTGGCAGAGGGTGAGCGTCTCGAAGGCAAGCCAGCGGCCGAACTCATTTTGTCCGGCAGGCACGACCAGCAACAGATTCTCGTGGCGCACGCCATGCTTCCCCTCCCGGTAGATGCCGGGCTCGTCGGAAAGGATCATGCCCGGCTCCAGGGGCGTCGGGTTGAGGTTTTGCCGCAGATCGTGCGGCCCCTCGTGCACGCCGAGGAACCAGCCGACACCGTGGCCCGTGCCGTGGCCGAAGTTGCGCTGGCTGCGCCATAGCGGTTCGCGGGCGAGGGCATCCAGGCGGCAGCCGGGGGTCCCTTCCGGGAAAACGGCCATCGCCAGGTCAATGTGTCCCTTCAGCACCAGCGTGTAGTCTTCGCGCTCCAGGGCGCTGATGCGCCCGATGGGGACGGTGCGGGTGATATCCGTCGTGCCGTTGTCGTACTGTCCGCCGCTGTCGCAAAGGTAGAGTCCACCCTCGCGGATCACGGGGGCATAGGTGTGCGGTGTGATATAATGCGGCAGGGCGGCGCCGGGCCCGAAGGCGGAGATGGTCTCGAAGCTGTCGCCGCGGTAGCCGGGAATGTCGGCGCGCAGCTGGCCCAGCTTGACGGCGGCGTCCCACTCCGTGATCTCGCGTCCGGCGTCCACCGAGCGTTCCAGCCAGTACAGGTAGCGCTCCATCGCGAGCCCGTCCTGCAGGTGCGCCTCGCGCATCCCTGCGATCTCGGTGGCGTTCTTGACAGCCTTGCGCAGGCCCACGGGGCTCTCCCCTAGATCGAGGAGCACGTCTGCGGCGCTTAGCGCGGAATAGAGCTGGTAGTTGAGGGTGGAGCCGTCCACGAAGAGCCGGCCCTGGAACTCGGAGGGCAGGTAGTCGATGTCAGCATAAGGCAGCGCACGCACGCCGTCGGCCTCCAGGATGCTGAAGGTGGCCGCGGAGTCGGGGTCTTCGACCGCATCCTTGAGCACGTACCAGCAGACATCGTCCTGCGAGACGAGCAGGTAGCTGATCACAAGCGGGTTATAATCGATGTCGGAGGCGCGGACATTGAGCAGCCAGGCAATCTCGTCCAGCGCCGTCAGCAGGATTCCGTCGCAGTCGCGCTCCCGCAGGAAGCGGCGGATCCAGTCCAGTTTCTCCCGGCGGCTCTCGCCGGGATTCACGGTGAAGATCGGCGTCTGCGGGATGGCGGGCCGGTCGGCCCAGAAAGGGCTCAGCAGGTCCGGGACGCTGATCACGGTGCCGGGCAGCGACTGCGCGAAATCGGTCCCCATGCACAGCCCGTCCACGGCGATGAGCCCCTCGCTGCCAAACTGGCGCTCCAGCCACTCGGGGATCAGGACCTGCTCCGGCACGCGCGTCTTGTGGAGCACGATGCCGGTGCCGGCGAGCTGCTGCTCGGCCTGAATGAAGTAGCGCGTGTCGGTCCAGAGGCCGGCGTGGTCCAGGGTGACCACCAGGTCGCCTGCTTCGCCGGTGAAGCCGGACAGCCACTCCACCTGCTTCCAGCGCTCGGCGGGATATTCGCTGCAATGAGGGTCCGAGCCGGTCACGACCACCGCGTCCCAGCCCCTGGCGCGCATCAATGTGCGCAGTGTCTCGATTCTGTCTGACATATCCTTCGTCATTCGCCGGCTTGACCGGCGAATCTTTACAAAGATAGGCAATTCCGGACAGAAATCCCTGGGAAAACCTGGCAGGTCCCCTCAAAATAGAAGGGACCTGCCAGAAAAACCGGCCTTTTTCTGCCCGGTTCTTCCGGTAGAGCCGGCAGGGCGGGCTTCGCCTTCCCCAAAAAATTGCTAATTTTGCATGTTATGAAGATCGGATCCCTGGACCTGGGCGAGCGTCCGCTTTTGCTCGCGCCGATGGAAGACGTCACGGACGTCTCTTTCCGCGTGCTCTGTCGCGAGCAGGGCGCGGCCATGGTCTATACGGAGTTTGTCAACTCCGACGGGCTGGTTCGCGATGTCCCCAAGACCATTGCCAAGATGCATACGCTCGAGGAGGAGGCCCCGGTGGGCATCCAGATCTACGGGCAGCACCCCGACGCGATGGTGGACGCGGCCCGGATGGCCGAGCGCGCCGCAGAGCTGACCGGCGGCCACGGGGCCGACCTCATTGACATCAACTTCGGCTGCCCCGTGAGCAAGATCGCGGGCCGCGGCGCCGGGTCCGGCATGATGCGCGAGCCGGACAAGATGGTGGCCATCACCAAGGCCGTCGTGGAGGCGGTCGGCAAGCCGGTGACCGTCAAGACGCGCCTGGGCTGGGATGATAATTCCAAGATCATCGTCGAACTCGCAGAGCGCCTGCAGGACGTGGGCATCGCTGCCCTGACCATCCACGGGCGGACGCGCTGCCAGCTCTACAAGGGCGAAGCCGACTGGACGCTGATCGGCGCCGTCAAGGCGAACCCCCGCATGCACATTCCCATCATCGGCAACGGCGATATCACCGACGGCCCCTCCGCGAAGCAGGCCTTTGAGCGCTATGGCGTGGACGGCATCATGATCGGACGCGCGACCTTCGGGCATCCCTGGATCTTCCGGGAGATCCGCTACTTCCTCGAGCACGGCGAAGCGATGCCGGCCCTGTCGGTGGCGGAGAAAGTGGCTCTGGCGCGCCGTCATCTGGCCCTGTCGCTGCAGTACAAGGGCGAACCGCGCGGTATCTACGAGATGCGCCGCCACCTGTCCTGCTACTTCAAGGGCCTGCCCGATTTCAAAGAGACCCGCATGCGCATGGTCACGACCCTGGACGTGGCCGAGCTGAACGACATCCTCGACACCATAGAACAGCGATATGATTGACAAGTTCCTCCTTTTCCCGTATTACTGGGTCCTGAAAGCCCGCAATCGCCGCTGGAGTCGCCCCGGCCGCAAGTTCAGCTACGCCGAAGTGCCGACGCTCTGCATCGGCAACGTGACCGTCGGCGGCACCGGGAAAACTCCGCACGTGGAAATGGTCCTGCGCCTGCTGCTGCAGCACCCGGACTGGTGCAACAAGCAGATCGCCGTGCTTTCACGCGGCTACAAGCGCGACAGCAAGGGCTTCCAGCAGGTGACGCCGGAGGGGAGCGCAATCATGTACGGCGACGAGCCGATGCAGATCAAGAAAAAGTTTCCGGGGGTGGTCGTGGCCGTGGACAAGAAGCGTGAGCAGGGTTGCGACCTGCTGGTGCATCCCGAGAAGCTGACGGGACGCCGCTGGGAGAAGCGCTGCTGGAACCGCGAATTCAAACCCGCTGACTACATCGTGCTGGACGACGCCTTCCAGTACCGCCGTCTCAAGACGCACAAGAGCGTGGTGCTGGTGGATTATAACCGTCCCGTCCAGAAAGATATGCTGCTGCCGCTGGGCCGCCTGCGCGACCTGCCGGAGCGCATCTTCGACGCCGACGCACTCATCGTGACCAAATGCCCGGCGGAGCTGGATGAGACCGCGCGCGCCATGTTCGTGCGTGACCTGGGCTTCACGGATTATCTTCCGTCTGAGTGCGAAGCCACCAATCCCAAGGGCCGCCGGCAGCTGATCTTCTTTACCTCCATTCAGTACGCACCGGCCGCGGGCGTCTTCCCGACGGCCGAGCCGCGCTACGCATACTCCAAGAAAGCCATCCTCGTGACGGGTATCGCGGGCGACCGGCCGCTGCGCGCCTACTTGAGCGACAGCTACAAGATCTGCGAGCACTTCCGTTTCCCGGACCACCACCGCTACGCGTGGAAGGACATCACGCGCATCCAGCATGCCGTGAAGAAGCAGCCCACGGCCGCCGTCATCACGACAGAGAAGGACGCCCAACGCCTGCTGGACTGCGCAGGAATGCCACAGGCGCTCATGGAGCGCCTGGTCATGGTTCCGATCTCCGCAGACTTCCTGACGGAAGAGGAGCGGACGATCTTTACGAATTTTATTGCGGAAGTGTAGTCCCGACGGGTCTTAGACCGTCATGATCTCTTTTTCCTTGGCGGCGACGAGGTCGTCCACCTTCTTGACGTTCTTGTCGGTGATCTTCTGCACCTCGACTTCCGCCTCTTTCTCGGTGTCCTCGGACATGCCGTCGTTCTTCTGAGCTTTCTTGAGGAGCTCGATACCGTCGCGGCGGGCGTTGCGGACCACGACCTTGGCGTTCTCGCCGGTGGTCTTGGCCTTCTTGATGAGGTCCTTGCGGCGATCCTCGGTCAGGGCCGGGACGGTGCAGCGGATGACCTCGCCGTTGTTCTGCGGGGTGAGGCCGAGGTTGGCGTCGATGATGGCCTTCTCAATCTTGTTGATGAGGCTCTTCTCCCAGGGCTGCAGCGCAAGGGTCTTGGCGTCCGGTGCGGAGATGGATGCCACCTGGTGCAGGGGGGTGGGGGTGCCGTAATAGTCGATGGTCACACCGTTGAAGATGGCCGGGTTGGCCTTGCCGACGCGGTAGGACTTGAGGTCTTCCTCCAGGAAGTTGAGGGCTTCCTGCATTTTGCCTTCGGTCAGGTCGATGATTTCTTTTGCTTTGTCGGTTAACATATTCTTATCCTTTTTATTATTTACATTATAGTCATTCCGGACTTGATCCGGAATCTACGCGTGCACGACGGTGCCGATCTTCTCGCCGTTCAGCAGGCGGGTCAGGTTGCCGTCCTGCTCAACGTTGAAGACGATGATGGGGATGGGCCCCTGCTCGCAGAGGGCGAAGGCGGTCATGTCCATGACCTTGAGCTTGTCGGAGATGGCTTTCGAGAAGGTGAGCTCCTCGTAGCGCGTGGCGGTTGGATCCTTCTCGGGATCGGCGGTGTACACGCCGTCCACGCGGGTGCCCTTCAGCAGGGCGTCCGCCTCGATCTCGAGGGCGCGCAGCGCGGCGCCGGAGTCGGTGGTGAAGAAGGGATTGCCGGTGCCGCCGGCGATGAGGGCCACGCCGCCGCGCTTCAGCACGGCCAGGGCGTCTTCCTTCCTATAATAATGCGCGACGGGGTTCATCGGGGTGGCGGTGAAGACCTCGGCCTCCACGCCCAGGCTGCGGATGGCACCGGCGATGGCAAGCGCGTTCATCACCGTGGCGAGCATGCCCATGCGGTCGCCCGTGATGCGGTCGAAACCCTTGCCCATGCCCTGCAGGCCGCGGAAGAAATTGCCGCCGCCGTTGACGATGGCAACCTGGTGGCCGGCCTTCACGGCCTCTACGATCTCACGGGCATAGCGCATGAGGTGTTTTTCGTCGATTCCTTTTCCTGCGGGGCCGCCCAGGGACTCGCCGCTCAGCTTCAGCAAAACTCTCATAGATTCAGTGTTTGTGAAGAACAAAATTATTGGAAAATTATGAAACTTGCAAGATTCGGGTTATATTTGCAGTCCAGACTAGCTTTAATCCAAACACGATGTTTATATTCAATTCCTCTATCGGCAAAAAATTCATCCAGGCGGTGAGTGGAGCCTTCCTGATCTTTTTCCTCATCCTTCACGGAGTTATCAACTTCTTCTCTGTCATCGATTCCTTCACGGGCAAGTTCGGTGTCGTTGCGAACGACGAGGCGATCTTCAGCAAGGGCGACGGCCTGTTCAAGCTCGGCTGCGACTTCATGTCCACGCCGATCATTGACATCATGGTCCCGATCCTCGCGCTTGGTTTTGTGATCCATATCGCCTATGGCTGCTGGCTGACCTGGCAGAACATCCGCGCCCGCGGCGGCGTGAAGCGCTACGAAGTGGCCAGCAAGGCCGCCGTCGATTCCTGGTCCGCCAAGAATATGCTCGTGCTCGGTATCATGATCCTTGGTTTCCTGGGCTTCCACCTGACGCACTTCTGGGCCAAGATGCAGCTGCCGGAGATGTTCGGTGTCGGCAATTTCGAGAACAATCCTTACCTTCTGCTGACCACCACGTTCGGTTCCTGGTGGGTCGTGGCGCTCTACATCGTGTGGTTTGTCGCCATCTGGTTCCACCTCGTGCACGGCTTTTGGAGCATGTTCCAGACCGTGGGCTGGAACGGCAGCACCTGGTTCAAGCGCCTGAAGGTCATCGGCGTTATCGTCGCTACGCTGATTGTCGTGCTCTTCGTCGCCACCGCCATCAACGCCTTCGTCCAGGCAAACTTCATCGCCTAGATTCGCCGATCCAGTCGGCACGTGACGAAAAAACGTCATTCCGGGCTTGACCCGGAATCTCCTGTGCAGCAGGATTTGTTTTTTCAGAATAAATGACTACCTTTGCGGTCCCTATTTTGTGTAGGGATCGCAAATTTTATTAACTATTTAAAGATCAAGACAGTGGACACACAAAGCTACAAGACTGTTTCGCTTAACAAAGCGACGGTTGACAAAAAGTGGGTTGTCATTGACGCGACTGATCTCGCTCTTGGTCGTCTTGCTGCCCGCGTGGTGCTTGTCCTTCGTGGCAAGAACAAGCCGGGTTATACGCCCCACGTGGACTGCGGTGACAACGTCATCGTCGTCAATGCGGAGAAGGTTGCCCTCAGCGGCAAGAAGATGACCGACCGGGTTTACACCCGCTACACCGGCTACCCCGGTGGACAGCGGTTCACGACCCCGCGCGATATCCTCGCCAAGCGGCCTACCGAACTTGTCCGGAGAGCAGTTAAGGGTATGCTCCCGAAGACCCGTCTTGGTGCCGACCTCCTCAACAACCTGTTCATCTATGCAGGTCCGGAGCATCCGCACCAGGCCCAGAACCCGAAAGAAATCAAGTTGGACGAAATTTAAACAGAGCAAATGGAACAGACACACGCCCTTGGAAGACGTAAAGCAGCTGTCGCTCGCGTTTATCTCACTCCCGGCGCCGGCAATGTCACGGTCAACGGTCGCGCTCTCGAGACGTATTTTGCGCTCGATTCCCTCCGCTACATCGTGAATCAGCCGTTCGAGGTTACCTCGACGCTCGGCCAGTTTGACGTGAAGGTCACCGTTATCGGCGGTGGTACCAAAGGTCAGGCTGAGGCCATCCGTCTGGGTATCGCCCGCGCCCTCAGCGAGCTGGACCGTGAAGCTTATCGCTCTGCACTGAAGGCCGCCGGTTTCCTCACCCGCGATGCACGCGAGGTCGAGCGCAAGAAGCCGGGTCAGCCGGGTGCACGCCGCCGCTTCCAGTTCAGTAAACGTTAGTTACTGCCCGTTTTACGGCACAGTCGCGGTTCTAAACTTCCGGTGTCCGTGAGGACCGAGATGGGAAGTTGCCGCGCTGCGGAAAAGGTCGGAGACCGGAAAAGCTCCGCTACTCCGCCTTGAAGAAAAGAGGCCCCGCACGCGGGGACAGTTTTAAAAAGAACAAAAACAAACAACGACACAAAATGTCACGTACAAATTTCCAGGAATTGCTTGATGCAGGTGTTCACTTCGGCCACCTGGCCCGTAAGTGGAACCCTAAGATGGCTCCCTATATCTTCGATCAGAAGAACGGAATCCACATCATCGACCTGCACAAGACCATCGGCAAGATCGATGAGGCTGCCGACGAGATGAAGCAGCTGGCCAAGAGTGGCCGCAAGATTCTCTTCGTCGCCACCAAGAAGCAGGCCAAGGATCTCGTCAAGGAGAAGGCCACCGCGGTCAACATGCCCTCCATCACGGAGCGCTGGGCTGGCGGTATGCTGACCAACTTCCCGACGATCCGTAAGGCCGTCAAGAAAATGTCCACCATCGACAAGATGAAAGAGGACGGTACCTTCGACAAGCTCGCCAAGCGTGAGCGTCTGCAGGTTGACCGTCAGCGCGCCAAGCTCGAGAAGAACCTCGGCTCGATCCGCGACATGTCCCGCCTTCCTTCCGCCCTGTTCGTCATTGACGTGCAGAAGGAAGCCAACGCCGTCAAAGAGGCCAACCGCCTCAACATCCCGGTATTCGCAATGGTTGATACTTGTTGCGATCCCACCCCGATTGATTATGTGATACCGGCGAACGACGACGCGACGAAGTCCATCGAGTGCGTGCTGAACGTCCTCTGCGCAGCCATCCAGGAAGGCCTCGACGAGCGCAAGCTCGAGAAGGACAAGGAGGCTGTCGAGGAGTCCGCGGCTGACGAGGCGGCCAAGCCCGCTGCAGCCCGCAAGCTCCGCGCCCGCAAGGGTGGTAAGGACGCCGAGGAGAAAGCCGAAGAGGCAGCCGAATAAGTTCCATCTATAAAAATACAGAAAAGCATTATGGCTATTACTGCAGCAGATGTAATGAAGCTCCGGAAGATGACTTCCGCGGGTATGATGGATTGCAAGAAGGCCCTTGAGGAAGCCGCCGGCGACTTCGAGAAGGCCATCGGCATCATCCGCGAGAAGGGCAAGCTCGTGGCCGCCAAGCGTGCGGACCGTGAGACTTCCGAGGGTGCCGTGAAGGCCCGCGTGGCCGGAAACAAGGCGATCCTTGTCTGCCTCGGTTGCGAGACCGACTTCGTGTCCCGCAACTCCGATTTCCAGAATCTTGCCAACGCGATCGCCGACGTGGCCATCGCGAACTGCCCTGCCGACATCGAAGGCCTGAAGGCCTGCAAGATGGCGGACGGCTACACCGTCGAGGAGGCCGTTGAGGCCCAGACCGGCAAGACTGGTGAGAAGCACGTCCTCGCTTACTACGCGTTCGTGGAAGCTCCCGTCGTGGTTGAGTACGTCCACACGCTGAACGGCAAGCTCGGCGCGCTCGTCGGCTTCAACAAGGAGGTCCCTGCGGAGCTCGCCAAGGGTATCGTGATGCAGGTTGCATCCATGAACCCGGTGGCCATCTCCCCGGCTGACTGCCCCGCTGAGGTGCTCGAGAACGAGAAGAAGATCGCGATCGAGAAGACCAAGGAAGAGCAGGTCCAGAAGGCCGTTGACGCCGCCCTCAAGAAGGCCGGCATCAACCCTGCCCACGTGGACAGCGAGGAACACATCGAGTCCAATACCGCCAAGGGCTGGCTCACCCAGGAGCAGGCTGACAAGGCTCGCGAGATCATCAAGACCGTCAGCGCCGAGAAGGCTGCGAACCTTCCTGCCGCGATGATCGAGAACATCGCCAACGGCCGTGTCCAGAAGTTCCTGAAGGAGAACACCCTGACGGAGCAGGAGTACCAGATGGCCGACGACAAGTCCACCGTCGCCCAGGCGCTCGCCGCCTTCGACAAGGACGCCAAGATCGTCGCCACCAAGCGCTTCTCCCTGAACGACTAATTCAACAAGTCAAATATTGCAGAAATGGCTCGCTTACTGCGAGCCATTTTTGTTATCTTTGCACTCGTATGAATCTGAAGAGTCTCGCAAAGGATACAGCTCTTTACGGGCTGGTGAGCATCGTCGGGCGGTTCCTGAATTACCTGCTGGTGCCGGTGCATACCTACTACATTCCTGTGGAGAGCGGCGGGTATGGCATTGTGTCCAACCTGTATGCCTACGCGGCGCTGCTCATGGCGCTGCTGACCTTCGGCATGGAGACGACGCTCTTCCGCTTCGCGAACAAGCCCGGGTCGGACGACAGGATGGTCTATAGCAACGCCCTCCGGATGGTGGGCGGCGTGGGGGTCTTCTTCCTCGCGCTGGTCTTCCTGCTGCTGACCCCGATCTCCGCTTCGATGGGCTATTCGGCGCATCCGGAGTACATCGGGATGTTCGCGCTGATCACAGCGCAGGATGCCTTCCAGGCCGTTATGTTCAGCCGCCTGCGTCAGCAGCGCCGGCCGTTGCGCTTCGTGTTCCTGAAGATGTCCTTCATCATTCCGAGCGTCCTGCTGAACCTCTTCATCTTCCTGGTGATGCCGAAGATCCCTGCGCTGCAGGACTTCTTCCAGCAGTACAACTACGGCGTGGGCCTCATCTTCCTGGCGAACCTTCTCTGCACGACCCTGGTTTCCCTTCTCTTCATCCCCGAGATCCGGGGCATCGGCTACGGCTTCGACAAGGCTCTGGCGAAGGAGATGCTGGGCTACTCCTGGCCGCTGCTGATCTTGGGCCTGGTGGGCATACTCAACCAGGTCTCGGACAAGATTCTGCTTCCGAAACTGATGCCGGGTGAAGAGGGGATGGTGCAGCTGGGCATCTACGGCGCCTGCGTCAAGCTGGCGATGGTGATGGCCCTGCTCACGCAGGCCTTCCGCTATGCCTACGAGCCCATCGTCTTCGCGGACAACAAGGACAAGAACAGCCCTTCGACGCTTGCCGACGGGACCAAATACTTTATAATCTTCACCCTGCTTGCCTTCCTGGCGGTGATGTTCTATCTGCCGCTGTTGCAGCACTTCATCGGTGGCGATTACCGCGAGGGCCTCGGCGTCATCCCCATCGTGATGATGGCGGAGATCTTCATGGGCGTGTACTTCAACCTGTCCTTCTGGTACAAGCTCACCGATCAGAACTGGTGGGGCGCGGTCATCAGCGCCATCGGCGTGGCCGTGATGATTGCGGTGAACGTCGTCTTCGTGCCGAAGATCGGCTACTGGGCCTGCGCCTGGGGCGGATTTGCCGGCTACGGCATCCCGATGGTGATCAGCTACTTCCTCGGGCAGAAGAAGTACCCTATCCCGTACGACCTGAAGGCCGTCGGCAAATTCGTGCTGCTCGCTGGTGCGCTGTTCGCTGTGTACTGGTTCTGGCTGCGCACGCTGCCCGCATGGGCGCAGATGACCGTCGGTACGGTCCTGCTGGCGCCATACGTCCTGCTGGCCTGGAAAGAAATCAAAACATCAAAAGCTATATGAAACGTATTTTAACCCTTACCCTCTGCTGCCTCGGTGCGGCTGCCCTGTTGGTCAGCTGCGGCGGGAATGCCGCCAAGAAAGCCGCCAAAGAGGCGGAAAAGGCCGCCGCCGACTCTGTCGCGGCAGCGGAACAAACCCAACGTACCATGGAGAAAATCGCCCAACTGCCGGCCGAGCCGGTCTTCGACATCATCACCTCAATGGGTGTCATCAAGATTAAACTGTACGAAGGCACCCCGAAGCACCGCGAGAACTTCGCGAAGCTTGCCCTCGAGAAATACTATGACGGGATGCTCTTCCATCGCGTCATCGACGGCTTCATGATCCAGGGAGGCGACCCGCTGACCAAGGATGCTGCCAACAAGGCACGCTTCGGCACGGGCGGCCCGGACTACACCGTGCCCGCCGAGTTTGTGCCCGAGTACCGCCACAAGAAGGGCGCCATCGCGGCCGCTCGTCGCGGCGACGCCGTCAACCCCTACAAGGAATCCTCCGGCTCCCAGTTCTATCTGGTTCAGGATGAGCGCAATTGCGCCCAGCTGGATGGGGAGTACACCGTGTTCGGCGAGACCATCGAGGGCCTCGACGTGATCGACAAGATCGCTGCTGTCCAGACCGACGGCCGCGACTGCCCGGTGCAGGATGTGAAAATCATCACAATCAAGCTCGCAGAGTAGCCTGCTGGCATAGAAATTGTTGTAAAATAGAACTGAATAGTTTTTTCATAGGTTTAATTTTAGGTTAGAATTGCGAGAGGGCCCCGCTGGGAAGCGGGACCCTTATTTTTTTTGATGCCAGTAGGGGGTCTTTAACGGGAAAATGTGTATTTTTGTGTGTTATAACACGCAAAAAAGCCACATTGTATGGAAAAGGTGACCGTTCTCCCTCCCGAAAAGTTGATCAACGGTTGGATTGATCCCAAGTATCTCCCCGAAGGCAAGGATAAGTACTATATCCGCAACAAGCAGGTCCACAAGCCGCACGGCGGCTGGCGGCACCTGACCAGCGATGAGATCGAACGCCTGGTCAAGAACGACAACACGGCCGCCAGTTGGGACACCATTTGGGTCTCCGACGAATTCCGCCCGCAGGCGATCAAGAACAACAAGTTCTTCGGTACGGTGCGCATCGGACGCGTGTCCGAGAACGGCCTCCAGTTCCACGACCTGCGCCTGCCGATCGGCATCACCAATTCCTCGATTCACTCCTGCGATATCGGCGACGACTGTGCCATCCACAATGTCCATTACCTGTCCCATTATATCATCGGTAACCGTTGCATGCTCTTCAATATCGAAGAAATGTGTACCACGGACCACTCCAAGTTCGGCAACGGCATCATCAAGGACGGCGAGCCAGAGGATGTGCGCGTGCGCATCGAGATCATGAACGAGACGGGCTGCCGCGCGGTCTATCCCTTTGACGGGATGACGACGGCGGATGCCTACATGTGGGCCAAGTACATTGACGACGAACCCCTGCAGCAGAAGCTCCGCGAGATTACCCAGGCTTCGGTGGACAGCCACCGAGGCTACTACGGCACGGTGGGCGAGGGCTGCGTGATCAAGAATTCCTCCATCATCAAGGATGCCCGGATCGGTGCCTCCTGCTACATCAAAGGCGCCAGCAAACTCAAGAACATCACGATCAACTCCTCCGAGAAGGAGCCGTCCCAGATCGGCGAGAACGTCATCCTGGTCAACGGTATCATGGGCTACGGCAGCCGCGCCTTCTACTCCTGCACGGCCATCCGTTTCGTGATCGGCAACAACAGCGCCCTCAAGTTCGGCGCCCGCCTGATCAACTCCATCCTCGGCGACAATTCCACGATTTCCTGCTGCGAAGTGCTCCACAACCTCATCTTCCCGGCGCACGAGCAGCACCACAACAATTCCTTCCTCATCGCCGCCTGCGTCAAGGGCCAGAGCAACATGGCCGCCGGCGCGACCATCGGCTCCAACCACAACAGCCGGACCAACGACAACGAGGTGGTGGCCGGTCGCGGCTTCTGGCCCGGCCTGTGCACCAGCATCAAGCATTCCTGCGTGTTCGCCAGCTATACCCTCCTTGCGAAGGCCGACTACCCGGCCGAGCTGAACATCCCGCTGCCGTTCTCCCTGCTGAGCAACAATGCCAAGGAGGACCGCCTGGAGGTGGCCCCGGCCTACTGGTGGAGCCACAATATGTACGCGCTGGCGCGCAACAACTGGAAGTACAAGACCCGCGACAAGCGGATCACCAAGACCCAGAACATCGAATTCGATACCTTCGCCCCCGACAGCATGTCGGAGGTCATCCACGCCCGCGAACTGCTGGAGCGCTGGACGGCCAAGGCGTGGTATCGCCATGAGAATAAACCTTTTGCAAAACTCAAGGACGAGCAGCTGCGGGCCAAGGGCCGCGAACTGCTTGGCGGGGACGCCAAGACGGTTGACGCGCTTGAAGTCCTTGGCGAAAACATGGAGAAGAGCCAGCGCGACGTCCTTATCCGCCGGCCCTGGCGGGCGTACCGTGCCTACGGCGACATGCTGGTGCATTATGCCGTGATGAACGCACTGGACTACGTTGAGGCCAATCCGGGCGAGACGCTCTCTTCCCTGTCTGCGCTGCTGAAGAGCCGTCGTCAGTGCGAGTGGGTCAACCTGGGCGGCCAGTTGATGATGACGACCGAGTTCGACCGTCTCCGCGCCGATATCCGAAGCGGAAAACTGGCTTCCTGGAAGGACATCCACAAGCGTTACAACGACATCTGGAAGCGCTACCCCGTCGATAAGCTCCGCCACGCCTATCATTCGCTCTGCTCGCTGCTGGGCGTCGAAAAGATGGACGCTGCCCTGTGGCAGCAGGTCATCGACGAGGAGGTGCGTATCCAGCACTACATCTGCGATGCGGTGTACAACTCCCGCCAGAAAGACCACGAGAATCCCTTCCGCCAGGCCACTTACCGCAACGCCGAGGAGATGACCGCCGCGATCGGGACCCTGGAAGACAACAGCTTCGTCCGGCAGATCCGCTCGGAGACCGAGACCAACCTCCGCCGCCTCGAGCAGCTTCGTTCACGTATCTAAAACCCTAATTATATGAATCTTATAGACAATAAGTACGCCAAGTACTACCTGGTCCAGGAGATGATGGGCACCGTCCCTACCGTCGCCAAGTTTGATCCCGCTTGCTCCCAGTTCGTCGCGGACTCGCTCCGCAAGACGGGCCGTATGTTCTTCACCGGCGAGGGCTCTTCCCGCCTCTTCCCGGCCAAGAACTGCCGCCGTGTCGCGCTGACCTGGGGCCTGCCCGTCGAGGTCCAGAACGACGGCTCCCACCAGGCTGCGGAGTATGACCTGAGCAAGTTCACCGTCCTGGTCGATTCCAACTCCGGCCGCACCAAGGAGGCCCTGATGCTCGCCAAGAAGCTTCAGGCCGAAGGCCATAAGAATTGCTTCGCGCTGAGCGCCAACCCCGACACCCCGATCCGTCAGGCCTGTGTGGACGGCCACGTCCTCGGCTGCGGTTGGGAGGAGGCTGTCGCCGCTACGAAGAGCGTGGCCGAGCAGGCTCTCTTCTGCGAGTCCATCATCTGGAACCTCGCCGGCAAGGATATGAAGGCCGCCCTGAAGGGCCTTCCTGAGAAGCTCGAGCAGGCGATGACCCTGCCCGTGGATCCCGAGATCGTGAAATGGGTGAAAGGCGCCCACACCATCTACTTCGCGGGCTACAACGACGGCGTGGCCGAGGAGCTGACCCTCAAGACCAACGAGATCACCCGCCGCAAAAGCGACTACCTGGAGGGCACCTACGCCGTCCACGGCATCGAGGAAGTGATGCAGGAGGGCGACATCGTGTTCGTGGTGAACCCGATCGAGAGCGAGTACGACAAGTTCCTGACCGTCTTCAAGGGCGCGGGCGTGCACGTGGTCGCCATTGACACCAAGCCGACGCCGTTCGAGAAGACCATCGTCGTGCCGGACGCCGGCGCGCTGCAGGCATATGTTTATCTTTGCGCGGGCTGGAACGTCCTCGTGGAGGTCGGCATCAGCGACGGCATCAATCTCGACAAGCCGGAGCGTGCCCGCAAGGTTGGTAACGAAATGTAATTCCCCGGTCGCCGTATGCGGTTTCTGACAAACCCTTCGACCGACCCCTGGTACAATATGTCGTTCGACGAGTATTGCCTGGAGCAGTATCCGTCGAACGACGTCTTTTTCTATCTCTGGCGCAACCGGCCCTCCGTGATCGTAGGCGCCAACCAAAATGTCTATACCGAGGTGAACCTCGGCTTCCTGGAGGCGAACGACATCCGCCTCGCCCGCCGGGTGACGGGCGGCGGTGCCGTGTATCACGACCTGCAGAACCTGAACTACACGCTTGTGGGGAGGGAAGTGTCGCCGGAACCGATGGTGCGCGCCCTGCGCGCGCTGGGCGTGCCGGCGGAGCTGACCGGGCGCAATGACATCTTCGTCGAGGGCCGCAAAGTGTCCGGCTATGCCCGCCGCCTCTGGCGCGACCGGCAGATCATCCACGGCACGCTGATGTACGACGTGGATCTGGATACGCTCTCCCACGCGCTGGACGTGCCGGGCTCCAAGCTCGCCGTCAAGGGAATCGCCTCCGTGCGCAGCCGGGTAGCCAACCTGAAGGACTATCTGCCGCAGTTCCCTTCGCTCGATGCCCTGCAGGCAGCCCTGCAGGAAATGCTGGCGGCGGGCGACGGGGAATTACCCTTCGATGAGGGGCGCCGCGCAGAAGTGCAGCGTCTTTCGGATGAGAAATTCTCCACCTGGGACTGGATCTATGGCCAGTCCCGCGCGGCGGATCTGGTTCGCCGGGCGCGTTTTGCCTGCGGCACTGTCGAGGCGCACATCTCCCTGGACCGCGGTGTGCTGACTGCCCTGCGCTTTGCGGGCGACTTTCAGGGCGCCCTCCCCGCCGCCGGCCTCGTCGACCGCCTCGTCGGCTTGCGCTTCGAGCGGGCCTCGCTTTGCGAGGCGCTCGAAGCGCAGGCCCTGCGGGCTGATGACCGGGGGGCGTTCCCCCCGGACCCCCCGTCCGTAGCTGCTTATTTCGATGATCTGAGCCCGCAGGAACTACTTGATCTTCTTTTTTGAAAAATTTCTCAAAATAAATTTGGCAAATTCGAAAAAGTGGTTTACCTTTGCAGTCCCTTTCCGAGAGGAAGGAATGAAGATCATTGAAAATACTGGAAGATAAGTACAAGCAAGTACCGAGAAACTAAGAATCGAGAGCGTTGATTTCTTTGGAAATTGATCGAGTGTCAGGAGAGACTAAGAAGTATAAAAGAATATACAAAGAAGAGTTTGATCCTGGCTCAGGATGAACGCTAGCGGCAGGCTTAACACATGCAAGTCGAGGGGCAGCGCGAGGTAGCAATACTTTGGCGGCGACCGGCGAAAGGGTGCGTAACGCGTGAGCAACTTGCCCGTATCTGGGACATAAGCGGTGGAAACGCCGTCTAATTTCCCATAACAACAGAGGCCGCATGACCTTTGTTTGAAAGATCCGTCGGATACGGATGGGCTCGCGAGACATTAGCTAGTCGGCGTGGTAACGGCACACCGAGGCGACGATGTCTAGGGGTTCTGAGAGGAAGGTCCCCCACACTGGAACTGAGACACGGTCCAGACTCCTACGGGAGGCAGCAGTGAGGAATATTGGTCAATGGGCGCAAGCCTGAACCAGCCATGCCGCGTGAAGGAATAAGGCCCTATGGGTCGTAAACTTCTTTTGTGGTGGAGCAATAAGGTGCACGTGTGCATCGATGAGAGTACATCACGAATAAGCATCGGCTAACTCCGTGCCAGCAGCCGCGGTAATACGGAGGATGCAAGCGTTATCCGGATTTATTGGGTTTAAAGGGTGCGTAGGCTGTTCGACAAGTCAGGGGTGAAAGCCCGGCGCCTAACGCCGGAACTGCCTTTGATACTGCCGAGCTGGAATACGGATGCCGTGGGAGGAATGAGTAGTGTAGCGGTGAAATGCATAGATATTACTCAGAACACCGATTGCGAAGGCATCTCACGAATCCGTCATTGACGCTGAGGCACGAAAGCGTGGGG
>JAEFAI010000024.1 GCA_016291185.1 Bacteroidales bacterium
CCCGGAACGCTGGTGATCATAATCTCCCAATCCGGCGAGACCGCCGACAGCCTTGCCGCCCTGCGCGAAGCCAAGTCACAGGGAGTCAAGACCTTGGCCATAGTGAACGTACTTGGAAGCTCCATCGCCCGCGAAGCGGACTTCAACCTGTACACCCTGGCAGGGCCTGAGATTGCCGTGGCCACCACAAAGGCCTACAGCGCGCAGCTCGTTACCTGCTACTCCATAGCAGTCCACTTCGCCTTCGTCCGCGGCCTGCTTGATAAAGAACAATACTCCGCCTTCATCTCTGACCTCCTGGCAATTCCGGCCAAGGCCGAAAGCCTTCTCGAAGACAAGGAGCGCATACAGTGGTTCGCCGCCAAATACGCCAACGCCCACGACGCTTTCTTCATCGGGCGCGGCATTGACTACTCCATTGCCCTGGAAGGCAGCCTCAAGATGAAGGAAGTGTCCTACATCCACTCAGAGGCCTACGCCGCAGGAGAACTGAAGCACGGCACCATAAGCCTCATAGAGGACAAGACCCTGCTGGTTGGCATCCTCACCCAGAACCGCCTGTTCGAGAAGACCGTATCCAATATGGTGGAATGCAAATCCCGCGGCGCATACCTTATGGCAATAGCGGGCGCCGGACATTACCAGATAGAGGACACGGCGGACTTCACCGTATATATTCCCCGCGTGGACGAGCACTTTGCCGGAAGCCTTGCAATAATACCACTCCAGTTGTTTGCATACTACACTTCCGTGGCAAGGGGCCTTGACGTGGACAAACCCAGAAACTTAGCCAAAAGCGTTACTGTAGAATAAATTATGAAAGCAATAGTAAAGACAGACCTGAACCTTCCCCAGATAAAGGGAAAGTACGTAGGCAAGGTGCGTGACGTTTACGACCTTGGAGAATATCTTATGATGGTAGTGACGGACAGAGTGTCCGCATTTGACGTAGTTCTGCCGGAGGGTATTCCCTATAAAGGACAGATACTCAACCAGATAGCTGCAAAGTTCCTGGATGCCACCGCAGACATACTCCCCAACTGGAAGATAGCCGTTCCTGACCCTATGGTAACCATAGGTCACCGCTGCGAGCCGTTCAAGGTTGAGATGGTGATCCGCGGATACCTTACAGGCCACGCCTGGAGGGAGTACCGCGACGGCAAGCGCAGCTTGTGCGGCGTGCCTCTCCCGGAAGGAATGGTGGAGAACCAGAAGTTCCCGGAGCCCATAATCACCCCTACCACCAAGGCCAGCGAGGGCCACGACGAGGACATCTCCAAGGAGGAAATCATCGCCCAGGGCATCGTGTCCCGCGAGGACTACGAGCAGCTCGAGAAATACACCCGCGCCCTCTACGCCCGCGGCTCCGAGATCGCGGCCGGCAAGGGCCTGATCCTGGTCGATACCAAATACGAATTCGGCAAGCGCGACGGCAAGATCATCCTGATGGACGAGATCCACACGCCCGACTCTTCCCGCTACTTCTACGCCGAAGGCTACGAGGAGCGCCTCGCGAAGGGCGAGCGCCAGAAGCAGCTCTCCAAGGAGTTCGTCCGCGAGTGGCTGATGGCCGGCGGCTTCCAGGGCCAGGCCGGACAGCAGGTGCCCGAGATGACCGACGCGGTCGTCGCCGGCATCACCGACCGCTACGTCGAGCTCTACGAGCACATCACGGGCGAGAAGTTCCAGCCGGCCAGCGCCGACGGCGACGCCGCCGCCCGCATCGAGAAGAACATCACGGAATTCCTTAACAACAAATAGAAAGATATGATCGAGCGCTATTCCCGCAAGGTGATGCGGGACGTCTGGACCGAAGAGAACAAGTTCAACGCCTACCTCGAGGTGGAGATCCTCTCCTGCGAGGCCTGGAGCAAGCTGGGCGTCATCCCGGCCGAGGACGTGGAGAAGATCCGCGCCAACGCGAAGTTTGAAGTCAAGCGCATCCAGGAGATCGAGGAGCAGACCCGCCACGACGTGGTGGCCTTCACCCGCGCCGTCAGCGAGAGCCTCGGCGACGAGCGCAAGTGGGTGCACTACGGCCTGACCTCCACCGACGTGGTGGACACGGCCAACGGCTACCTCATCAAGCAGGCCGACGCCATCCTCCTCAAGGACCTGGAGGACTTCCTCGCGGTCCTCAAGAAGCGGGCCCTCGAGTTCAAGGACACCCCCTGCATCGGCCGCACGCACGGCATCCACGCCGACATCACGAGCTTCGGCCTCAAGTGGGCGCTGTGGTACGAGGAGATGAAGCGCAACATCGAGCGCTTCAAATACGCCTCCGCCGGCGTCGAGGCCGGCAAGATGAGCGGCGCCGTGGGCAATTTCGCCAACATCCCGCCCTTCATCCAGGACTACGTCTGCGAGAAGCTCGGCACCCATCCCGCCGACATTTCCACGCAGGTCCTGCAGCGCGACCGCCACGCCTTCTACATCGCCACGCTCGCCGTCATCGCCTCCACCCTGGAGCAGATGGCCTTCGAGATCCGCAACCTGCAGCGCACCGAGGTCCGCGAGGCCGAGGAGGCGTTCCGCAAGGGCCAGAAGGGCTCCAGCGCCATGCCGCACAAGCGCAACCCGATCAGCAGCGAGAACATCTGCGGCTGCGCCCGCGTGATGCGCGGCTACATGTCCGCCTCCTGCGAGAACGTCGCCCTGTGGCACGAGCGGGACATCTCCCACTCCTCCACCGAGCGCATCATCCTGCCGGACGCCACGGAGCTGCTCGACTACATGCTGACCCGCTTCAAGGGCATCCTGGAGAACCTCACGGTCTATCCCGAGCGGATGATCAAGAACATCTGGTGCACCAACGGCGTCATCTTCGCCCAGCGCGTGATGAACGCCCTGATCGGCAAGGGGCTTTCCCGCGAAGAGGCCTACGACACCGTCCAGCCCATCGCGATGAAGGCCTGGTCGGAAGGGCTCAACTACCAGGACCTCCTGCTCGCCGACGCCAAGGTGATGGGATTCCTCTCCGAGGAGGAGCTCAAGGGCTGCTTCACGCTGGAATACTACTTCAAGAACGTCGACTACATCTTCAAGCGCGTCGGGATCCTGTAGGCCGCGTGCATAAAAAATCCCCCGGAAGCAGCGCTTTCGGGGGATTTTTGTATGGCGGCCGTCCTAGCGGAGGACGATCTCCTTGCGGTCGGGGCCGACGGAGATGATCTTGACCGGGCAGCCCGTCTCCTTCTCGATGAAGGCGATGTAGTCCTTGAGCTCCTGCGGGAAATCTTCGTATTTGCGGACACCGCAGATGTCGCTGTCCCAGCCCTTGAACTCCTTGTAGACCGGCTTGACTTCTTCGCCGCTCTCGAAGGGGAAGTAGTCCACCTGCTTGCCGCCGATCTCGTAGGCGGTGGCGACCTTGATGGTCTTGAAGGTGTTGAGGACGTCGGCCTTCATCATGATGAGCTCGCTCACGCCGTTCATCATCACGGCGTATTTGAGCGCGACGAGGTCGAGCCAGCCGCAGCGGCGGGGACGGCCTGTCGTGGCGCCGAATTCGTGGCCGATCTGGCGCAGGCTCTCGCCCGTCTCGTCGAAGAGCTCGGTCGGGAACGGGCCGCTGCCCACGCGGGTGCAGTAGGCCTTGAAGATGCCCATCACCTTGCCCACGCGGTTGGGGGCCACGCCGAGGCCGGTGCACACGCCGGCGGTCATCGTGTTGGAGGAAGTGACGAACGGGTAGGTGCCGAAGTCGATGTCGAGCATCGAGCCCTGGGCGCCTTCCGCAAGCACGGGGATGTCTTTCTGGAGATAATCGTTGACCACGAGCTCGCTCTCGATGAAGGGGAAGCGCTTGAGTTCGGCGACGGCCTGCATCCACTGCTTCTCGTAGTCGGTGATGTCGTATTGGAAGTCATACTGCGCCAGCAGGCCGAAGTGCTTCTGCTTGAGGGCGTCGTAGCGGGCCTGGAACTCCGGGGAGAGGATGTCTCCGACGCGGAGGCCGTTGCGGCCGGTCTTGTCCATGTAGGTCGGGCCGATGCCCTTGAGGGTGGAGCCGATCTTGCTCTTGCCCTTGGCGGCTTCGCTGGCGGCGTCGAGCATGCGGTGCGTCGGGAGGATGAGGTGGGCGCGCTTGGAGATGAGCAGCTTGTCGGTGATGCTGCCGGCCTTCTGCTCGATCGCGCGGATCTCGTCCATCAGGATCACGGGGTCGATCACGACGCCGTTGCCGATGACGTTGACGGAGTCCTGGCGGAAGATGCCCGAAGGGACGGTGTGCAGCACGAAGCCGTCGCCGTCGAAGACCAGGGAATGGCCTGCGTTGGGACCACCCTGGAAACGCGCAATTACTTTGTAATCAGGGGTCAGGACATCGACCACCTTGCCTTTGCCCTCGTCGCCCCACTGGAGCCCGAGCACGACATCGATTTTCTTCATATCAACAATAATCAGGAGTTACTTTCCAACCTTTAAAGTTACGAAGAATTTTTGGTTCGTCCAATTTATTTGGCCTCCGTCTGGCGCAACATTTCGCGGACCGCGGCCTCGAGCTGGAGGTCCCTGCCTTCGAGCACGGAAGCGGGGTCGTTGTAGACCAGGATGTCCGGCACGAGCTGCATGTTCTCGAGGTAGCGGCCCTCCTTGAGGTCGAAGGAACCGACCTCCGGGATGCCGAAGACGACCTGCTCGTAGATCTGGTTCTCCCACCACACGGCGGTCATCGTGCCCGGGACGGGCGAACCGATGATCTTGCCCAGGCCGAGGGACCGGTAGGCGGCGGGGAAGCCGGACGCGTCGGAGTAGTTGTCCTCGCACACCAGCACGCAGGACGGCTTGGTCCACTTGCTGAACGGCTCGGTGCCGATGTACTCGCCGCGCGGGCGGAACTCGACATAGGCCTTGCCGCCGAGCAGCGTCACGAGGTCGTCGTGGAGCCAGCCGCCGCCGTTGTGGCGCGTGTCCACGATCAGGGCGTCGCAGTTGCGGTATTTGCCGAGGGCCTTGGAATAGACCTCGCGGAAGCTCGGGGAGTCCATCCCTTCCACGTGGACGTAGCCGATGCGGCCGCCCGACAGGCGCTCCACCATCTCCTCGCGCTGGCGGACCCAGCGGCGGTAGAGGAGGTCGCTCTCGGAGGCGACGGGCTTGACGAACAGGTCTTTCTCCTTGCCGTCGGTCTTGACGGTCAGGCGGATCTTCTTGCCGGCCTTGCCGGTCAGGAGCGTGATCCAGTCGGCGCCCTGCTCCAGCTTCTGGCCTTCGATGGCCGTGATCAGGTCGCCGGCCTTGATCCCGCTGTCGGCGAGGTTGAGCACGCCGCCCGGCAGGACTTCCGCGATGCGCAGGCCCTTGCCGGCGTAGGCCCAGTCGATCAGGATGCCGAGCCGGCCGATGTTCTCGCCGCCGGGTGCGCGGTAGCGCGCGCCGGTGTGGGAGCCGTTGAGCTCGCCGAGCATCTCGGAGAGCATCTCGGTGAAGTCGAAGTAGTTGTCGATATGGGGCAGGAAGCGGGCGTAGTTGTCGTGGTAGTAGTCCCAGTCCACGCCGTGCAGGGCGGGATCGTAGAACTTCTCCTTGACCTGCTTCCAGATGTGCTCGAACATGTATTCGCGCTCGGCGCGGGGCTTGAACTCGTAGTCGCCCGCGAGGGTGATCTGCTTGGTCTGGCCGTTGGCCAGGGAGACCTTGGTCAGGCCGCGGGCGTTGCCGACATAGATCTCGGAGCCGTCCTTGCTGGGGACGATGGAGCCGGAGACGCCGCGCGCAAGGACCCGGACGCTGCCTTCGCGCAGGTCCTTGGCGAACAGGGCGGGACCGTTCTCGGTGCCGCTGACATAGTAGAGGGTGCGGCCGTCCTTGGCGAGGTAGTATCCGCCGTAGTTGCCGGAATCGCCGGTCAGCCGGCGGATGCGGTTCTCGCGTCCTTCGAGCTGCAGCTCGACCTTCCTGGACTTCTCGAGGTTGAGGCTGTCTTTCTTCTCCTCCTTCTCGATCTGCTTGTCGGTCTTGCCGGAGAGGGCCTGGGCGATGGCTTCGTCCTCCTTGTCGTAGAGGAACTCGGTCATCGCGGCGCCGTCGAAGAACATGATGTAGATGTCGTCCTGCGAGCCCCAGCTGCCGTGGCTGCGGAAGCCGTTCTTGTCGGACATCCAGGTCATCGCCTTGCCGCCCAGGGCCCAGTGGAAGGAAGCGTCGGAATAGCCGCTCTGCGTGAGGTCGGTGACCTTGCCGGTGCTGACCTCGATCAGGGCGATGTCGGCGTTGTTCCAGCCGCCGTCGGCCTGGTAGCCGGTCAGGAGATACTGGCTGTCGGGGCTCCATTCGAAGTGCTGGTCGCCGTCGCGGTAGGAGTAGTTGGCGCCCTTGAGCAGGGATTTGGCCTTGCCGCCCTTGGCGGGCTTGACCACGATCTCGGTGCGGTCGCGCAGGTAGGCGACCCATTTGCCGTCCGGCGAGACGACCGGCTGGAAGCAGGTCTCGCCCGGATCGGAGAAGAGCTCCTCCTTCGTTTCGGTGGCGTAGGTGAAGAGCTGGTCCTTCTTGTCGGTGAGGACGGTCCTCCAGACGCCCCAGCAGCCTTCGCGCTCGGCGGCGTAGTAGAGCGCGCGGCCCTCGTCGCCGAAGCTCACGCCGCGCTCCTGCACGGCGGTGTTGGTGATGCGGCGGGTGGTGGAGAAGTCCGTGGCGGTGACGAATACGTCGCCGCGGATCACGACGGCGATCTCCTTGCCGCCGGGGGAGACGGCCATCGCGGAGATGTTGCCGGTGTAGGTGTTCTTGACCACGTCGCGCTCGTTCTCGTCGCGGGCGACGGTGATGGCGAGCTTGCGGGCCGGCTGGCCCTCGCGCAGGATGTAGAGCTCGCCGTTCTGCGAGTAGGCGAGCGTGCCGTCCTGGGCGACGGAGATATAGCGGACCGGATCCTTCTCGGCGAAGGTCAGCTGGACGGATTCGGCGGAGTTGTCGACGCTGCTGCGGAAGAGGTTGATGGTCTTGCCGCCGCGCTCGCTCAGGTAGTAGAAGGTGCGGCCGTCGGCGCCCCAGACGGGCTGGCGGTCCTCGCCTTCGAAGTCGGAGAGCTTCGTGAAGGCGCCGTCGGCCCAGAGCCAGATGTCGCGCGTGACGGCAGATGTATGGTGCTTGCGGAGCGGGTCTTCGTAGCCTTTGTAATCTTCATAGAGGTAGGCGCCGTCGGGACGGATGCTCAGCTCGGACATCTGCAGGGAGACGATCTGATGCGGCATGCCGCCGTCGGGACCGACCGTATAGACCTGGCCCTCGCCCGGGAATCCGCCATAGCGGACGTCGTTCTGGATGCCGGCCAGGAAGACGACGCTGCCGTCGGCGCGGACCGTCTTCGGGATCTCGTTGCCGGGATAGGAGGTCAGGCGCGCAGGCTTGCCGCCATCGGCGGGAACCCGCCAGATGTCCTTGCTGCCTTCGCGGTTGGAACTGAATACGATCTGCTTGCTGTCCGGGGTCCAGACGGGATCGGAGTCGTAGGCGGGATTGGTCGTGACCTGGAGGGCGCGGCCACCTTCGGCGCTGACGACCCAGATGTCGCCCTTATAACAGAATGCGACGGACTTGCCGTCCGGAGAAATGGCGTTCTTTCGCAGCCAAAGCGGGGCTTCCTGCGCGCTGAGGCTCCACGTGAGGGCGCAGAGCAAGAGGGTGGGGATGAGTTTAAGTTTCATATTGTGCTCACTTGTTTTAAAAAGCGTGTGAAGTTAGCAAATCCGGCGCAAATATGAAAGTGATGGAAAATTATTATATTTGTCAGTCAACTGATTGCCGATATGAGAAGAATCCTTTCCGTCCTTGCCGTGGCCGCCGCTGTCTGGATGACGGCCGGCTGCCGCCAGACCGCTCCTTCCGTGGAGGGCCGCGTGATCGATGCCACCATCCATTCCGTGACCGTGGAGACGCCCGCGGGCGATTCCCTGAGCGTGAGCACGCTGGGCACGGACCCGATGTCCGTCCCGGGCGTGCTGCCCGGCGACTTCGTCCGCATCTTCTACGAGACGCTCTCCGACGGGGAGACGATGCGTGCGCTGCAGCTCGACATCGAGGAGCCTTCGGCCTATCGCCTGCTGCCCGGCATCTGGCGCGACTGCGCCGGCGCCGACGAGGTGGGTCTGGTCCTCGCGGAGGACGGCTCCGCGCAGGCCACGGGCATGGAGCAGCTGCTGGACTGGTCGCTGGACGGCGAGCAGCTGGTGCTGACCACCATCCTCACCGAGGAGCCCCAGACCACCGGCACGCTCGTGCTGCAGATCGCCAGGCTCGACGTCGACTCGCTCGTGGTCGAGGCGCCCGGCCGCAAACTGGCTTTCTCTCGCCAGCAATAGCCTTCTGCTGTTGTTTGAATAAGCTTTTTTAGTATCTTTGCGCCCCCAAAATCCATGGCAGAACGCAAAGATATATTGATGGGCCGTCTCCGGAGCGGAGAGCCGCTGAGCCGGGGTGAGCAGTTCCGGCTCACCTTCCTGCTGGCGTGGCCCTCGATCCTCGCGCAGCTGGCGATGTGCCTGATGAGCTACATCGACGCGGCCATGGTCGGCCGGCTCGGCTCCGCCCAGGCCGCCGCCATCGGGCTCGTCAGCTCGACCACCTGGATCTTCGGCAGCTTCTGCTATTCCAACAGTTCCGGTTTCAGCGTGCAGGTCGCGCACCGCTGCGGCGCCAAGGATTTCGCCGGCGCGCGGCGCATCTTCCGCCACGGCATCTTCGTGGCCATGGGCCTGAGCGTGCTGCTCGCCGCGCTGGCCGTCTCCATCCACGGCGCCCTGCCGCGCTGGCTGGGCGGCACGCCCGAGATACTCGCCGACGCGTCCGTGTATTTCCTGATCTATGCGCTCTTCCTGCCGGTCATGCAGCTGGCCATCTTCTGCGAGGCCTCGCTGATCGCGAGCGGGAACGCCAAGGTCTCCGGCATCGCCAGCATCGCGATGTGCGTGCTGGACGTGGTGTTCAACTATCTCTTCATCTTCGTGCTGGGACTCGGCGTCAAGGGCGCCGCGCTCGGCACGGGCCTCGCCACGCTCTGCGCCGGCGGCTTCCTGCTCTGGTACGCCACGTGCCGCTGCGGAGAGCTGCGCCAGGCCGGCAGCTGGGTCCGGCCCGCCCGCCGCATCCTGGGCGGCATCCGCACGCAGAAGGCGGGCGCCCTGGACGCAGAACAGAAAGACATCTTCAAACGGGCCTTCGGGATCAGCTGGCCGCTCTGGCTGCAGAACCTGGTGACCCGCGGCGCCTATATCGCCGCGACCGTGCTCGTGGCGCCGCTCGGCACCGTGGCCATCGCGGCCAATTCCTTCGCCATCATCGCCGAAGGCTTCTGCTACCTGCCCGGCTACGGGATGCAGGACGCCGCTACCACGCTGGTGGGGCAGAGCCTGGGCGCGAAGCGGCCCGACATGGCCAGGCGCTTCGCCTGGCTGACCATCGGGTCCGGCGCCGCGATGATGACCTTCCTCGCCGTCCTGATGTGGGCGTTCGCCCCGCAGATCATGGGCCTGCTGAGCCCGGACGCGGAGGTCATCACGCTCGGCGCGAAATGCCTGCGCATCCAGGCCTGGGCCGAACTCCTGTTCGGCGTGAGCATCGTCGCCTACGGCTGCTGTGTCGGCGCAGGCGACACCCTGGTGCCGTCGGCCATCAACCTGCTCAGCATGTGGGTGATCCGCCTCGGAATCGCCCTTCTCCTGATACCCCGATTCGGCCTGGAAGGCTACTGGATCGCAATGGCTACCGAACTGTGTGTCAAGGGCCTCGTCTTCGCCGTGCGCATCGGCCGCGGCCGCTGGATGAAGACCTTGCTGACCGTTCCCGGGACCTGAGCGGCCTCTGACGCGCGCCAGCCGTGTTGTTTATAACTTTGTTGATAAAAACAGACGGGTGCGCGGGCTTTAACCGGGCAGATGGGCTAAATTTGTACAACCGGATGTGTCGCCAGACCCGTCCCTAACCACTGAATTCAACTTACAGCATATGGACGTACGTAAAACCAACGGCTCTTTTGAAGAGTTCGACAAGGCCAAGCTGGCTCGTGGTATCCACGAAGCCTACAAGACGGCTGGAGAATACTGCGACGATGCCATCGTCGTCTCCATCATCAACAACCTTTATGTGTATGAGGGCATCACCAGCCGGGAGATCCGCCGTCAGGTGGAGGATTCCCTGATGTCCGTCAACAAGAAGGTCGCCCATGCTTATATCGACAAGTTCGACGCCGACCTGGATCTCCGCAAGAAGCGCGACTTCATCAAGGACTACATCAAGGCCTCCAATGCCGCGACGGGCTCCAAGTTCGACGCCAACGCCAACGTCACCCGCAAGAACATCGTGACGCTGGGCAACGAGCTGTACAAGGAGAACAACATCAAGCAGAACCGCTACATCATGCAGGACAAGATCAAGGCCCTGTACGGCCGCGCCATGGCGGACCAGTACATCAAGGACCTGGAGTCCCACGTCCTCTACAAGCACGACGAGAGCGGCACCCCGGGCTTCCCGTACTGCGTCGCCATCACGATGTATCCTTTCCTGGTGAGCGGCCTGCGCGAGCTGGGCGGCGTGTCCATCGCCCCCACCGACCTCAAGTCCTTCTGCGGTGAATTCATCAACCTCGTCTATTCCGTGTCCTCGCAGTTCATGGGGGCCGTGGCCACGCCCGAGTTCCTGATGTACCTCGACTACTTCATCCGCAAGGACTACGGCGACGACTATGTCAGCCATCTCGACGACGTGGTCGAGAACAACGTCAAGCAGCGCACGCTCGTCAAGGTCATCGACAACTACTTCCAGCAGGTCGTCCACTCCATGAACATGCCTGCCGGCAACCGCGGCTACCAGACCGTGTTCTGGAACATCGGCTACTTCGACAAGCCCTACTTCGAGGGCGTGTTCGGCGACTTCGTGTTCCCCGACGGCAGCAAGCCGAAGTGGGAGACCCTCGACTGGCTGCAGCGCCACTTCATGAACTGGTTCAACGAAGAGCGCAACCACTATATCCTCACCTTCCCGGTGGAGACCATGGCCCTGCTGACCGACGGCGGCGACGACTTCGCCGACAAGGACTACGCCGACTTCACCGCCGAAATGTGGTCCAAGGGCCACAGCTTCTTCTGCTACCTCTCCAACAGCCCCGACTCCCTGTCCAGCTGCTGCCGCCTGCGCAACGAGATCCAGAAGGACGACGGCCACAACCACACCACGCACCAGTACTCGATGGGTACTGCTTCCGTGGCCACGGGTTCCAAGTCCGTGATGACCATCAACCTCAACCGCCTCATCCAGGACGCCGTCCGCCGCTACTTCCTGGAGCGCCGCGGCGTCAACCTCGAGGCCGGCAAGCCGCTCGACCCGGTGTCGCACTTCTACGACAAGGAGGACCTCTACAACAACTATATCGACAAGGACATCCGCGAGATGACCGAGCGGGTGCACAAATACCAGATCGCCTTCAACGAGATCATCAAGGACTTCCTCAAGGCCGACATGCTCGATGTCTACAAGGCCGGCTTCATCGACATGAAGAAGCAGTACCTCACCGTGGGCGTCAACGGCCTGACGGAGGCCGCCGAATTCCTCGGCCTTCGGGTCTCCCCGAATCCCGAATACGGCGACTTCGTCAACACGATCCTCGAGACGATCAACATCGCCAACCGCAAGGACCGCACCCCGGACGCGATGTTCAACACCGAGTTCGTCCCGGCCGAGAACCTCGCCGCCAAGAACTACAAGTGGGACAAGAAGGACGGCTATTTCGTGTCCGAGAAGCACAACCTCTACAGCTCCTACTTCTACAATCCCGAAGACGACACCGTGTCGATGATCGACAAGTTCAAGCTCCACGGCGAGGACTTCGTGAAGTACCTCGACGGCGGCTCGGCCCTCCACATGAACATCGCCGAGCACCTCACCCAGGAGCAGTACCGGAGCCTGCTGAAGACGGCCGCCCACTACGGCACCAACTACTTCACCTTCAACTGTCGCAACACCGTCTGCAACGACTGCGGCTACATCAGCAAGGACACGCTCAAGGTCTGCCCGAAGTGCGGAAGCACCAACCTCGACTACCTCACGCGTGTGATCGGCTACCTCAAGCGCGTGTCTTCCTTCGCGGAGCCGCGCCAGATCGAGGCCCAG
Source organism: Bacteroidales bacterium (assembly GCA_016291185.1). The sequence goes on from JAEFAI010000024.1 coordinate 12,109, forward strand.
CACCGCTTCTACAATCCCAAGAACGTTCCGACGGAATGATCAAGTATATCCCGGAGCTCACGGACATCGTCCTCGAGGAGATTCCGGACAAAGTGACCCTGGCAGTTGAGATCACCAACTGCCAGGGTTCTTGTCCCGGATGCCACTCGCCGTTCCTCAAGCTCGACATCGGCGAGGAACTGACCCCGCAGATCGTGGACCGGCTGATCGCCGACAACTACGGCGTCAACTGCTTCCTGCTGCTGGGGGAGGGCAAGGACCTGCAGGCCCTGCTGGGCATTGCGGAGCACCTGCGCAAGGCGCATCCGGAGCTGGAGCGGGCGGTCTATTCCGGCCGCGTCCAGGTGGAGCCCGAGGTCTACGAGGCCTTCGACTACGTCAAGGTAGGGCCCTACATCGCGGCCAAGGGACCGCTCAACAGCCCCACGACCAACCAGCGCCTCTACCACCACGGCGAGGACATCACCGCGCGGTTCTGGCACAGAGGCCTGGAAGAGAAAAAATAGCTGCGCCCGGATGTCATCCTGAGCGCAGCGAAGGATCTAGCGAATGATGAGCACCGCTCCGTCGTCCTTCGGGATGCGGAGCGGCTTTTTCGTGGCCGCGCCGGCCGTCAGGCCGTCCTTGCCGGTGCTCAGCACCGCGGCGGTGCCGCCCAGGCGCGCCTCGATGGTGCGGACGTCCAGCGTCAGCGGCTCGTCGGAGGCGTTGATGGCGGCGACGTACCAGGTGAGGCCGTGGCGGCGCGCCAGCACGATGTTGCGGCCCGGATAGCCGTCGATCAGGCGCGTCTCGTCCCAGGTGGTCGGCACATCGCGCAGGAAGTCCAGCGCGGCCGCGGGCGCGTCCGTCAGGTTGTTGGGCGTGAGCGCGAAATTCTGGATCGGGTTCTGGTAGAGCACGGCGACGGCCAGCTCGGCCGCGTCCGTGGTCCGGCGCTGCGTGCCGAAGACACGGCCGCCGGGGCCCGGCTGCCCGTTTGCCCGGTTGAGGCGCTTGTTGAGGAAGACGCCGCCGAATTCCATGCAGCCGACCGTGTTGCGCAGGAACGGGTGCAGGGCGGCGTATTTCGACTCCAGGTCGCAGTGGTTCTGCCCGAAGATCATGTTCTCGGACGCGAGGACGGCCTCGCTGCCCACGTAGTTGGGATACATCCGCTCCCAGCCGCGCGGCAGGGTGGCGCCGTGGAAGATGCACATCAGGCCGTGGTCGTCGGCGTCGCTCAGGATGGCCTCGTAGAGGCGCATCGTCTCCTGTTTGTCGCCGCCGAAGAAGTCCACCTTGATGCCCTTGACGCCGATGCTCTCCATCCAGCGCATCTCGGGCTTGCGGGCCAGCGGGTCGCACATCACGTTGACGGGGCTCTGGACGATGTCGTTCCACCAGCCGCTCGAAGAATACCACAGGAACACGTCCACGCCCACGCTGCGGGCGTAGGCGACGAGCTCCGCCATCCCTTCATGGCCGAACTCCTGGTCCCAGCCGGCGTCGATGAGGATGTAGGGCCAGCCCATCGCGGCCGCCAGGCCGATGTAGGCCTCCTGGTCGGCGCGGTTCATGCTGGCGTCCTGCCAGACGATCCAGCTCCAGCTGCTCTTGCCGTAGCGGTAGGCGCGCGTGGTGGTGTAGCGCGGCTCCACGACGTCGAAGGCGATGGTCGTCTCCACGATGGGGGCGAGGTCCGCGCCCACGGTGAGCGTGCGCCAGGGCGTGGCGCCGGGCAGCGCGAAAGCGGGCTCCACGGTGCCGTTGCCGTTGTTCTCCTCCGGCATCGGGAAGGCTACGGTGTAGCCCGTGGCCGGGTCGTAGTCCGACAGGTGCGAGGCGCAGTAGCGGCTGTCCACGCCCGTCTCGCTGACGAGCACCCAGCCGTCGCCGCCCACGCGGAAGAGGCAGGGGAACGTGTAGCCGTGGCCGTATTGCGAGCGCCGGTCGAGCGGCGCGTCGAAGGAGTAGAATTCCTCATAACTGGGCTTGCTGCGCTTCCAGCCGGTCATGGCGTCGCTCTGCGGCGTCAGGAAGCCCGTCGCGCCCTCCGGGAAATTGAATCCGCTCGCCTCGGCCAGCACGCGCACGCTGCCGGTCTCGCCCTCGCGGGGCAGGAGGTAGCGGAAGGCGGCGTCGTGGTCGGTCAGGTGCCATTCGATGTCGATCTTGCGCCCGTCGGGGTTGGTGCAGTGCAGCACGGCGCGCAGGGCGGCGTGGTCGACGTGCGAAGTCTTGATGCGGTCGAGGACATAGGTGTCGCGGACCGCTTCGGAGTCCACGGACACGACGTCCAGCTGCGTGTAGTCGGCTTCGTTGGTCTGCAGGCCGAGCCGGGACGGCGCCACGAGGGTCTTGCCGTCGTAGGCGACGCTGTAGGTGAGCTGTCCGCCGTCGTCTCCGAAGGAGACCTGAAGACGGGCGTCGGGCCCCGAAAGGATGGGGAGCCCGACGGCGAGGAGGGTGAACAGGTTCATGGTATACGGTTAATCTTTAAGGTTTTTGACGAAGCTGGAAGGGGAGATGTTGAACTGCTTCTGGAAGCTTGTCGCGAAATAGGACGGCGAGGAGAAGCCCACCATGTAGGCCACCTCGTTGATCCGGTATTTCTGCGAGGAAAGCATCTCCGCGGCCTGCTTGAGGCGGCACAGGCGGATGTACTCGTTGATGTTGAGGCCGGTGTTGGCCTTGACCTTGCGGTACAGCGTGGACTTGCTCGTGCCGATGAGGTTGGTGAGCGTCTCGATGCTGAGGTCCTGCTCGGCCATGTGCTTCATCACGATGCCATGGAGCTTCTCCATGAACTCCTCGTCCATCTTGCTGGTATTGACGCTGTTGAAGTGCGTCAGCGGGGAGTCCGTGAACTGCTTGTAGGCGATGTCGCGGTTCTTGAACAGGCTGGCGATGTTGGCGCGCAGCAGCTCGATCGGGAACGGCTTCTCGATGTAGCCGTCCGCACCGACCTGGAGGGTCTGCAGGCGCGTCTCCATGCCCACGGCGGCCGTCAGCAGGATCACGGGCAGGTGGCTGAACTCCATGTTGGTCTTGATGTAGTTGCAGAGCTGGCAGCCGTCCATCAGCGGCATCATGATGTCGCTGACCACGAGGTCGATGCGCTCTTCCTGCAGCTTCTCTACGGCATCCTGGCCGTTGGCGGCGGTGACGATGTTGTACTCGTCGGACAGCTCGCCGGCCAGGTAGCCGCGCATCTCGGCGGAGTCTTCGACGAGGAGCAGCGTGTGGCGGCTGCTGTCGAAGTCGGCGTTGCGCGTGTCGTCGGCCGTCTTGCGGTCTTCGATGCGGATCTGCTGCTGCTGCTCCACGGGCAGCTCCAGCACGAAGGAGTTGCGGTCGGCGGCGCTGGTGTCGAGGTAGAGCTTGCCGTTGTGCAGCGAGGCGAGGGTGCGGGCGAAGGCCAGGCCGAGGCCGGTGCCCTGGCTCTTGCGCTCCTCGCCGACCTGATAGAACACCTCGAAGATCTTCTCGCTCTCGCGGGCGGGGATCTTCTCGCCGTTGCTGTCGATCCGCAGGATGGCGGTCTTGCCGTCGGCGGACGGCTTCAGGGACAGCTCGATGCGGTCGTGCGTGTATTTGACGGCGTTGGAGAGCAGGTTGCTGATGATCTTCTCCACGGAGTCGCGGGCGCACATGACCTCGAACGGCTGGTCGGGGATATCCTCGCGCAGCGTGATCTTCTGCTCCTCGGCCATCTGCTCGAAGTAGCGGAAGGACTTGCGGACGATCGCGCAGAGGTCCTCCTTGAGGAAGACCGGCTTGATCTCGTTCTTCTCCATGCGCCGCAGGTCGAGCAGCTGGTTGGTCAGGCTGAGCAGGCGGTCGGTGTTGGCCTGGATGGTCAGCAGGTCCTTCTCGGACTCCGGCGTGTAGTTCTTCTCCTCGATCAGCTTGTCGAGCGGCATCTTGATCAGCGTCAGCGGGGTGCGGATCTCGTGGGTGATGTTGGTGAAGAAGTTGATCTTCGCGTCGTAGATTTCTTTCTGCTTCTGGTTCTCCATCCGCGTCAGGTGGCGGGCGCGTTCGCGGCGGCGCCGCATCTCCAGTTCATAGAAGAAGAGCGCCAGCAGGCCCAGCAGGATGACGAGGTAGATGATCTTGGCCGTCTTGCTCCAGAGGGCCGGGGCGTCGATGTAGAGCTCCAGGGTCTGCTGCGCGTCGTCGTTCTCGGAGCCGAGGATGGCGACGTCGAAGGTGTAGTGCCCCGGTCGCAGGCCGGTGAAGTTGACCTGGTTCTCCGTCGTCGTGGGAGCGGAGAAGAGCACGCGCCCGTTGCGCTTCAGCGTCCAGGCGAAGGTCGTCTGGCGGATGACGGAATAGTCGGGCGTGGCGAAGCTGATGGAAAGCAGGGAAGCGTCGCGGGACTTGACGTTGAGGTGCTTGGTCCGGATGGTGGAGCGGCCGTTTTCATGCAGGCGCAGGGTGCGCTCGGCGTTGGTCGCCTCGATGCTCGTGATGTAGAGGGCGTGGTTCTGTGCTGCCTTCTTGATCTTGCTCGGCGAGAAGCCCGCCAGGCCCTGGGTGTTGCCCATGAAGATGTAGCCGCTGCGCGTCATCAGCGAGGCGCCATAGGAGAACTGCGAGCCGAGGATCTGCTGCCGGTCCTCGATGTAGCCCTGCACGTGGAGCGTCTCCCCGTCGATGCGGACGATGCCGCGGGTGGTGGAGACCCAGAGGACGCCGTCCTCATCCTCCGCCACGGCGCAGGTCACGTTGTTGTTGAAGCTCTCGGAGCGCGGGAAGGCGTGCAGCCGGAGGTTGGACAGGTTGGGGTTGGGGTCCGTATAGCAGAGACCGCCGCCTTCGGTGGTAATCCAGATGCGGTGCTTGCTGTCTTCGAAGAAGGAGGTGATGCGGTCGGCCGTCAGGCCGCGGTCGGAATCCACGGTGAGGTGGGAGAGACCGTTGCCGCCGCTGTCGCGGCAGAGGAAGCCGTTGCCGTAGGTGCCGATCCAGAGGTTGCCGCGGCTGTCCTCGAACAGGCAGTGGACGAATTCATTGCAGGGAGGCTCCACCGGGACGAATTCGTCCTGCCCGGGATCCAGGACGTACAGGTTGCGCTGGCCGCCCGTGAAGATGCGCCCGTCGGAGGTGCGCAGGCCGCAGCCGTTGGCGCCGGACACGTGGTAGCGCTTCTTGACGACGTGGCGCTTGCGGTCGTAGCGGAATACGCCGCTGCCGAAGGTGTGGATCCAGAGGTCGTCCCCGTCGGCCGAAATCTGCTGCATGTTCAGCGCCGGGGTGATCTCGAAGCTTTCGTTGGTGCCGCGGTCGGCGGAAATGAAATTCAGACCACCGTCCTCGGTGCAGAACCAGATGTTGCCGTCGTCGTCCGTGACGATGGAGCGGACGATGGAGCCGATCATCGAGCGGGGGCTCGGGTTGGGGTAGAACAGCATGAAGGTGTCCTGCTTGTCCTCCCAGACGTTGATGCCGTTGTAGTAGGTGCCGATCCAGACGTTGCCCTGGCGGTCCTTGCTCAGGCTCGTGGCCAGGTTGGCGGACAGGGAGTGCGGGTCGGCCTCCTCGGGATGCAGTTCGATGGTCTCGTTCGTGTTCTGGTTCCGGATGAAGAGGCCGTGGGAGGAGGCGATCCAGTATTCGCCGGGACGGCGCTCGAGGATTCCGCGGACTTCCAGGCCCATTTTCCGGGTGGAGAAGACTTCCGTGGCGGTCAGGTTGAGGTTGGTCGTGCTGATGAGCAGGACCTGGTCGACCGTGGCGGCCAGCAGGTTGCCGGCCTCCGCCGGCTCGATATCGGTCAGGCGCTGGGTCAGGCTCGTCTCTTCGAGCTCGTCGCTGCGCTTGTTGTAGGTGTAGAGCGTGCCGCCGGCCGACAGCACCCACACGACGTCGTTGGAGTCGACGGCGATTTTGCGGGGGAAACTGGTGCCGCAGGTGTAGGATTTGACTTCGCCCGACGCCTTGAAGTAGCGGTAGACTTTGTCGCCCGTGAGCCAGATGCTGCCCTTCCGGTCCGGCTGGAGGTCATAGCTCGTGCCGGTGCCCAGCCGGCCGAGACGCTCCGTCTTCCCGGTGAAGGGGTCGTAGTAGCCGACGCCCTCCGACGTGCTGAACCAGATCAGCCCGTCCTCGTCCTCCGCGATGTCCACCGTGGCCAGGGTCGTGATGTCCGTGCCGCCCAACGCCGGGTCCGGACTGCGGAAATCGTAGCCGTCGAAGCGGGTAAGGCCGTCGCGCGTGCCGATCCAGACGAAGCCGAAGCGGTCCTGGTAGGTACAGTGGATGGTGTTGGAGGGGAGCCCTTCGTGGGTGGTGAAGTGGCCGAAGTAGTAGTACGATGCGGCCTGGACGGGCCTGGCGAGCAGGCCGACAAGCAGCAGGAAGGGGAGTAAAATGCGTCTCATCGGGACTTTTTTAATCTGGGGTGCAAGTTAGCGAATATTCCTTTAAATCAGGGCTCAAACGTTTTAAAATTTGACACTTTTTTAAAATCTTTAATAATTCGTTGAGTCATTTTTTAAAATAAATGCAACTTTTTTGAACAAATATGCAAAGTTCTGCTTATATTTGCGTGTCTGATTAGTTCAGACGGGCCCGCAAACCCTTTTAACCAAATATTATTAATTCTATGACCAAACAACTGTTTGCGAAAGCGGCAACGATTGCCATGATCTTTGCCGCGAGTCTCTTGGGAATGAGCTCAGCTCTTGCCCAGAATGCTCCCATCCGCGGTACTGTCGTAGATTCCGGCAACGAGCCGGTGATCGGCGCTGCTGTGATGGTTCCTGGCACCACCACCGGTGCCACGACCAATCTCGACGGTAAATTTGAACTCCGTGTTGCCCCCGGCACTACGCTGGAGGTTTCCTGCATCGGTTACGCCACCAAGCGCGTGTCTGCCGCCAACGGCATGACCGTCGTGCTCGAGGATGACACCGAGATGCTGGAAGAGACCGTGGTTATCGGTTACGGTGTTCAGAAGAAGAGCGACCTGACCGGTGCCGTGGCTTCGGTGCGTCAGGACGACCTCCAGAACCGCTCCACGACGGATGCCGCCGCCGCCCTCCAGGGTAAGGCCGCCGGTATTCAGATCATCAACACTTCCGGTGCTCCGGGTGAGGGTGCTTCGATCCGTGTTCGTGGTTATTCCTCGAACTCCGGTTCCATCGGACCGCTCCTCATCGTTGATGGTTTGAAGGTTGACAACATCCAGTACCTCGATCCTTCCATGATCGAATCCATGGAGGTCCTGAAGGATGCTGCTTCCGCCGCTATCTACGGTGCGCAGGCTGGTAACGGTGTCGTGCTCATCACCACCAAGACCGGCGCCGCCAACAACGGCACCGCGCACATCACCTACAACGGCCGCTTCACCCTCGAGTCCCTCGGCAAGAAGGCTGATATCTTCGGCGCCAAGGACTACATCGAGTATCAGACCTACATCGGCAACCTTACTGAGGATAAGCTGAAGGCCAATGGCTACAACGGCACCGACACCAACTGGTACGACGCCGTGTTCCAGCCGAGCTGGAGCCAGCAGCATGGTATCACCTTCCAGGGTGGTAATAATAAAGGTCACTTCTTCACCTCCCTCAACTATGTCGACCAGGACGGTATCGTCGTCGGCAAGAAGGACACCTACAATCGTCTGACCGCCCAGGTCAACGCCGACTATCAGCTGTTCAAGTGGTTCAACGTCTCCACCAACAACTCTATCGAGAAGTGGAGCCGCAAGTCCGTTTCCTCCGGTTACGGTTCCGTGCTGAACTCCGTGGTCTCCATCGACCCGCTCACCCCGGCTTACATCTCCCGTATCGAGGACACCCCGGGTGGCATGCAGGAGCACTACCTCGCCGGCGACCCGATCCCGACCGATCCGACCCACAACAACGACTTCTACGGTACCTCCAAGTACCTCGAGGAAGCTACCGGTAACCCGCTGTTCCAGCGCGACAAGAGCGACAGCTCCAGCGGCGGTATCAACATCCGTGGTACCCTGGCAGCCAACCTGACCCCGATCGCCGGCCTGACCTTCACGTCCCGCTTCGGTTATCGCATCGCCCAGAGCAGCAGCCACAGCTACACGCAGCCGTACTGGCTGACCTCCATGGCCCAGTCCAGCAACTACAACATCTCCGCGAACGTCAACACGAGCTACTACTATCAGTGGGAGAACTTCGTGAACTTCAACAAGACCTTCGGCAAGCACACGGTCGGCGCCATGGCCGGTATGTCCTACACGGAGAGCCACAATGACAATGCCAGCATCTCCTCCGAGGGTCCGGACATCCTGAAGGGCTACGAAGAGAACTACCGCTACATCGACTACCTGACCTCCGACGCCACCAAGAATGTCGGCAACGCTCCGGGTATGTCCGCCCAGCTGTCCTACTTCGGTCGTTTGATGTACAGCTTTGACAATCGCTATAGTATCCAGGCCAACTTCCGTGCCGATGCTTACGACTCCTCCAAGCTTTCCAAGCAGGCCCGCTGGGGTTACTTCCCCTCCGTGTCCCTCGGTTGGACCATCAGCAACGAGCCGTTCTTCAAGGACAACGTGAGCCGCAGCGCCATCTCCTTCCTGAAGATCCGCGGTTCCTGGGGTCTCAACGGTAACATCAACGTGCTGAACGGCTACCGCTACTCCACGTCCATCTCCGTGAACGGCCAGATGTATCAGGGTACTCCTTCCACCGGCGACGGTGCTCCGCAGTACGGTTCCATGCCGTCCGGTCTGGCCAACCCGAACCTGAAGTGGGAGACCTCCGAGCAGTATGACGCCGGTCTCGACGCCCGCTTCCTGAACAACCGACTGACCTTCGCGTTCGACTGGTATCGTAAGTACACCAAGGACCTCCTCATCCAGGTCGAGAACCTGCCGGAAATCGGTGTGGCCAACTCCTGGGTCAACGCTGGTCGCGTGCTCAACACCGGTCTCGAGTTCGAACTCGGCTGGAAAGACAGCATCGGTGACTTCCGCTACAGCATCAACGCCAACCTCTCGACCCTCCACAATGAGGTCCTCGACGTCCACGCGCTGGTCGACCGTATCACCTCCGACCCTGTCAGCGGTCTGAACGAGAAGCTCAACACCGCTTTCGAGAAGGGCTACCCGATCTGGTACTTCTACGGTTACAAGTATGCCGGTGTCAACCAGGAGACTGGTGCTGCCGAGTACTACAACAAGGCTGGCGAGCGTGTGTCCACCGTCACCGAGAACGACCGTGCCTACCTCGGCGAGGGTATTCCTAGCCTCACCTACGGTATCACCGTCAACCTCGCCTGGAAGGGCCTCGACCTCGTGATCTTCGGCACCGGCGCCGCCGGCAACGAGATCTACAACCTGATGGTTTCCGCCGACCGTTCCTTGACGAATGGCCTTACCACCTACTGGAAGAACTCCTGGGGCAACCCGGCCGTCAACAAGGCCACTGCCAAGTATCCGGATATGTACAAGACCGCCAGCGACTGGTACTTCTACAGCTCCAGCGCCGCCATCTATGACGGTTCCTTCTTCAAGATCAAGCAGATTCAGCTTGGTTACACCCTGCCGCAGAACATCACCAAGAAGGCTCTCATCAGCGACCTCCGCTTCTTCGTCTCCCTGGACGACTACTTCACCTTCACGAAGTACCCGGGTGCCGATCCTGAGACCGCTTCCTACAACAACTCCACTTCCCGTGGCGTCGACTCCGGCTCGTATCCTACCACCAAGAAGGTTGTCTTCGGTGTGAATCTGACGTTCTAATGCTAAAAGATAACTGAATATGAAAAAGATAGTTTACTCTATTCTCGCCGTCGCCGCTCTTTTCGCCGCAGTTTCCTGCGAGAAGAACCTTGACATCCCCCAGAAGGGTGTGTCGGCCTACGAGACTTTCTACAAGACCGATGCTGACGCGGAGTCCGCTCTGACTGCTGCGTACGCCCGCTTCGCCACCTATGTGACCGGCCGTGGCAACGCCTTCATCTATGTGCCTATCCGCGCTGCGCTCAACAACTGCGCCGATGATATGTATGCCGCCGGTTCCAACTTCGGTGACAACGACTATATGGCTCAGCTGGATGAGTTCCGCTATGACCCCGGTAACGAAGTCATCGGCAACCTCTACAGCGGCCTTTTCCTTGCGAACTATGCTTGCAACCTGGTGATCGACAACTTCAAGGAGGCCAACTCCACCGTCGCACAGCGTTGCGTCGCCGAGGCCCGTGTCATGCGTGCCTACATCTACTTCGTCCTGACCGCGCTGTGGGATTGCCCGCCGTTCATCGATCACGTGATCGCCGAAGGTCTGCCGTACAACGCCGACAAGGATCCTGAGAACCCGATGTCTCATAACGATCTGTTCAAGTGGGTGGCCAGCGAGTGCGCTGATGCAGCCAACGCCCTCAACGAGCGTGCCAGCAAGAGCGACAAGGATGGTGCCGTGAAGGTGACCAAGGGCTTCGCCTATGCTCTCCAGGGCAAGGCGCTCCTCTTCGCGGGTGACGCCGCCGGTGCCAAGACCGCCCTCAAGAAGGTGATCGAATCTGGTAAGTATGATCTGGTTCCGGGCGCCAAGTATGCTGATCTCTTCCATGTGGAGGGTGACTGCTGCGAGGAGAAGGTCTTCGAGAGCAACATCGAGTACAACTCCGGTATCGGCGCTTGGGGTGGTATCAACCAGCGTTCCACTTGGATGGAGGCCAACATCTGGAACTGGCGTTCCGATCACTTCGTGAAGGGTGCTTCCCCGCAGGGTAAGTACACCGGTGGCGCTGATGGTTGGGGTGGACTTGGTGTCCCGCAGTGGTTCGGTGACGAATTCTTCGCCAACGATGGTCACTCCTACCGCTTCGACGCTACGTTCAAGGCTATCGACGACGCTGTCTACAACATGGAGTACAACAATGAGGAGATCAACGCTATGTCGCTTGCCGATAAGATGAAGTCCGACAAGATCGGTATTGCCGATACGAAGGATGGTCTCTACGGTCAGTCCTTCTGGCTGCCGTTCAAGCAGATGCTCCGTGGCTCCGACTGCGGCGCCTATGGCAACAACGTCCGTCTGAACAACAACATGGTGATGCGTTACGCTGAGGTCCTCCTGCTTTACGCTGAGGCTTGCCTCGGCAGCGGCGACACCGAGCAGGCAAAATGGGCGATCAACAAGATCCGCGAGCGTGCCGGTCTGGATGCTCTTGCCTCCGTTGACATGAATGTCCTGAAGAAGGAGAAGAGCTATGAGCTCTGGAATGAGGGCTGCCGTTATCTCGACCTCCTCCGTTGGGGCGACACCGCCAACCTGGCGAAGGCCGGTCAGGATGTGCCGAAGCTCTTCGATAAGCTCTTCCGTGCTCCGCAGGCTGGTGAGAAGGTCACCTGGCAGTATGGCACCGAGGCCAACAGCCGCTTCTACACTGTCTCCACCCACGAGGCTATCGACAAGGGTAACACGGTCGGTTTCCAGGATAAGCACAAATTCTTCCCGTTCCCGACTTCCGTGATGGATAAGAACATCAACCTTGTCCAGAACCCGGGCTGGGAGTAATAGAAATCCCTATTCGTTCTACATACGAATAATTTGTTAGTGGTTGGGAGGCACCCCGTGAGGGCTGCCTCCCATTTTTATGCAAAATTAAAACGGGTTACGCATCACGCGGAACCCGTTTCCCACAATACAATTAACCAAAATCTACCACCCGTATTTGTGAAGAGGTAGGCTCGGGTGAATGCCCACCGTCAGAGAGTTATTCTAGTTTGACGATACAAAGGTATTTCTTTTTTTTGTAGGTAAATTTCACGGAAAGACCAATAACAAGCAATTCTGTTTCAAATGCCGGATTGTGCAGATTATGAACGGTTTCGACCGTTCTGTCAGGAGTGGGTGTACAAGTCGCCAGCAGATTGTCCACCCGCCGTTTTTCTTATTTTCGGGGCGTGAAACAGAATTGATGGGAATTGGTCCGCGAGTGATAGTTCCTCCGCGCCCGGGCCGGCGAATCTCGTTTTTTTATGTATATTTGCGATATGGAAATCTCGCAGCGAGCACAAAACATGCCTTCTTCCCCGATCCGGAAGCTGGCTCCGTACGCCGACGCGGCCAAGCGCAATGGCGTGCACGTCTATCATCTCAATATCGGTCAGCCGGACATCAAGACCCCGCAGTGCGGTCTTGACGCCCTCAAGGCCGTGGACCGCAGCATCCTGGAGTACAGCCCCTCCGACGGCTATCTCTCCCTGCGCACCAAGATGGTCCAGTACTACGCTGAGTACGGGATTTACCTTTCTCCGGAGGAGATCATCGTCACCACCGGCGGCTCCGAAGCGGTGCTGTTCGCTTTCCTGGCGTGCCTCGGGCCGGGCGACGAAGTGATCGTCACGGACCCGTTCTACGCCAACTACATGGCGTTCGCCATTTCCGTGGGCGCCGTGATCAAGAGCGTCAAGACGAACATCGAGGACGGCTTCCGCCTGCCCTCCGTGGAGGCGTTCGAGGAGCAGATCACCCCGCGCACCAAGGCCATCCTCATCTGCAACCCCAACAATCCGACGGGCTACCTTTATACCCGCAAGGAGATGCAGCGCCTGCGCGATATCGTCAAGAAACACAACCTCTTCCTGTTCAGCGACGAGGTTTACCGTGAGTTCATCTACACGGGCATGCCGTATATCTCCGCCTTCCACATGGAGGGGATCGAGGAGAATGTCGTGCTGTTTGACTCCGTGTCCAAGCGCTACTCCGAGTGCGGCATCCGCATCGGCTGCCTCTGCACGAAGAACAAAGCCGTGCGCGACGCGGTGATGAAGTTCTGCCAGGCGCGCCTGTCGCCGCCGCTGCTCGGCCAGATCGTGGCCGAGGCGACGATGAGCGTGCAGAAGGAGTATCTGCACGCCGTCTATGAGGAGTATCTCGAGCGCCGCAACTTCCTGATCGACGGGCTCAACAAGATCCCCGGCGTGTATTCGCCCATCCCGATGGGCGCCTTCTACACGATGGCGAAGCTCCCCGTCGACGATGCCGAGAAATTCTGCATCTGGTGCCTGCGCGACTTCCAGTACGAAGGCGCCACCGTCATGATGGCTCCCGGCGCCGGCTTCTACACTGAGCCCGGCGAAGGCCGCCAGGAGGTCCGCATCGCCTACGTCCTCTGCAAAGAGGACCTCGCCAAGGCCCTCGTCGTCCTCCAAAAAGCCCTCGAGGCCTACCCCGGCCGCCTCTAGAGAGGTTGCCGTACACAAAATGGCCCTCATTTGTGTACGAACATCTTTTTTTTAAAGCCCCGTACACAAAACGGGGCTTATTTGTGTACAGACTCCGCCTCGGGAAAGAGTTCAGCGACTTTCGACGGCGATAGTTTCAACATTCTCTGAATCTGCTTGTTGGATGCGTTGTAGTCAAAGTGCATCCTCCGGGCCAGATTTTCCTTATCTTTGGCTGGCAATAAAATCGGCGTACTGATGCCGTAATCTTTCGTACTTATTGCGCAGATTGCTCCGTACAGTTCGTCGTCCGTCAGGAAGATCTTTTCGCTGAGGCGATTAGCTACTTCTGAATGGGCTTCGTGGTCCCGGCTCAGGCGGCGGAAATACTGCTGGGCATTCCGAAAGAACCCTTCCGCCTCATCGATGACACAGAAGCTGGGCGGGTAAAGGAGCATTCCGGCCGGTGCCTCGCGGCCGGGACGGAAACCCTTCCAAACCAAATATGCGTCTGGAAGGGTTAGATCCCGGCTGCGACACAGGCTCCGCTGGTCGCGCTTGGTTAAAGATGAGAACGGACAGACTGGAAGCATCTTTCCCATCGGATTGAAGAAAAATACCCCGGCACTCCACCAATAGGAGAAGGGCGTGCAATCTGGAGAAACGACATAACCGTTTCGGTTAACATAAATGATCTCGTTGCGAAGAGCGCGCAAGTCCGGTATCTCGAACAACTCCGCTTCGAATCGCTCCATCCTGCAAAACCTTTTCTCGCCGCTGAGATACCGCCTCAGGCGTTCTTTGAAATGGGCAAAGAACCCACGAATATCTTTCTCTGAGCCGGCCAGGACAACGTGTATGTGATTGCTCATCAAGGTGAATGTCAGTACCCGGCAGCGCGGAAAGGCTGCGCAGCATAACCCTAACAGTGTCATCCCAAACATGAAATCTTGCGGCTGGGTGAAGATGGTATCCATCATTTCCCCATCCGTATAGAGATGCCAGTACGGGCCGCCCCGGGCAAAGGCGGCCTCGCACACGGACTCCGGATTCATCGGGCGGGTCCTCCCGGCCTTCTGGAATGTCCTGCCTCGGCGCCCAGGTTGATTCCTAGTCGCTCCAGACGGAGCTTGATGGCATTGACGTTGCGCCCGAACGGCTCGGAGAACTGCCGCCAGTTCACGCTCCGGCCGCCTTCCGTCGCTTGCCGGTAACTCGCGAGCAGCGCCTGGTCCTGGTCGTCGGTCCACTTCGTGAAAGCTTTCGGGTAGCGCAGACGGAGCTCCTCGGCCTGCAGCTTGCCGAGATTCAGGAAGTCGCGCAGGTAAAGACATTTGTCCTTGTCGGCGCCGCCGCCCAGCCAATCCGCCAGGTCGCCGGCGGCGGCATGATGCTGGATCTGCCGCAAGGCAAAAGCCGACAGCCCGCCGACAGGCATGGCGGGAACAGGGGCGCTCCCGGCCTGGCTATCGCCGGCAGCTTCTTCCGGAGTGTTGAGGATACGGCCAATCTCGAGGAAGGCCTCGTACATAAGATCATCCAGCGCGCCATGCGCCAGGGAACGGTGTTCATCCAGGACTTCCCGGATGCGGGCCTCCCGCGTGGACGGGGAGGCGGCGGGTTTTTCAATAGTTTCCATTTTTGAAACCTTTATAAGTTAAACAAAGGCCTCACTCCTAATACAAGGATAGGGATTTTTTTCGGAAGAAAAAAATCCCTATCCAAGAAAATGGTGTCCGTACACAAAAAAGGGGTAAAATGTGGACGGCTTCCTATTTCTCCCCCCGCTCGGCCTCGAAGAGGATGTCGAACAGCGCCCGGAGGCGGGGCTCGTCGGCGATGAGGCGGCGGAGCTCGGCGAGGCGCGCGGCGTTGGGGGATTCGGGGATCCAGAGCTTGAGGTAGCCGCCCTCCGCGTACTTCTCGTGGAGGTGGTCCAGCGTGCGCTGCCAGTGCTCCTCGCGGCCGAGTTCCGGATAGTGGGCGAAACCGAACTGCACGGTGCGCCGGACGATGGTCTCCGGCTCGATCTGCCGGTCGGCCTCGGCGATGATGCGCCCGTAGACCGAGCGTGGCTCGTGGTCGAGCGAGGCGCGGTGGTCCTCCGCGGCCTGCGCGATGGTCTCGATCTGCTCGGGAGAGAACCAACGGGGCAGGGCGGCGTCGGCGCGGATGATGCGCCCCGAGATCAGGTGGTGCGTGGCGCGGTCCTCGCAGAGGCCCGTGTCGTGGAAGGCCGCGGCGGCGTAGATCATGCCGCGGTCGGCGGGGTAATACGCCGCGAGCGCCAGGGCGTCGCGGATCACGCGCTCGACGTGCGGGCGCTGGTGCGCCTTGTCGAAGGCGTCGTAGCGGGGGAGAATCTCCGCCTCCACGTAAGCTTGCAGTTCAGCAGGAATCATACGGGAGGCGAAGATACAAAATAATCTTTAACGGTCGATCTCGTCCAGGATGTCCGCGGCCTGCTTGATGCCGCCGTCGAGAGCCTTCTGGAAATGTGGAATCGCCGCCTTGTAGTGCTCCTGCGAAGCCTCGAACACGCCGCGGGCGTACTCGGCATCCGCCGATGAGCCCGCCTTGGCGAGCAACGGCTGGGCCGCCGCGTAGTTGCCGGCGGCTATCTCCGCGTTGGCTGCGTTCAGGTTCGCCACCGGATCGTTCGGGAACTGCGCCACCGCCGCCCGGCAGATCTTGGTGTGGTTCGGCGTGCCCGGCTCGTATTTGCTCGCGGCGGCGCAATACTCCGCCAGCGTCAGGTTCTCCGGGTGCGTCTCCATGACGGCGAGGACATCCTCCGGCTGCTCATAGCCGCGGATGTCGTAGTCGACGCGGTAGTGCACGCGGCGAAGCTCGGGCAGGCATTTCTTGCTGATCTTCTTCCACGAAGCGGCATGCTTGCGGCGGATGGCCTGCTCCTTGGCGTCGGGCTTCTGGTCGCTGTCGATGATCTCCAGGATTGCATCCTTATCCTTCAGGGAAGAAGCTGCCACGTAGGCGCGCACGCCGTCCCAGTCTTCGGCGACAAAGTCGACCTGGAAGATATCCTCCGGCAGCTCCAGCTGCTGGGAGACGTAGCTGCGGATGGCGTTGGCACGCGCTTTCGCCAGCTTCTCATTGTTGGCATACCGCCCCTCCGGCGAGGCACCGCCCTGCATCACGATGCTGCGGATTTTTACGTCCGGCGAGGTGCAAATGGCAGCAATCGACGCGCGAATCTCTTCCAGCATGGCGGCGTTGTCCTTCAGCTTGGGGTTGAGCTTGCTTTTGCCAGTGGCGAAGATAACGGTCGCTTCGCTGCTCAGGGAGCGGTTCTTGCCCTGCGCGGGTGCGGAAGCATAGCGGTAGACGGGAACGAAGTTGATCGGGGGACGGTAGAAGACGGCCAGCGAGTCCACGCGCTCCACGCCGCCGTCGCCGCAGCAACCCTCGTAGAGCGTCACGAGCTCCAGCTTCGAATCATCCATCCAGCCTGCATACGGAACACTGGTCGCGTAATGCAGCGTGGCGGGCAGGTCCTGTTTGCCGTAGACGGCGTCGCCCTCGGTCACGCCGAGGCCGGAGAGGAAGTGGTAATGCTTGTCTTTAAGATAGAGGCCGACTGGTTTGAGGTTCAGCGTATCGGCCTCGCCCACGATGCGCGGCATCAGGGCCAGGGCTTTGATCCCGCGTACGAGCTCAGCGTCGAGTTGGAAATCGGCGGCGACCTCCATCTGCTTGCCGTTGCGGACCAGGGAGGCCTGCTCCGTCTGCGCCAGGGCTGAAAGCGGGAACAGAAGTACAAGGACTGTGAAAATACGTTTCATGAATGAACACGTTTTTAAAATAACTGAGTAATACAAGTTGGAGAATAGCAAAAACCGGTATACCAGCTTGCGCTATTGTAAAATATTATATGAATACAGACCTTGTGTGTGCAAAAATAGTAAAAATTATGAATTCAATGCAAAAATATTTGCAAAATATGGAGGATAGTGTTATGTTTGTGTCGGTATCAGCAAGGATATACCTATGACTATTCTACGCCCTGTCCCAATCAATCGGCGCGCCCTTTCGTCGTTGCCTCTTGTAAATCATCGTGAATCAATGAGTAAAAATTTCGGCTGACTGACAGGTGTGGTTCCCGCAATATGCGGGGGCCACACCTGTCGTTCTATTGTGAATACCAGACCCTGAAATCAATTATTCCTCATCACTTAATTATTAACTAAAACCAAAAGAAATGAAATTTAAAGCACTTTTTGCAGGTGTCCTGATGGGTGCCATCGCCCTGTCCTCCTGCGTGAAAAATTACGAGTCGCCGGAAGTGACGGCGCTCCGTAACGCCCGCGCTGACGAGATTCGCGCCCTGGCCGAGTACCATCGCGCCGAAGCCGCCGCTGCTACGACGCTGGCCAACGCCCAGGCCGCCCTCGATCAGGCCCAGGCTGCTTACATCGCCGCTCAGACGCAGACGGAACAGGCGAACGCCGCTTCCGCCATGGCACAGGCAGAGATTGATCTCCAGCGCGCCCAGTATGCGAAGGAGCTTGCTGAATTGCGGTATCAAATTCAGTTGCTGCAGTTGCAGCAGGAGCTGGCGGCCGCTATAGTACAGGGCCAGATTGAAGCCAACGACAACTTACTCGAGGTTCTCGCCCAGTACAATATTGCCCGTTCCGACCTGGTGGATTTGGTGGCCGAGCTGGAAGATGATGAGTTCATGCTGGCTTTCCTCAAGGAAATTGTAGAATCCGTTGATCCGACGGTCTACATTGAGGAGCTGAATAAAAAGGCTCAAGAAAATATCGCTAAGAAAGAGGCGGCGATCGCCCGCGTTCAGAAGGAACTGGATGCCATCAATGCTTACCGGACCTTTACACCGGATCAGCTGAAGGATAAGGAACTGGCTGCGCGGCTTGCGCTCATTGACGCCAACACTAAATTTGAGCAGGCTACTGAAAATGAAGACAAGGCATGGGATGCTTTCGATGAGAGTTGGGATGCAATCATGGAAACAACTGTTTACTACGAGTTATACAACCAACAGGTATCCTGGGTTTCTTCCGAATTACGTTCATTCTTAAACAAGTATTCAACCGGTGTTGACTACCAGTACAATACTGAGACTGGCGCCGTTGAATACTATGTTGTTAATAGCGAGAGTAAAAAAGTTGTTATTTATAATTCGGCCAGCTGGGAATATGCGGATGCGGAGCTTTATCCGGAAGCCAAGGACGGCATCTATGAAGGGGATGTTTCGGCTTGGATCAATCCTTCCTGGACTTACTTTGCCCCTGGCATTGACGCCGCGAATCTCGAGGCCATGTACAACGAATGGCGCAAGCCGTTGGCGAAGGCAGTCGAAGATGCCAAGGCAGAGGATCCTGTCGATGAAACCAAGGTAGAAAACGCCCAGAAGGCGCTTGACGCTATCGATGATGACTATGCCAAAGTAACAGCCGTGCTTACGGAAATGGCCGCCGTCAAGCCCGCCTTCGATGCCACCGTGAAGAAAGCCGAAGATACCTATCTGGAGTACGTCAAGCGCGAGAAGGCATACTATGACGCCTGGCAGGTCAAGATTGACGCTCAGGCTGAGTATGACGCCATCCAGAACCTTCTCTATTATGTTGACGAGTACGGCAATCCTGTGCAAGTCGAAGCGAAGATTGCGGAGCTTGAAGATGAAATCGAAGACCTGCAAGAGGATATCTTCGAGATCCAGGCGGAACTGATGGAAGACACGATCGATGTCCAGCAGATGGTCCAGCGGATGAAGGCCCGGATTGCCCGTATGGAAACGGAAGTCGCAGAACTGAAGGACGAGGTCGCGATTCAGCAGAAGGTCGTTGCTGACCTCAAGGCCCAGCTCGAAGCTATGCTGAACGGCATTAATGGCGGTGCCGCCTAGTCCAACCTAACCCATCCAATTCAAGTTTAATCCGACAATTCATTCAACAAGATGAATATTAAACGTTTAACAACCCTTTTCCTTGCATTGCTCGTCGGCACCAGCCTGCTGGCGCAGGAGCAGGTCGGGCGCGTGAAGCCCGTCCGCTTCAGCGTAGCCGTGACGGTCGGCGCCAACGGGTATGCGAGCGTCGGGGCCCTGGATGGCAGGGCGGCGCTGCAGGAAATGCCGGAACTGTCCGTCAACTGGATGGACAAGGCACCTGCGTTCGGCGTGGAAGCCAGCCTGCTGTTCTGCGACAAGTGGAAGCTGGATGTGGGCGGAACCTTCAATTTCTCCTATAACCCCGGCTACCTCGGTGTCCCGGGCACGGCGGGTGACGACGGCTATGTGATCGGCGACGTGCCCGAATATCGGGCCGTGCCGCAGGATCAGAAAGTCGGCTACCTTGCCTACATTGCCTGCAGCTACTACTTCCGGGTGCCCAAGGTTCCTGCGCTGCGTCCCTACCTCGGGATCCGCTTCTCGGGTACCTACGCGCAGAACCAGCAGAAATACGACGAACTCGAATCGATGGGCATCTCTGTCGGCGAGACCTTCCAGCTCGGAGCATCGGTCATCGCAGGCATTGATTACTATCTGACGCCCAATTTCTATATTGGCGGTGGAATCGATCTGGCCCGCTACATCTATGGCGTGGCGCAGTACCGCCCGCAGGAGGGCCTGCCTCTCCTGGCCGGTGATACCCACAACATCGGCGCCTTCGGCGCGCCGCGGCTGAAGATCGGATTCCTGTTCTAACAGTTGGTTTTATGGTTAATTGGGAGGGGACCTCACGGGGTTCCCTCCCTTTTTGCGTTTTTTTTCGCATCTTTGCAGTATGAAACGCATTCTGTTGATCATGACCCTGCTGCTCGCGGGCTTCGCCGCGTGGGCAGGGGAGCCGTATTGTTGCACAACTCCCGGCCGCACGCTCGTATACGAGCGGACCAAGGCGAACGGCCGCTTCGAGCGGACCGTCACGATGGAATACACCACCGTCCGCCGGAGCGGTTCCGCGCGCCTGGTGGACTGCATCCTCACGGTGCGCGGCCCCGGCGGAAGAGAGCTCTACGGCGGCCCCTCGAAGCAGACCACCGTCGTCACCGGCAACGGCACGGTGGAGCAGAACCTGGCGGAGTCGCTCCGCACGGTGCTGCACAACATGTTCCCGGGCGCTTCGCAGAGCGCTGAGGGCACACCCGCCATCCTGCCGGCCGACATGAAGCCGGGCGACAAGCTCCCGGACGGCCGCTGCACGGTCAAGACCGGCATCATGACGCACTCTATGGAAATCATCGAGCGGGAAGTGCTCCGCTACGAGCGCATCACCGTGCCTGCAGGCACCTTTGACTGCGTCGTGGTGCGCGAGCGCAAGATCGAGCGCGGCATCGGCCTCGGCCGGGACACCGTTTGCGAGAACTGGTACGCGCCGGGCATCGGCCCCGTCCGCCACGACTCCTATAATTATAATAATGGCAAGCCCACCTTCGGTGCGAGCGAAGTCCTGAAAAAGTATTAACTTTGCAGGATATGAGAATGTTCCATCGTCTCCTGGTCCTCCTGCCGCTGCTGACGCCGCTCGCGTCGGCGGCCCAGGCCCCGTCCGACACCCTCTCGCTTGGGGAGTCGCGCGTCGAGGCGGCGGCCCGCCACCTGGTGGAAGCGGGTTTCACGAACGTGCGCGCCGTGGAGACGGCGTCCTTCACGGCCTTCACCGTGGAGAACGACTACTACAAGCTCCCGGCGGATGGCTTCGCCCGCGCCGTGCAGATTCTGGAAGGCGCCGGCCTCGACGAGTCCAAGCCGATCAAGATCATCGGCACTTCCTACAAGGTCCCCGAGGTCACAATCAGCTACAACCCCGCCGAGGGTCGCTGGAATACGACCAAGCGCCTGGACGCTTCCTGGGACGCCGTTCGCCGGCAGCCGATGCTGAACAACTCCTTCGGCCGGGCGGACATCTCTGTCTACCCGCAGGTCTCGCTGATGAACCTCATCATCACGCAGGTGTACCAGTCGCTCTGGCAGCTCAGCCCGGCGCTCGAAATTCCGCTCTGGCCGGGCGCCAAATTCACCTACCAGGTGAAGATCCCCGTCGTGAACGACGGCTACGGCGTTACGGAAGGCGTGCCGCATCCGGGCTTCATTACGCTCTCGCAGCGCTTCCGCGACCCCTGGAACCTGAACATCTTCGGCAAGGCCACGCTGGGCATCTTCAATTCCAACTACATGGGAGGCATGCTGGAGCTGGCCTACTGGTTCCCCAACGAGCGCTTCTGGGTGGATGCGAAACTGGGCTACCTGGACCAGGTGCGCTTCGGCCCCTCGGTCGTCGCCTCCGGCGGCGTCCGCAAGAAGGGCCCGCTTCCCGAGTGGCTGGTCGGCTTCTGGTTCCACCCCAACGCCACGCCCAACTGGCGCTTCATCTGGAATGTCGCGGCCAATTACTACTGTCCTGCCCTGCAGACGCAGTTCACTTTGCGGTTCGAGCGCTACCTGCTGCGCGACTATGGCTTCAAGTTCGAGATGATCAGGCACTTCCGCCACTGTTCGATCGGTTTCTACGCCATGAAGGGCTTTGACAAGGCCGCCCACACCAATGGCGGATTCCGTTTTCAGATCGCCCTGCCGCCTTACCGCAACCGCCGCTACGGCTATGTCCCCCGGATCACGACCTCCGGCCAGATGGGCATGAGCTACAATGCGAACAATGAGCAGTATTATTATAAGGAGACCCGTTCAGAGGCTTCTGACAACATCATGTCGAAGAATTACTATAATCCTTATTATATAAATGCAGCGCTCAACCGATAAATTTCGGTCATTTTTTAAAATAATTTGTTTATTTCCATTTTTAGTTGTACCTTTGTCGGCTGGAGAGTGCTATGTCCTGACGTGACGTGCGTTTTCCCACAGGTTAGAAATTAGTTTAATGTTTAATATTTATTTTAAAGAAATGAAAAAGTTTTTTTCACTCATTGCGTTAGTTGGTGTATTCGCCGCTTGCGAGCCTGAGAATCTTCAGACCGCGTTTAACGTGAATGACGCCACCGCTACGGTCAACGAGACGGTCCTCTGCGCCGCTCCTGATTTCGATCCGTCGGCCGTGACTGTCACCTATGGCTGGTCCGTTGGTACCGGCTTCTCGACCAAGTCCATCACGGGTAACCCCTCCATCCCTGCCGGTACCGTTACGGTGACCGCTCACTACAAGGGTTCTACCGCTTCCACGACTGTTTCCTTCCCGCAGATCTTCGCCGGTATGGACGCTGTCCTTACCGCTACCGTTATCCTTCCGTACAACGCCGGTGGTTATGTCATCGACTACGAGTATGGCGACACTGAGGTTTATGACGTGGAGGTCCTTGGTCTCCAGGCTGCCGCCCATGGCCACGGCTATGGCGTCGCCCAGGAGGTTGAGTTCGAAGGTGAGAAGTTCAAGGTTTGGATGATGGAGAACGCTACCGAGTTCATCCTCGAGGACAGCTACAGCTGGTTAATCCCCGATGGTTACGAGCTGGGTGATTTCGAGCTGCTCAACGATGATTTCTCTCTTGAGAGCGCTCTCATGTTCGCCTACTTCGCTGAGGACTCCGGAATCGATTTCGAAGAGGAGTCCTATGATTTCTCCGTCGGTGCCTGGTCCCTCTACGAAGTGATCAACCCGGTGGTCACCTATGTGACCCCGATTATCGTCACCGCTACCCCGGAAGAGGGTTCCAACAACCCGGAGATCGGTCCTGTGGCCTCGTTCAACATGTATGAGCTCTACGCTGCCTGCGGTGTCGTCGAGATGGCTCACCCGGATCACAAAGCCCACTATGTGCCGCACTCCGGTCACTACACCCACGATGGTCACGCCCTCCACGGTGACAACAACAACGCCGGTGGTGGTATCATCACTGCTGAGTAATCCGTCACGCAATCCTTTGTATAACGAAATTTAAAATTTACAGATATGAAACTCAAAGCTCTCGCACTGTCTATCGCTCTCGCAGCCGGCATGTTCGCTGCGAACGCTCAGACTGCTTACAAGGGGAATGACGTTTTCGTCGGCATCGGTGGCGGTATCATCTCCGTCTACAACGGTGGCTTCAACACCCCTAACGTGTACGGCAACATCATGGTCGGTAAGTATATCACGCCGGTCTGGGGTGTCCGTGCTGTCATCGGCGGTCCTTTCCAGACCCTCGATCAGAAGGCGGGCAACGCTTACGATCAGCAGGGTGGTCTCCTGATCCCCCGCGGCTTCCAGAACCAGCTCTTCGGTGAGTTGAATCTCGATGCGATGATCAACTTCAGCAACATCTTCGCTAAGGATCTTGCCAAGTTCGATGTGTACGCTTTCCTCGGTCCGACCGTGAACTTCTCCAAAGAGAATTCCGTGTTCTCTAACACCGCTCTTCAGGACGCTGTCTTCGTTCGCGTGAATGAGAGCAACGCCTTCAAGGCCCGCTTTGGTGCGACCGCCGGTCTCGGCCTCGGTTACAACATCACCAACGCTTTCGAGCTCGCTCTCGAGGGTCGTTTCGGCATCACCCCGTCCATCTTCGGCGACGCTTCCCAGTATCGCAAGGGTGAGGGTACCGGCCGCGTGACCCTGAACGCCATCTGGACCATCGGTGGCAAGCATGGCAAGTTCGCCCGCGCTGCTGCCGCTGCCGCTGCTGCCGGCTACCTCTCCAAGGAGGCTGCTGACGCTCTGGCCCGCGAGTACGCTGAGAAGAACCCGAAGATCATCGAGAAGGTGGTCGAGAAGGAGGTCATCAAGGAGGTCGAGAAGCTCGTCAACAAGGAGATCCCCGCTTCCACCGCTGTCTTCTTCGATATCAACAAGGCTGTCCTCACCCAGAAGGACAAGGCTCGCCTGCAGATCTATGCTGACGAGATCAAGGGTGTTGATGCCAAGTTCGTCGTCGCCGGTTATGCTGACAAGAAGACGGGTAGCGCCAAGCGCAACCAGACCCTCTCCGAGCAGCGTGCCAAGGCCGTGTTCGACTTCCTCGTGTCCCAGGGCGTTCCTGCCAGCAAGCTCGAGACTGTCGCCTACGGTGGTGTCGATCCGCTCTTCTTCAACAACGATGTGCTGAGCCGCACCGTTATCATCAAGCCGAAGAATTAATTAATTCTTTAGATAAATATTACTCTCCCGGAGAACCCGCAACCTCGGTTGCGGGTTCTCTTTTTTTTCGTATCTTCGCATATTGTAACAGAACATAACCACGTTTATTATGAGAAAGTGTATTGCATTCCTGCTACTGGCTGCTTTGTTTGTCGCCTGTACGCCCGAGTCGCTTGAATCAGCATTCACCGTGAAAGGTGCTTCCGGTAACATCACCGTCGACGTCTTCCGTCTGGACGGAGCCGTTTTTACCGATGAATTTGTGATTTCCGGTTTTGAGACGCTGCCCGGTTCTACGGTATCTTACAGCGAGGGCCAGGCCGTCATCTCCTTCCAGGCTGCCGAAGGCGAAGCCGTCAAACAGACTTCGCTTACCCTGACGGTCAGCGGCACGACCATTCTCAAGTCCAAGACCTTCCCCGTGATTGTCCCGACGACCTTCGCCGGCGGTCATTCGGAGGTGGCTTCCGAGGTGATGGTCGGAGAGCTAGTCGATAACTATTATATTGATACGGCGACCATCTATGGCGAAGGTGATGAACTTCAGTTGAACTTCGGCTATCTGTATAATACTCACTATTCAACCTATGCTTACAGCTATTCTGAGTATGATGATTATTGGGAACGTGATATTCCTATCAATACCTGGTATGTGAATGATTCCGATCTGCTTCTTTTCGGCCAGGTGGACGTTGACGGCGTTTATGGGCACATCGGCGGCGAAACCACGATCGTGAAGAAAGTGAGCGGTTTCGAAAAATATTACGATGCTTTTGCGGCCAGGATAGAAAAGGATAAAATTTATAAGTACCAGAGAACAGAGGATTTCACCGTGTCTGCCTGGGCTATGTGGAACTTTGTCTTTATTAATCAGCGTTGGACGGTACATCACTTTCTTTATGCATTTCCGCGGGATTCTTTCGATCCGACACGTGAGATTACTGCCCAGGATATTGAACCTGCGATGATTCTTGCCCAGGGGACTTGGACGGACATCGACTTCGATTATTTCGAGATAGAACTTCCTTATCCCGAGATGCCGGCACATGCGCACTATGAGGAAGGCCATGGCCACGGACACGGCGGGGACAACGCCGGCGGCGGTATCATCGTGAGCGAATAGCTCTTGATGATTTGACGAAATTTTATTATATTTGCGTATTGTATGTTAGGTATCGTCTGCGATGCTCGAAGATGTCAAGTCAAATATCGCCAAGTTGATTGCGCTATACGAGGCCGAAAGGCAGCGGGCGGACACACTTGCCGGGAAGCTGGCCGCGAGCGAGGAGAAGAACCTGAAGTACAAGGAGCAGATTGCTGATTTGAACCAACAGATAGACAATCTCGACCTGCTGCGAGCTTTCCAGGCCGCCGGCGACCCTGCGGAGTCCAAGGCCCGGATCGATCGGCTGATCCACGAGATTGACAAATGCATAAAGCTGCTGGAGAACTGATATGGCCCAGGACATCACATTGAAAGTTGCGGGCAAGCCGTATCGCCTCAGTGCCGCCTCTCCCGAGATGGAGCAACTGATGCGCCTTGCGGCCGCCGAGGTTTCCGAGATGGTGACGAAGTTCGACGCCCGGTTCCCGGACAGCAGTCCGGAGGACAAGCTGGTCTTCGTGGCGATCCAGGAAGCGGCCGGCAAGCTCTCCGCCCAGAAGAAAATGTCGCGCCTCGTAGAGGAGGTGGAGACACTTCAGGGGGATGTGGCGACCTATCTGGAAGGTGTAACGAAAAAGTAATAGCCGTCAGGCCCATCTTCTGAAAACAACAAGTTCTTCGGAACCGGGTCTACTCGCGCTGAGGAAGGCAAGCCCGCCAGACGGGAAGCCCGATACAGAACGGAGCCCAAAACATAATCAGAGGCTTTCTGAAAGCTCGGCTGACGGCTTTTTTTTCATAACAGTATCTGCTCCGCAAGAGAGTGGATACTGTTAATTATATATACTAACTATGTTTTTGTACTACATCCTAGCAGCAGTTGCCGGAGCCGTCCTGGCCCTTGCAATTTATATACTCGTCAGCCGCTCCGCGTCCAAGGGACGCGCGGACGCCATCATCGAGAAGGCGAAGCTCGAGGCCGAAAGCATCAAACAGCAGAAGATCCTGCAGGCCAAGGAGAAATTCCTCCAGCTCAAGAGCGAGCACGAGAATTTCGTGAACAACAAGAATAACGAGCTCCGCGAGCGTGAAAACAA
>JAEFAI010000003.1 GCA_016291185.1 Bacteroidales bacterium
AAGCGACCATTAGAGTATAGGCGACCATACTGAAAAACGACCACATAACGCCATGTACAGGCTATTTTTGTATAGTCAGATATAAGGCAGTTTTCTTCAAAAAGTGGGACGGAAAGTGGGACCAAAAAAAAGAAAACCCGCTGATAATCAGCGGGTTACTGGATCGTCACCCTCGGCGGCCAGGTTCTGGTAACTCCTCCGGAGATCAACTCCGTGGAGGCTCCCAGCTCTGCCACCATCGTGTGCCAGGGTGACACCTTCACCTTCAAGCTGGACCAGGCTCCCGCTGACAACGGCGGCATCTTCCTGGTCATCGAGGCCACCGAAGGCAAGTCCAACGGTGTGAGCCGTGCCCACGCTTCCGCAGCCGCCATCAAGCTCGTGGAAGAGCCTACCGCAGCCGCCGTGGATATCCGTGCGGACTACGTGGCCAAGAACGGCGCCCCTAGTGCTGCCGCTCCGAAGATCTTCTTCCGCTACTACCTGGTTGACTCCAGCACCGGCGTCAAGTCCCAGGTGATGCTGGCGGAGACCAAGTGGGAAGCCGGCGCCTAAGCCGCTCTCGGTCATCCGGGCCAAACCTAAACCTTTCTGCCCTGGCGCTCCGGCGCTGGGGCTTTTTCGTGTCGTCGGAAGCGAGTATCTTTGTAGTTGGAACAGAATCCAAAAGCCATGAGTAACACCAAATTCTACATCGAATCTTCTTCATACGGAAGGTATCCCAACCTTGATTTTATACACAAAGTCAACAAGGAATACGACATATGTGTTCATAGCGATTATACTTGGAAGCCTTGTATCTGGGCATCGATTGCACGGCATTCACCCGTTGACGATACTGTTCCAAAGTCAGAGGATGGTTATAAGATAAAACGCATATCGGAGGAGCAGTTTAATGAGTATTTCAACGCTAACTATGACGAACTGCAGGGGATGAACGTCAAGAGTGGCGATTACTTTCTTGAACGCAACAAGAATGATAATAGCTTTGTTTTTCACGCATTCTTTCAGAAGCCCAGCAAGCATATTAAAATATGTTGTCATCAGGGGATAGATGGCTCCGGATTCTCAATAGAGAGGGAGAATACGATCTCAATACGCCCAATGACCAAGAAACGCGGTCTTCATATTAACGAGGAATTGTTCTGCAAAGTCTATAAGATGGTTCTGGAGTTTCTCTATACTGGTTCTTCAATGCCTTCCTTGCAGGATAAGGTGTTCCAGGCTGTGAAGGGACTGCTCGACCCAGCCAGTGAGCCAATGGAGGTGGTAATCGCACAGGAATCGTACTATAAAAAAGCCCGTGACCTGATGCTCCAGCGCAAGGATGAACTCAAGGCACGCTTGGTAGAACTTGATGATAAACCCTCAACCCGTAGGGAGTTGAGGGCTCAGATGAAGGCCATAGACTACTGTGTTTCAGTCCTTGATAAGTACCATTGATTGTGATGCATTCGTCGGAATTTTTGTTGGTTTTGCCCTGAATATCGTCGGAATTTGTGTATAGTTCTACACTTAACGTCTTGATTATGTGCCATATAAGGCATGCGGCCCAATAACCTCTTTAAGGGGTCTGTTGGGGATGTGTGGCAAGAACCACCTCGGAACGCGCCACGCCATACCGTTGGCCGGCCGTTGAGGTTACGTTGATTTTATTCACAGGCGCGCACGTAGGAAACAATTCCGTCAACGTGGAGCCGGGTGATGGCGTCCTTGCCTTCGTCGCTCAGGAGGAAGTCGCAGGAGCGGCGGCAATCCATAAATCCGTTCTCGGTCAGGCAGCTTGCACAGGCTGTGTGCTTGAGAATATAGAAGGCTGCTTCCTGATCTGCGTCGCCGTCAGGGGAGCGCTTTCCTGCAGTTTCACAGCCGTGTCCGTTGTCGATTAAGATTTTCATAGGACAAGGTGTTTAGGTTGCAGGTCGGCAGAATAAAGATACGAAGAATTCCGCATTTCCACAAAAACTTACTACCTTTGCCCCTGAAGCAGCACCTTAGTTGCTGACTTTATTTTCGCTACGGTCTGGTGAAACTCGTGATGGGCTTTACCAGACCTTTTTCGTATCAATACCGAATTTTAGGAAGGTTTTAGGAAGGTTTTTTATAGCAAAACCCCTCTCAGATTGCTCTGAAAGGGGTTTCCGTGGTGCTGGGAAGAATCGAACTGCCGACACAAGGATTTTCAGTCCTTTGCTCTACCATCTGAGCTACAGCACCAGTTGCGTTTTGGGATTGCAAATATAGGAACAGTTTGTGAATCCACCAAATTTAATTTGCGATTTCGCGTAGAAAAATGCGATTAAATGCGTCTCCCGGCAAGGATGACGCCCACGAGGATCAGGGCGGAGCCGATGGCACCGGCGGGCGTGAGCCGCTCGCCGAGCAGGAGCATCGCCGAGATCAGGGTGAACACGGGGTTCAGATAAACGTAGTTGACGGCGGTGATGTTGCCGAGCCGGGCCGTCACCAGGTTCCAGGCCACGAAGCAGGCGAGGGAAGCGCAGAGGCCCAGGAAGAGTAGGTTCCCCCAGACCACCGGCTGCAGGAAAAGCTCCAGCGGAGCGAAATCGCGTCCGAGCAGGAAGGGGAGTATCGTCAATAGCCCGTAGAAGAAGACCTTGCGCGTGGCGAAAACAGCGCCGTATTCATCCGTAATCTTTCCGATGAACAGGCTGTACAACGCCCAGCAAAGGGCTGCGCCGAGGGCCAGCAGGTCGCCGCGCAGCGACACCTGGACGCGCTGTCCGTCGAACATCATCAGGGCCATACCGCCGAGGGCCAGGAGCGTGCCCAGCGCTAGCATCCAGCCGGAACCAATGCGCTCCAGGGCGTCGGCGAAGCGGTCGTGGCGGACGCGCCGATAGATTAAGGAAAAGAGCGCGGTGAAGAGCGGCGCGCTGCACACCAGGAAAGAGACGTTGCTCGCCTGCGTGTGCGCCAGGGCCGTGTTTTCCGCCAGGAAGTAGAAGGAGCCGCCCGTCAGGCCCAGGAAGACGAAAATCAGCTCATCCTGCCAGGTGCGGGCGAAGAGGGAAAGGATTCGCCGGTCAAGCCGGCGAATGACGGAGAAGAGCCAGATGCCGAGGTAGGCCATCGAGAAGCGAACAACAAAGATCTCCGCAGGATCGAGTCCTGCGGAAATCAAAGTCTTGGTGCTCACGAAGGTCAGGCCCCAGATGGCCACGACGACGAGCGCCAGCAGATGCCAGGGAAGTCGCTTGCCAGCCATCTAATCCAGTTTCTTGATGTAGGAGCGGCGCCGTTTGCGGCATTCCAGGCGGAAAACCTCGAACTGCCGCAGACAGATCTGGTTGGTCTCCAGGATGGCATTGGTCTCGGCCCACTTGATCCCGTCCTGATGATAGGCGTTCAGGATTTCCAGGACCAAGATGGAGTTCAGGCCCGTATGCTGGTATTCGGGAATCACACCGACCAGCAGCATTTCCGCGCCGCCTTCGCGCTTTGACAACAGGGATCTGAGGATATGGAACCAGCCGAAGGGGAACAGCTTGCCGCGGGTCTTCTGCAGGGCACCGGAGATAGAGGGCATGGTAATGCCGAATGCGACCAGTTCGCCTTTCTCGTTCTCGATCATGGAAAGATAGCGCAGGTCCAGGAGTTTCAAATAGAATCCCAGGTACTTTTCCGCCATATGCTGCGGGAGGACGGTAAAATTGTAGAGATCCTTATAGCATTTGTTGATGCAGTCGAACACCTTTTGGCCGTAACCCTCCTTCCGGATCATCTTGCGGGTGATTTTGCGCACGTGGCAATTGGCCCGCTGGAGGACGATTTTGCGCATCCGGTCATAGCGCTCCGGCGTGGTGCCGTCGAAGAACATCCGGTATTCCAGCCAATCGGCATCCTTCTCGAAGCCCATTTCGGCCAGGTGGTCGTTGTAGTACGGATGGTTGTAAATCAAGGCCATGGTACTGACCTGGTCGTATCCGTCCACGAGCATGCCTTCCGGGTCAAAATCCGTGAAGCCCAGCGGCCCCACGACGGAATCCATGCCGTATTGCCGGCCGAATTCCTCCACCTTGTCCATCAGAGCACGGGACACCTCCCGGTCATCGATGAAATCGATCCAACCAAAGCGTACTTGCTTGTGGTTCCACTGCTCGTTGGCTCTGTGGTTGACGATGGCGGCCACACGGCCCACCAGCTCGCCGCCTTTGTAGGCCAGATAGAGCTTGGAGTCGCAGAATTCCTGCGCCGCCCCTTTCTTCTGGTCCAGGGTATCCATCTGGTCAAACACGAGCGGCGGGACATAATAAGGGTTGTCCCGGTAGAGCTTCTCCGGAAAATTGACGAACGTTCTCAGTTCACGCCGCGTGGTGACTTCTTTGATCTCGACGGGCAAGGACAGGTTTTGACTAATACTCATCCCAACTCTTGATGCTGATCGCGTCCTGCGGAACGGCGCAGAAGGCACGGATGTAGGCCGTCGCAAGGCGGCTGTTGGTGATGAGCGGCACGTTGAAGTCGATGGCTGCGCGACGCATCTGGTAGCCATTGCTGAGCTCGCTGTGGGTGAAGTTCTTGGGGATGTTGATCACCAGCTCCACTTCGTGCTTGCGGATCAGGTCCAGGGCGGCGGGAGCGCCGTCGGCCTGCTCGTTCGGCCAGAGGGCCTGGATGGCCGGGACGCCGTTCTCATTCAGGTACTTGGCCGTACCGCCCGTGGCGTAGATCGTATAGTTCTTGTCCGAGAGGAGCTGGCAGGCGCGCAGCAGGTCAGCCTTCTGGATCGGGTTACCCGAGGAGATGAGGATGGACTTCTGCGGGATGCGGTGGCCCACGGAGAGCATGGACTTGAGCAGGGCCTCATTGAGATTGTCGCCGATGCAGCCCACCTCGCCGGTAGAAGCCATATCCACGCCCAGCACCGGGTCCGCCTTGCCCAGACGGGCGAAGGAGAACTGCGAGCACTTGATGCCGACGTAGTCGAGCTCGAAGGGATCGATGTCGATCTTCTCCGGGCGTTGGCCGAGCATACAGCGCGTGGCCAGGTCGATGAGGTTGACCTTCAAGACCTTGGACACGAACGGGAAGCTGCGGGAGGCACGCAGGTTGCACTCGATCACCTTGATGTAGTTGTCGGTGGCGAGGAACTGGATGTTGAACGGGCCGGTGATATGCAGCTCAGCGGCAATGGCTGCCGCGGTCTTGCGGATCTTGGCGGCCGTGATGCCGTAGATCTTCTGCGGCGGGAACTGGATGGTGGCGTCGCCGGAGTGCACGCCCGCGAACTCGATGTGCTCGGAGATCGCGTAGGCGATCACCTTGCCGCCATCGGCCACGGCGTCGCATTCCAGCTCCTTGCAGCGCTGCATGAAGGAACTGATGACCACCGGATGCTCCTCGGAGACCTCGACGGCCATGTCGAGGAAGATGCGGAGGTCTTCCTTGCTGTAGCAGACGTTCATAGCGGCGCCAGAGAGCACGTACGAAGGACGCACGAGCACCGGGAAGCCGACTTCCTCGACGAACTTGTCCACATCCTCCATCGTCGTCAGCTCGCTCCAGCGAGGCTGGTCGATGCCGAGCTTATCGACGATCTGGGAGAACTTGTTGCGGTCCTCCGCGCGGTCGATATCGTGGGCCGTCGTTCCTAAAATGTGCACGCCGGCACGCATCAGGGGAACAGCCAGGTTGTTCGGGATCTGGCCGCCCACGCTCACGATCACACCGTAAGGCTTCTCCATCCCGCAGATCTCCATCACCGTCTCGAAGCTCAGCTCGTCGAAATAGAGCCGGTCGCAGACGTCGTAGTCGGTGGAGACGGTCTCGGGGTTGTAGTTGATCATGATGGCCTTGTAACCGCTGCTGCGCAGGGTGTTCAGGGCATTCACGCCGCACCAGTCGAACTCCACGGAGCTGCCGATGCGGTAGGCGCCGGAGCCCAGGACGATGACCGTATTGGAAACATCGTCGAACGAGACGTCGTCCGTCTCGCCGTTGTATGTCAGATACAGGTAATTGGTCGAGGAAGGGAACTCCGCAGCCAGGGTATCGATCTGCTTCACATGCGGGCGCAGACCCAGGAAGGCGCGCAGCTCGCGCACCTTGGCCTCGGGCGTGCCGAGCACGCGGGCGATCTGGATATCCGAGAAGCCCTGGCACTTGGCCTTCTTGAGGAGGTCGAAGCCGATGTCCGTCAGCTTCTTGCAGGCTTCGAGCTCGCGGTAGGTGTTCTCGATGCCGGCCAGCTTGCAGAGGAACCAGCGGTCAATCTTGGTCAACTCGTGGATGCGGTCCACCGTGTAGCCGGCCTCGAAGGCAGCGGCGATGGCAAAGATGCGCGTATCGGTCGGGGTCTTGAGCGCCTCGTCCAGGTCTTCGCGCTTGAACGGCTTGTTGCAGACAAAGCCGTTGGCGCCCTGGCCGATCATGCGCAGACCCTTCTGGATGGCTTCTTCGAAGCTGCGGCCGATGGCCATCACTTCGCCGACGCTCTTCATGCTGGAGCCGATCTCACGGGACACGCCCTTGAACTTGGCAAGGTCCCAGCGGGGAATCTTGCAGACCACGTAGTCCAGCGCCGGCTCGAAGAAGGCCGGGGTGGTCTTGGTCACGGAGTTCTTCAGCTCGTAGAGGCCGTAGCCGAGGCCGAGCTTGGCGGCGATGAAGGCGAGGGGATAGCCCGTGGCCTTGGAGGCCAGAGCGGAGGAACGGCTCAGACGGGCGTTCACCTCGATGACGCGGTAGTCCTCGCCTTCCGGGCTGAAGGCGTACTGCACGTTGCACTCGCCGACGATGCCGACATGGCGGACGATGTCGATGGCGATCTTGCGCAGGTAGTGGTATTCGTCGTTGGTCAGGGTCTGGGAAGGAGCCACCACGATACTCTCGCCGGTGTGGATGCCGAGCGGGTCGAAGTTCTCCATGTTACAGACCGTGATGCAGTTGTCGTAGCGGTCGCGGACGACCTCATACTCAATTTCTTTCCAGCCGCGCAGGGACTTCTCGACGAGCACCTGCGGGGAGAAGGAGAAAGCCTTGCGGGCCACGGTCTCCAACTCGTCTTCGTTCTCGCAGAAGCCGGAGCCCAGGCCGCCCAGCGCGTAGGCCGCGCGAATGATGACCGGGTAGCCGACCTCGCGTGCAGCGGCGCGGGCCTCTTCGAGGTTGGCCGCGGCGTGCGACTTGATCGTCTTGACGCCGATCTCGTCCAGGCGCTCCACGAAGAGCTCGCGGTCCTCGGTGTCGATGATGGACTGGACCGGAGTGCCGAGCACCTGCACGTTGTTCGCCTCGAGGACGCCGCTCTTGTAGAGCTCCACACCGCAGTTAAGCGCGGTCTGGCCGCCGAACGAGAGCAGGATGCCCTGCGGCTTCTCTTTCTTGATGACCTTCTCCACGAAGAAGGGGGTCACGGGCAGGAAATAGACCTTGTCGGCCACGCCTTCGGAGGTCTGCACCGTGGCGATGTTAGGGTTGATGAGGACCGTCTGGATGCCCTCCTCGCGGAGGGCTTTGAGGGCCTGCGAGCCGCTGTAGTCGAATTCGCCGGCCTCGCCGATCTTAAGGGCGCCCGAGCCGAGCACCAGCACTTTCTTTATATTGGAGTCGATCATAATCTGGAGATAAAGTCGTCAAAGAAGAATTCCGTGTCCACCGGGCCGCTGGAGGCCTCCGGGTGGAACTGAGCGGAGAAGAAGGGCTTGGAGATGTGGCGGATGCCCTCGTTGGTGCCGTCGTTCATATTGATGAAGTAGGGCTCCCAGCCCTCCGGCAGGCGGCTGTCGTCCACCGCGAAGCCGTGGTTCTGCGAGGTGATGAAGCACTTGTCCGTGCCCGCCTGGCGCACCGGCTGGTTGTGGGAGCGGTGGCCGTATTTCAATTTATACGTGGAAGCGCCGGCGGCGATGCTGAGCAGCTGATTGCCCATGCAGATGCCGCAGACGGGCTTATTTCCCTCCAGGGCCTTGCGGATGTGCTCCACGGTGACGCCGCAAAGCGCCGGGTTGCCCGGGCCGTTCGAGATGAACAGGCCGTCCCACTCCAACTGGTTGAAGTCGTAATCCCAGGGCACGCGGATCAGCTCCACGCCGCGCTGCACCAGGCAGCGTAGGATCTGGTGCTTGACGCCGCAGTCCACCAGGACCACCTTCTTGTCGCCCTTGCCGTAGCGGATCACTTCCTTGCAGCTGACAATGGCCACCTGATTGTCCAGGTTCGGATCGGGCACCTGCGCGACGGGCTCGTTGCCTTCCGGCACGATCTGGCCGAGCATGGCGCCTTCCTCGCGGATGATCTGCGTCAGCGCGCGCGTGTCGATGCCGCAGATGCCGGGAATCTTCTGCTCCTGCAGCCATTCGCCCAGACTCTTGACGGCGTCCCAGTGGCTGTACTCCTCGCTGTAGTCGGAGATAATCAGGCCGCGGACGTGGATCTTCTCAGACTCGAAAGTCTTGCAGATGCCGTCGGCATCCACTTCCATGGGCGGGATGCCATAGTTGCCGATGAGGGGGTAGGTGACGCAGAGGATCTGGCCGGAATAGGAAGGATCCGTGAGGCTCTCGGGGTAGCCCACCATCGCCGTGGAGAAGACCACTTCTCCGTCGCAGGGGCCGTCGTAGCCGAAGCTCCAGCCTTCCATTTTCTGTCCGTTCTGCAGGACGAGTGTCGCTTTTTTGCGTGTTGCCATAGTTTTTTATTTCCAATTGGATGCCGCATCCATCAGCGCGGCGATCTTGTCGTTACAAAGGTTGCCCAGGCTGCCCAGGTGGGTGTGGCCGAGGTCGGAGGCCTTGAGCGTGGCCTTGTCGCCGCCGCTGTAGCGGAAGCGGCCCTCGTTCACCTCAATGCCCACCTGCTTGTACGCTTCGCGGAAAGGCGTGCCGGCGAGCGTGCGCCGGTTCACCTCCTCGACCGTGAAGAGGTAGTCGTAGAGCTTGTTGTCGAGAATCTTCTCGTTGATCTCGATATGCTGGAGCATGTAGTCCGTCATCTGCAGGCACTCGTGCATCAGCTCCAGGGCGGGGAAGAGGATGTCCTTGAGGAGCTGGTAGTCGCGGTGGTAGCCGTGCGGCATATTGCTGCAGAGCAGGGCGATTTCGTTCTCGCAGGCGAGGATCCGGTTGCACTTGCCGCGGAGGATCTCCCACACGTCGGGGTTCTTCTTGTGCGGCATGATGCTGGAGCCCGTGGTCAGCTCGTCCGGGAAGTGGATGAAGCCGAAATTCGGGCACATATACATGCAGCAGTCAGCTGCGAATTTATTGAGCGTCAGCGCGATGCCGCCCAGGGCAGAAGCTACGGCGCGCTCGGTGCGGCCGCGCTGCATCTGCGCCGCGACGCTGTTATAGACCGGGGAGGCGAAGCCCAGCAGGTCGGTCGTCATCTGGCGGTCGAGCGGGAAGGAATTGCCGTAACCGGCGGCGGAGCCGAGCGGGTTGCGGTTCACTATCTTGTAGGCGCCGCCCAGGCCGTACATATCGTCCACGAGCGCTTCGGCATAGGCGCCGAACCAGAGCCCGAAGGAGGAGGGCATCGCCACCTGCGCGTGCGTATAGCCCGGCAGGAGCACCTCTTTATGCTGCTCGCTGAGGCGCTGGAGGGTGCGGAAGACAGTGAGCACTTCCTCGCGGACGCCCTTCAGCTCGTCACGCAGGAAGAGCTTCAGGTCCACGAGCACCTGATCGTTGCGGGAGCGGCCGGAGTGGATTTTTTTGCCCATCTCGCCCAGTTCGCGGGTGAGCAGCAGCTCCACCTGCGAGTGGATGTCCTCGACGTCCGGCTCCAGCACAAAGTCGCCCTTCTCGATGCGCTCCGCAATGCGGGCGAGGGCAGCGTCGAGTGCCTTCAGTTCATCGGCGCTCAGCAGGCCGATATGCTCCAGCATCTTGATGTGCGCGCGGGAGCCCTGCACGTCGTAACGGGCCAGGCGCAGGTCAAGCACGCGGTCGTTACCGACCGTGAAACGATCCACTGCTTCCGTCGCAGAAGTACCTTTATTCCAAAGTGTTGCCATAGAACATCTCAATAAATGCTATATACTTATCAATACCCTCGCGGATCTCCTGCGTGCGGATGAATTCGTCCGCCTTGTGGGAGCGGGAGGAGTCGCCGGGGCCCATCTTGATAGCATCCACGGGGATGCGCATCCAGTCGGAGGTGGTCGGCGATGAGAAGGTCTCGATGCCCAGCGCTTCGGCGGCACGGAGCAGCGGAGAGCCTTCGCGGGTGGCCGAAGAGCGATTGGCGAGGTTGCGCGCCTTGAGCGTGCTCTGGCAGCGCGCCTGCAGCTCCTCGACAATCTCTTCGTTGGTGTACTGCTCCGTGGGGCGGATGTCCACCACGAAGTGGCAGCGGTCGGGGATGACGTTGTGCGCCTGACCGGCCTCGATCTGCGTGACGCTCAGGCGGACGTCGCCCATGCGCGGGGAATGCTTCGTGAAATGGTGCCCCCGCAGGGTCTGGATGTCGTCCAGGGCGATGTAGAGGGCATTCACGCCCTCACCGCGCGCCGCGTGGCCGCTGACGCCCTGCGCTTCGCCGTCCAGCACCAGCAGGCCGCGCTCGCTGGTCGCAGCGCGCATCTGCGTAGGCTCGCCCACGATAACCCACTGCGGCCGGGGCCAGCGGCTGTCCGTTGCGAACAGGCCGTCAGGCGCGAAAATCCAGCGTGTGCCGTCAGGGCCGCTGACCTCCTCCTCGCGGGAGAGGATCAGCATCAGGTTGACGGGGAGCTCCTGCTCATAAAAATGGCGGAAAGCAGCAATCATAGACACTACACTTCCGCCATCATCATTGGAGCCAAGTCCATAAACAATATCGGGATCGTTCCCCGAATCGTACGGGTCGCGGGTGTAGCCATGATTGACGGGAACCGTATCGAGATGGGCATCCAGGGCAATCGTGGGCTTGGACGGGTCGAAACGTCGGTTCAGCGCCAGCAGGTTGCCTCGGACTTCTTCGCACGGGATTCCGAAACCGGCCAGCGCTTCCCGGACGCAGGCGACCACCGCCGCCTCCTGCCCGGAGAGGGAAGGGATGCGGACCATTTGCCGCAGCAGGTTGATGGAATCTTCGTACAAACTCATATCTTCAATTCTGTGCCGCCCGGTTCCAGCAGATGGGCGGCGTTCCGGATGACGACCCCGCAGGCACCTTCCCGCAGGGCTGCAAAGGAGTTTTCCAGCTTGGGAATCATCCCCTCTGCGACGCGTCCTTCCGCCTTGAGGCGCTCGAATCCGGCCGGATCGAGGGAGGGGATGACACTGTCGTCGTCATTCCGGTCACAAAGTACGCCATTTTTCTCGAAACAATAAAATAATTTTGCCCCCAAAGCGACAGAAATTGCAGCCGCCATGGTATCGGCGTTCGTGTTGAGCAGCTGGCCGGCGCCGTCGTGGTTGATGGCGCTGAACACCGGCACCAGGCCGGCATCCAGAAGCTGCTTAATAAAAGGAACGTTGACGGAGGCCGCTGTGACGTCGCCCACGAAGCCGAAATCCACGACGGTGACGCCGTCGGAGAGGGTTTTCGGGGCGCGTTTGCGCGCGGTGACCACGCTGCCGTCGCAGCCCGACAAGCCGATGGCGTTGCAGCCGTGCGCCTGCAGGCGGGCGACGATGTCCTTGTTGCACCAGCCGGCATAGACCATCGTCACGACCTCGAGCGTGGCCGCGTCCGTGACGCGACGCCCTTCGATCTTGACGGGTTCCTGCCCCAGGGCTTTCTGCACCTGGGTGGCGCGCACGCCGCCGCCGTGGACGATGACTTTCGGACCCGGCAGGGCCGCAAATTCCGCGCAGAAGCGCTCGAGCGCCTGCGGGTCGTCCACCACGTTGCCACCGATCTTATAGAGACTGATCATAAGCTTTCCAGCATTCGTTTCATCACCACCTGCGCGGAGACGGCACGGTTGGCCGCTTCCGGGATGACCAGGCTCGTGGGAGCGTCAATCACCTCGTCGGAGACGATCATATTGCGCCGCACGGGCAGGCAGTGCATGAAGTAAGCGTTATTGGTCACGGCCATGTGCTTCGCGTCCACCGTCCAGCCCATGTCCTTGCTCAGGATCTGTCCGTACTGGGCGGGATCGGTCACGCCCGGGCAGCTCCAGTTCTTGGCATAGACGAAGTCGGCGCCTTCCAGGGCCTTCATCTGGTCGTATTCGACGGGCGCGTTGCCGGCGAAGGCCGGATCGAGCTCGTAGCCGTGCGGGTGCGTAATCACGAAGTCTACGTCTGCCGCGTTCATCCATTCCGCGAAGGAATTCGGCACGGCCTGGGGCAGGGCACGCGGGTGCGGAGCCCAGGTCAGCACCACCTTGGGGCGCTTCTTCTTGCGGTACTCCTCGATGGTGATCAAGTCCGCAAAGGCCTGGCAGGGGTGTACCGTGGCGGATTCGAGGCTGATGACGGGCTTGCCGCCATACTCCACGAACTGCTTCAGGACGGTCTCGCTGTAGTCGAAATCCCGGTCCTGCAGGCCCGCAAAGGAGCGGATGCCGATGATGTCGCAGTAGGAGGTCATCACGGGGATGGCCTCACGCAGGTGCTCGGACTTGTCGCCGTCCATCACCACGCCCATCTCGGTCTCCAGCTTCCAGCTGTCCTGACCGATGTTGAGCACGATGGGGCTCATGCCGAGGTTGAGCGCTGCCTTCTGGCTGCTCAGGCGCGTGCGGAGGCTGCTGTTGAAGAAGACCAGCATGATGGTCTTGTTCTCGCCCAGGTGCTTCCAGGCAAAGGGATTGGCCTTTACCTGCTTCGCTTCCTCGAGCGCAGCGCCGAGGTCGCCGATATCGCTGACGTGAAAGAATGATTTCATTATGCGAGGACTTCTTGGAATGCGGAGAGGAACCGGTCCGCCTCGGCCTTCGTCAGGCACAGCGGGGCGAGGAGCCGGATCATATTCTGCCCGGCCACGCCGGTGAAGATGTGCTTGTCGTAGAGGAGTTTCTGGCGCAGGGAAGCGACGTTCTCGTGGAACTCGATGCCGAGCATCAGGCCCTTGCCGCGCACGTCCTTGATGCGGCCGTTATCCGGGAGCGACTCCTTGATATACTCGCCGACGGCGAGGGCGTTTGCCATCAGGCCTTCTTTCTCAATGATATCGAGCACGGCGAGCGCGCCCGCGCAGGCGAGGTAATTGCCGCCGAAGGTCGTGCCGAGCATGCCCTTGCGTGCCACGAAGCGCGGGGAGATGAGGATGCCGCCGCAGGGGAAGCCGTTGGCGATGCCCTTGCCCATGGTGATGATGTCGGGCTTGATGCCGGCCCACTGGTGAGCGAAGAACTTACCCGTGCGTCCGTAGCCGCTCTGCACCTCATCGAGGATGAGTGCGGCGCCGTACTGGTCGCACATGCGACGCAGCGCCTGCATGAAGCCGATGGTCGGCAGGTTGATGCCGCCGCAGCCCTGGATGCCCTCGATGATGACCGCGGCCACGCCGCCCTTCTGCAGTTCGTCCTGCACGGCCTCGCCGTCATTCAGATCGACGAAGGTCACGCGGTGATGGGCGTTGAAAGGGGAGACGATGGCGGGGTTGTCCGTCAGCGCCACGGCGCCGGACGTGCGGCCATGGAAACTCTTGCGGAAGGCAATAATGCGGTCCTTGCCGGTGGCAAAGGACGCCAGCTTGGCGGCATTCTCGTTCGACTCCGCGCCGCTGTTGTCCAGGAAGAGGCTGTAATCCTCATAGCCGCTGACTTCGCCGATACGGCGCGCCAGTTCTTCCTGCAGCGGGTTGCGCACGCTGTTGGAGTAGAAGCCTATTTTATTTAACTGCTCCGTCAAGGCAGCCACATAGTGAGGATGGCTGTGGCCGACGGAAATCACGGCGTGACCGCCGTAGAGGTCGAGGTATTCCTGACCCTTGTCGTCCCAGACGGTGCAGCCTTTCGCCTTCACCGGCGTGACGTCGAACAGGGAATATACATCGAAGAGTTCCATATCTTCCTAAAATGCTGAAGCCTTCAGCTTGAGGCCCGTAGTCTCGGGAATGCCAAAAATCAAATTCATGTTCTGGACCGCCTGGCCGGACGCACCCTTGAGCAGGTTGTCGATCACGGACGAGACGACCAGCGTGCCGTCGTGCACCTCCGGAGCCACGATGGCCTTGTTGGTGTTGACCACCTGCTTGAGGTCCACCGGACGGTCGGAGACAAAGGTAAACGCCGCGTCGGCGTAGTATTTCTGATAGAGCGCGAGCGCTTCTTCGCCGCTCAGCGGGGTGTCCACCGTGACGGAGGCGAAGATGCCGCGGGCGAAGTCGCCCCGCATCGGGACGAACTGGATCGGGATTCGCCGATCGGGGTCGGTCAGTGACGGACAGGAGGGGCCGGCGACCAGGGAAAGGTTGCGGCAGATCTCCTTGAGGTGCTGATGCTCGAAGACCTTGTAGGTCGAGAGGTTGTCGGTCCGCCAGCTGAAGTGGGTCGTGGCGGCGGGCTTGACGCCCGCGCCCGTGGAGCCGGTGATGGCCGTCACGTGGACCGTGTTCTGCAGCAGGCCGGCGTGCGCAAGCGGCAGCAAGGCCAGCTGGATAGCGGTGGCAAAGCAACCCGGGTTGGCGATCTTGCGCGCAGCGCGGATCTTGTCGCGCTGCCACTCCGGCAGGCCATAGACATAGCCTTCGGACTCGTCGCGGTAGTCCTGCGCCAGGTCCACGACCTTCAGGCGCTCCGGGCAGGCGTTCTGCTCCCAGAACTCGCGGCTCTTGCCGTGGGCGGAACAGAGGAAGAGCACATCCACGGCGTCCAGATCGTAGCTGTCGCTGAACGTCAGGTCCGTATCGCCGAACAGGCCGCCGTGCACGTCGTAGAGATGATTGCCGGCGTTGCTGGTCGAGTGCACGAAGACGATCTCCACTTCCGGATGATTCACCAGGATGCGGAGGAGTTCGCCCGCCGTGTAGCCGGCGCCGCCGATGATGCCGACCTTAATCATTGCCCTTGAATTCGTCCTTGTGGTTGCCGTAATAGACGCGCAGCGGCGTGGACGTGACCTTGATGAAGCCCTTGGCCTCTTCGGCCGTCCAGCCCTTCTGGGTCTCGCCGTACTCGCCGAGCTTGCTCTTGACGAGGTCGTCGGGGGAGTCCACGCCCACGGTGGAGAAGCCGTAGGGGCGCAGCTCGAGTGTCACGGTGCCGTTCACGTTGCGCTGGCTGCTCTCGAGCATGGCCTCGATGTCCCGCATCACGGGCTCGAGGTACTGGCTCTCGTGCAGGAACATGCCGTACCAGTTGGCTACCTGGTCCTTCCAGTACTGCTGCCACTTGGACAGGGTGAATTTCTCGAGGAACTTGTGCGCGCCGATGATCAGCATCGGGGCAGCGGCTTCGAAGCCCACGCGGCCCTTGATGCCGATGATGGTGTCGCCGACGTGCATGTCGCGGCCGATGCCGTAGGGGGCACCCACGGCCTCGACGGCCTGGATGGCGGCGATCTTGTCGCTGTATTCCTTGCCGTTCACGCTCTTCAGCTCACCCTTCTCGAAGCCGAGGCTCAGGATCTCGGTGCCGGTCTTGCTGACCTGCTTGAGGTAGGCGCTCTCGGGCAGGCCCTGCTTGGAGTCGAGGATCTCGCCACCGCAGATGGACGTGCCCCAGATACCCACGTTGTAGGAGTATTTGAGCTTGGTGAAATCGGCGTTGAAGCCGTGAGCGTTCAGATAATCGACCTCCTCCTTGCGGGAGAGGTTGCCGTCGCGGGTGAGGGTGATGATCTCCATGTTCGGGCACATCACCAGGAAGGTCATGTCGAAGCGGACCTGGTCGTTGCCGGCACCGGTGGAGCCGTGTGCGATGGCGTCCGCGCCGATCTCATTGGCGTAGCGCGCGATGGCCATGCCCTGGAAGATACGCTCGGAGGAGACGGAGATCGGGTAGGTGCCGTTGCGGAGCACGTTGCCATAGACCATGTATTTGAGGCTCTTGGCGTAGTATTCCTGCGTGACGTCGAGGGTCACGTACTTGGTGGCGCCCAGCTTGTAGGCGTTCTCTTCGTTGGTCTTCAGCTGCTCGGCGCTGAATCCGCCCGTGTTGGCGCAGGCGGCGTGCACCTCGTAACCTTTCTCTTTGGCCAGGTACATCACCGTGTAGGAGGTGTCCAGACCTCCGCTGAAGGCGACGACGACTTTTTTCTTCTTTTCCATATCTGTTTCTTTTTTGTTCTGTTGAAACTATTCGCCCGGGTGATGAATCTCCAGGTGCTCCTGCGGGTCGTAAAGCAGGCCCGTGCAGATGCACATCTTGTAATCGTGGCTCTCCAGGATGTCGAAGTGGCGGCAGCCCTCGCAGCCCTTCCAGAACTCCGGATCGTCCGTGAGCTCGGTGTAGGGGACCGGGCGGAAGCCGAACTCGTAGTTCATCTTCATCACGGCTGCGCCGGTGGTGATGGAGAAGATCTTGGCGTCGGGGAAGAGCTTCCGGGACAGGATGAAGGTCTGCTCCTTGATCCGCTTGGCGATACCCATGCCGCGGAACTTGTGGGCAACGATCAGACCGGAGTTGGCGACAAAGCTCTTGCCGCCCCAGGACTCAATGTAGGAGAAGCCGGCGAACTCGCCCTCGTCGGAGACGGCGATCACGGCCTTTCCGGCCCGGATTTTTTCGTTGATGTACTCCGGCGTACGCTTGGCGATACCGGTCTTGCGCTCCAGGGAGGAGATGTAGATCTCCT
This sequence comes from Bacteroidales bacterium, assembly GCA_016291185.1. The sequence goes on from JAEFAI010000003.1 coordinate 16,641, forward strand.
GACAAATTTCTTCCGCAAAGCGGGTGTGGCTTTCGTCAGCCACCATGACATTGATGCTCATTTCTATACAATAGGGCCCCTAATGGCAAGACAAACCGAGATTGTCAATTGCAATTATTGGGCGAAAATTCATATTGGGGAATAAATGTTGAATTTCCGAGGATGTGGGAGGGTTCTACGCCTCCTATCTTCGGTCTCGTCTGGAGCTTTGGTAATACACAAAACGCATAACGCAGCAAAGATAAATAAAATTTTTTAAATATCCAATGCTTGTCTGCAGGTGCCGCACGTAAATCAGTTACCGGACGCAGGGAGAGGCTCCTTACGTCCGGTAACAAATAGAAAGCGTAATACGGTTTACCAGCGGTCGTAGTGGATGTTCTCCGGCTTCCACTTGTCCTTCGGCTGGTCGTCGCCCGCCGGATAACCGACCGGGACGATGCAGTACGGAGTCACATTGGCCGGCAGGCCGAGCACCTCGCGGGTCGGGGCCATCCGGTCCTCATACGGGTAGCAGGCCGTCCACACGGCACCCAGACCGATTGCCTCGGCGGCAAGCAGCAGGTTCTCCGTGGCAGCGGCGCAGTCGGCATTCCAGTTGCCGTTCTCCACTTCCACCGGCGCAGCGTCCGGCTGGCCGAACGGAGCCCGGGACATCGTGGTTTGGCCGCAGACGACGAACACCACCGGCGCCTGGGCGATCATGCCGCCGCGCGGACCTGCCAGAGCATCCTTCACCGCCTGGTCCGTGACCACCACGAAACGCCAGGGCTGGAGGTTCATGCCCGTCGGCGCAGCCATCGCGGCCCGCAGCAGGGTCTCGATCTGCTCCGGCGACACCGCCTGATCCGTATAGGAACGCACGCTCTTGCGGCTCATAATCGTCTCCAGCGCGGATTTCTCCGCCGCCTGCTTCGGCGTGCACGCCACGGCAGCCCCCATCAGGACCGCCGTCAACAAAAAGATTCTCAGAACTTTCATATACTTAATAGATATTGGTTTCTTCTTCCGGCAAATATACAAAAAACCTGAGAAGAGATTCCCGGTCGGGGCCCGGAATGAGGGTGGGGTTTCTTTTGTTTTGCTGTTTTTACAACTAATTAATATTCTTTCAATTACGTTTTTACTTGCGGGCATTTTCCCGCAAGTAAAATAGCAATTAATTCATTATCAGATACATCCAAAAACGGGGCACCGCCGCCTCCCATTACGGTGGTCGGCGGCTGCCGCTAGACGCTGCGCGAGCTCGTCGGAACGGCTCGCGCAGCGCCCGCGCCTGCCCGGTGGCGTCGGTTGAGCCGCGGCCAGGGGCAAAACACCCCTCCAGCGCCCCTGGTAACTGGTTTTTCTTGTCGCCAGGGGCAAAACACCCCATTTTCGCCCCTGGCAGCCAACGAAATGTGGAGATCAGCCAGAAAACCCCGGTGTATTCTGGCCGATGGGTCGAATATGAAGGGACCTGGCAGGTCTTCCCGGAAAATCCTGGCCGGTAACTTAGTATTTACGGGCAGCTACCTCGCTTGCCGGCAACGAGCACTCCGCGTCGAACCCTCAAAGTTCGAACGCGGAGATCGCTCGTAAGCGCCGGGCGCGGAGCCCGGCGCTGGTGCCAGGTCCTGCCCGCCTCAAACGACAGGTGTCCACAAAACCTGCCTCCTACGCAATAAAAGTGGATACCTCCCCCTCAAAACAGGCGATAATGGCCGAAAACCCTGACAGGTATCCACAAATATCGCACAGAATGACGTTTTTCTGGACACCTGTCTTCTGACGTTTTTCCTATGAGCTGGATGTGGTTGGAAGTGATGGTTATAGCGAAAGGAGAAACCGGGTCAGGGCGGCTACTGCAGAGCGGCGGCGAGGGATTCAAGGGCCTCGCGAAGCAGGGAGCGGGGGCAACCGACGTTCAGACGCATGAAGCCGGTGCCTTCGGGGCCGAAGACGGAACCGTCGTTCAGGGCCAGGTGGGCCTTGTTGACGAACAGATCCACCAGGGCGGGCTGGCTCAGGCCGAGCTTGCGGCAGTCGAGCCAGACGAGGAACGAGGCCTGCGGCCGTACGGCGCGGATTTGCGGGAGATTCTCGCGCAGCCAGGCATCCACGAAATCGACGTTGCCCTGCACGTAGTCGAGCATCTCCGCGCGCCAGCGCTTTCCCGCTTCCGTGTAGGCAGCGCGGGTGGCTTCGGCCGAGAAAATGGGCGGGTAGTCCGTCTCATTGGACTCCAGGTAACGGAAGAATTTCTCCGCGAGTGCGGGGTTCTGCACGATGACGTACGAGCTCACCACGCCCGCGATATTGAAGGTTTTGGACGGAGCCATAAAGGTAATCGCGCAGCGGGCAGCAGCCTCGCTGACGGACGCGAACGGATGGTGCTGCACGCCGCCCAGGAGCATCTCGCAGTGAATCTCGTCCGAGACGACGATGATCCCGTGCCGGTCGCAGATCTCCGCGAGGCGGCGCAGCGTTTCGACCGGGAAGCAGACACCGCCGGGGTTGTGAGGGTTGCACAGGAGGAGCATCTTCGTCCGGGCGTCGATCTTGCGCTCGAGGTCTTCCAGATCCATTTCATAGGTCTTCACGAAGCCGTCTTCGTCGTACACCGGCCGCAGGGGATTGTTCACCACCTCGAAGCCGCTCTCCTCCGCCACGATGCGGAAGGGATGATAGACCGGCTTCTGGATGATCACCTTGTCACCAGGCTGGAGGAAACAGCGTTCGGCAAAGCCGAAACCCTTGACGATGCCCGGCACGTAGCGGAAGTCCTTCGCGGGGACCTTCCAGCCGTGCAGGTCCTCGACCCATTTCGAGACGATTTCAAAATAATCCTCGCCCGTGGAAGGGTAGCCCAGGACCGGATGATCCAGGCGCTTGCGAAGCGCGTCCAGAATGAAATCAGGGGTGCGGAAGTCCATGTCCGCCACCCACATAGCGTAAAGATCGGTACGCCCGTAGTGCTCCTGAAGCGTATCGTATTTGATGCAGCGCGTACCGCGCCGGTTGATAACTTCGTCGAAATTGTACATGAAAGGATAAAATCAATAGCCAAAACACAAAAATACTGAAAATTTTTATACCTTTGCGCCGAAGTTTCACCAACCCCAATTTTATGGTAGGAAATGAAGAAATACTTTTTATCGATCGCAGCGCTGCTGCTCGGCTTGCTTGCGCACTCGCAAGAGGCTGACGATCTCGGTAATTACGCCGAGGTCTCTGTTATTGCCCGACTGGACCTGAACCCCTTCTTCGGCAAGGACGCGACGGAATTCACCCTCGGCAATTCTTCACTTTACACTTTATTTGAGGGCTCTGCCTCTGATCATTTCTCCTGGACACTCGCCAACCATTGGTTTAGCGGGAATTCGTTCCTGGGCGAAGAAGCCGATCCCTGGGCCTTCTTCAACGCGCTTGGCAAAAGCTACGAAACCAATTTCATCGACCTGGCTTACGTCGATCTGACGTTCGGCAACTGGACCTTCAACCTGGGCAAGAACTGCATCGCCACCGGTGGTCATGAGTATGACGACTATGACTGGATGGTGCATACGGGACTTGCTTCTCCGCTCTGGAGTTGTCTGGCCTGCTACCAGTGGGGCGGCAAGGTCACCTATACCACTCCGTCCGAGATGAGCAACTTCAGCCTGCAGATGACCACCTCGCCCTTCGGCGAGAAACCGTTCAGCAGCGGCCTCTGGACCTGGTCCGCCCAGTGGGGCGGAGAATATGGCTGGTACGCCCCCCTGTGGAGCGTCAGCCTGTTCCAGAGCATGTCTCCCGGTGATCCGAGCCCGAAGGCTCCGGTCAAGCAGAACAACTGGCTCATCAGCCTGGGCAACCAGTTCCTGTTCAACGACTGGACCATCACCCTGGACTGGTCCAATTGCGTCGACATGTCGGACTACCAATTTGTGAAAGGCTGGACCCTGCACGGCGTCGTCAACTATGCCATCTCTGACAAGTTCGATGTCTCCCTGCGCGGCAACTGGGTCGTCCCGGCCGCCGATGCGACCTTCCAGACAGGCGACCAGATTATCCAGTATGACATCGAGCCCTGGTGGAATATCGGCGCCATCTGCGAGTTCTATCCGCTCCGCGACTCCCGCGATCTGCGCCTGCACGCGATTGCCCAATACGACAAGCTCCAGTCCGCGTTCGCCTTCAACATCGGCATTCTCTACAATCTGAACATCAAGCTCTGGTAGGGGAATGGCAGCCACCTCGGAACACATCATCGACCTCAAGCACGTCAGCAAGAGGTTTGGGGATAAAGTCGTCCTCGACGACATCAGCCTGTACATCCGCAAGGGTGAATTCGTGACCCTGCTGGGCCCTTCGGGCTGCGGCAAGACCACGACCCTGCGCCTGATCTCCGGCTTCCTGGCCCCGGACGAGGGGGAGATCCTCCTCGACGGCAAGGACATCTCCGGAATTCCGCCGTACAAACGTCCGTTCAACACGGTATTCCAGCGCTATGCGCTCTTCCCGCACTTGGACGTCTATGAAAACATCGCCTTCGGCCTCAAGCTCCAGAAAGTGCCTGAGGACGAGATCGAGAAGCGCGTCAAGCGCGTGCTCAAGCTCGTGAGCATGTCGGACTACGAGGATCGCGACGTCGAATCCCTGTCCGGCGGCCAGCAGCAGCGTGTCGCGATCGCCCGCGCCCTGGTCAATAAGCCGAAAATCCTGCTGCTCGACGAGCCCCTCGCGGCACTCGACCTCAAGATGCGCAAGGACATGCAGATCGAGCTAAAGGAAATGCACAAAAAACTCGGCATCACCTTTATTTATGTGACCCACGACCAGGAGGAGGCGCTGACACTCTCCGACACCATCGTCGTGATGAACGAAGGCAAGATCCAGCAGATCGGCACCCCGATCGACATCTACAACGAGCCGGTCAACTGCTTTGTGGCCGACTTCATCGGCGAGAGCAACATCCTGAAAGGCAGGATGATGCGCGACCGCCGCGTGGCCTTTATCAAGCACGAATTCGACTGCGTGGACGAAGGCTTCGGCGAGGACGTGCCCGTCGATGTGGTGGTGCGTCCGGAGGACATCTACTTCACCACGGATCCCGCCAAGTGCCAGTTCAAGGCCACGGTCAATTCCTGCATCTTCAAGGGCGTCCACTACGAAATGTGGGTGGACACCGACACCGGATACGAACTCATGATCCAAGACTACGATCCCTATCCCGTAGGGACCGAAGTGATGCTCTACATCGACCCGGACGACATCCAGGTGATGCACAAGGAGCGCACCCGCAACGTCTTCGATGGCGAGATGGTGGACGAGACGCACGTCGAAATGCTCGGCGGCACCTTCGAGTGCCTGCCGCAGGAAGGCCTTGGCGCGGGCGACAAGGTCCGCGTGGAGGTCAAGTTCGAACACGTGGACCTGCTGGACCACCAGGAGGAGGGCGTGCTCGCCGGCGAAGTGCATTTCCTGCTCTACAAAGGCGATCACTACCACCTGACCATCCTGACCGACGACGGCGACCACATCTGGGTTGACACGAACGATATCTGGGACAAGGGTGACCTCGTGGGTATCGACATCCCTGCGAAGCACCTCAAGATCAGTAAGAAAGATGAAGCGTAGCCACTGGAGCATACCCTACGTGGTCTTCATGGCCATCTTCGTGGTGTTGCCGCTCCTCCTGGTGATGGTGTACGCCTTCCAGGACGGGTCCGGGCATTTCACGCTCGACAATATCACGCGCTTCTTCACCGACTCCGACGCACTCGGCACCTTCGCCGTGTCGCTCGAAGTCGCGATCGAAAACACGCTGATCTGCATCCTGCTCGGCTACCCGGCGGCCTGGATCCTGGCCAACAAGGACCTGAACCGCAGCGCGGTGACGATCATCCTGTTCATCATGCCGATGTGGATCAACGCCCTGATGCGCACCCTCGCCACGGCCGAGATCTTCAACATGATCGGCATTCCGCTGGGCAAGGGGACCCTGCTCTTCGGTATGGTCTATGACTATCTGCCGTTCATGATCTACCCGATCTACAACGTGCTCGTGAAGCTCGACCGGTCCTATCTGGAGGCCGCCCAGGATCTGGGTGCCACCCCGTGGAAAGTCTTCTGGAAGGTCACCGTGCCGCTCTCCATGCCCGGCGTGACCAGCGGTGTGCTGATGGTCTTCATGCCGACGGTGAGCACCTTCGCCATCTCGGAGTTCCTGACCAACAACAAGATCAAGCTCTTCGGTACCATCATCCAGGAGAACATCAACTCCTCGATGTGGAACTACGGCGCCGCCCTGGCTTTCATCATGCTCATCATCATCGGCATCACGACGATGTTTTCCGATGACAACGAAAACGCGGAGGAGGCGCTGATCTAGGCCATGAAGAAGTTCTTAGCACAAACCTACATCTGGTTCCTGCTGGCCTTGCTGTACGCGCCGCTGATCCTGATCGCGATCTTCTCCTTCACGGAGAGCCGCGTGCTGGGCAGCTGGACCGGCTTCTCCACGCAGCTGTACGCCAACCTGTTCTCCGGCGAGATGCAGGAGAGCGGCTCGCTGCTCGCCGCGGTGGAGAACACGCTGCTCATTGCCGTCATCTCCGCCACCGTGTCGATGGTCCTGGGAACCATCGCCGCCATCGGCATCCACAACCTGCAGGGACGCAAGAAGCAGGCGGTCTCCTTCCTGAACAACATCCCGATGATCAATCCGGATGTCATCACGGGTGTCTCGCTCTTCCTGCTGTTTGTCTTCCTGCACATCAGCCAGGGCTACCTGACCGTGATTCTGGCGCACATTTCTTTCGGCACGCCCTATGTCGTGCTGAGCGTGCTGCCGAAGCTCCGGCAGATGAACCCGAACGTCTATGAGGCCGCCCTCGACCTCGGCGCCACGCCCGGACAGGCCCTCCGCAAGGTGCTTGTGCCGCAGCTGCGCCCCGGTATGGTGTCCGGCTTCATCCTGGCGTTCACGATGTCACTGGACGACTTCGCGGTGACGTTCTTCACCCGCGGCACCATCGGCCTGGAGACGCTATCCACCTACATTTATGCGGATGCGCGCAAGGGCGGACTGACCCCCGAGCTGCGTGCCCTGATGACGCTGATTTTCCTGATTATCCTGATCCTGCTGATCATTATCAATGTCCGGCAGGCCAAAACGCAAAAAAACAATGAATAATATCAAAAGATTTTTCCTGGCGATCGCTGCCGTTGCCCTGCTGTGGGGCTGCAGCTCGGATCGCTCCCACCTCCTGAAGGTGTACAACTGGTCCGACTACCTGGACCTCTCCCTGATTGAAGAGTTCGAGCAGTGGTACGAAGAGCAGACCGGCGAGAGCGTCAAAGTCATCTACCAGACCTTCGACGTCAACGAGACCATGCTCTCCAAGATCGAAAAGGGCCACGAGGACTTCGACGTCGTCTGCCCGTCCGACTACATTATCGAGCGTATGCTCGAGGGCGGTATGCTTCTGCCTATCAACAAAGAATTCGGCGACACGCCCAACTACATCGATGACAACCTGTCTCCCTACGTACGCGCCTGCTTCAGCAAGTTCCGCACGAACGGCGTGGACGCCAACGACTACGCCGTAGGCTACATGTGGGGCACGACGGGCATCCTGTACAACGCCAAATACGTCTCCGAAGAGGAAGCGTCCACCTGGGACATCCTGCGCAACCCCAAGTTCGCCGACAAGATCTTCATCAAAGACTCCGCCCGCGACGTCTTCTCGCAGATCATCCTCTTCCTGCACCGCGACGACATCCTCAGCGGCAAGGTCACGATGGACGAGCTGATGCTCGACTCCAGCGACGAGGCCCTCGCCGAGGTGGAAGGTTTCATGAAGCAGGTCAAGCCCCTTGTGGCGGGCTGGGAGGCCGATTTCGGCAAGGACCAGATGGTCCAGGAGCGCGGCTGGATCAGCCTGAACTGGAGCGGCGACGGCGTGTGGGCCATCGAAGAAGCTGCCGAGGCCGGCGTCGAGCTCTGCTACGCACTTCCCAAAGAGGGTTTCACCGTCTGGTTCGACGGCTGGGTGATCCCGAAATACGCCCAGAATACCAAGGCTGCCAGCTACTGGATCAACTTCATGTCCCGTCCGGACAACGTGATCCGCAACGTCGAAGAGACGGGCTACGTCTCCGCGAGCGGCGCTCAGGAGGTCATGGAAGCCTTCATCGACGAGGAGTATGAGCCCCTCGACCTGACCTACTTCTTCGGCCCGCAGGCCGATTCCGTCCGCACCAACCCGGTGCTCTATCCCGACCGTGCCGACATCGAGAATTCCACGATGGAGCACGACTGGGGCGAGCGCACACCGGAACTCATCGCCATGTGGAGCCGCGTGAAGGGCGAGAACGCCAACACGCAGACCTACGTCATCATCGCCGTGGTCCTCGTGGCCCTCATCGCCGCGGCCGTGGCCCGCAGCAGCAAAAAAAGGAGCAAGCAGCGTAGCCGCCGTCGGAAATAAATAATTATCTTAGCGGAAATTATAAACCGATGTTCTCTCGCCGGACCTTCATGCGGATTGTCGTCGCACTGCCTGTACTCTCGGGCCTGATCTGTGCCTGCAGCGGGCAGCGCGACGAGATTCTGCGCGTGTACAACTGGTCGGACTACATTGACCCGACGGTCATCGTAGAATTCGAACAGTGGTACGAAGAGCAGACGGGCGAACGCGTCAAGGTCCAATACAACACCTTCGACGTCAATGAACTACTGCTTTCGCGGATCGAGAAGAACAAGGCGGATTACGACGTCATCTGCCCGTCCGACTACATCATCGAGCAGATGCTCGTGGCCGATCTCCTGCAGCCGATCAGCCACGATTTCGGCGACACGCCCGACTATACCGTCAACGTCTCGCCCTACATCCGCGCCTGCTTCGACCAGATCGAAGGCGGGGACAAGAACGGCAACGACTATGCCGTCGGTTGCGTCTGGGGCACGACCGGCATCATCTACAACGCCAAGTACGTCACGGACGAAGAGGCCTCCAGCTGGGAGATTATCCGCAATCCCAAGTTCGCCGACAGAATCTTCATCAAGGACTCCGCCCGCGACGTCTTCTCCCAGATTATCCTATTTCTGCGCCAGGACGACCTGCGCAGCGGCCAGATCACGCCGGACGAGCTGATGCACGACTCCTCCGACGAGGCCATCGCAGACGTGGAGGCGTTCATGCGCCAGGTCAAACCGCTCGTGGCCGGCTGGGAATCCGATTTCGGCAAGGACCAGATGGTGCAGGAACGCGGCTGGATCAGCCTAAACTGGAGTGGGGAAGGCGTGTGGACGGCCCAGCAGGCAGCGCCGCTGGGCATTGAGTTAAAGTATTCCCTTCCCAAGGAGGGCTTCACGGTCTGGTTCGACGGCTGGGCGATTCCCAAAACCGCCAAGAATGCCAAGGCTGCCCGCTACTGGATCAACTTCATGTGCCGGTCGGATATCGCCATCCGCAATGTCCGCGAGACCGGCTACACCTCCGCCATCGCTACACCGGAAGTGCTGGAAGCCTTCACCGACGAACAGTATGAGAGCGTGAACCTGAGCTATTTCTTCGGCCCGCAGGCCGATTCCGTCCGCACCAACCCGGTGTTGTATCCCGACTGCGCAGACATCTGTCGCGCCGCCATGGAGCACGACTGGGGCGAGCGGACGAAAGCCCTGGATGCTATGTGGAGCCGCGTGAAAGGGGAGAGCATCAACACGATCACAGCCATCGTCATCGGCGCGCTGCTGGCCCTCCTGCTAGGTGTCGGCTACTACCGCCGCTTCCACCGTTAAAGGAGCTTCTCCTTCAGATGCTTAATCATGTCTTTGGTCATCGTCTCCAAATTGTAAGACGGTGACCATCCCCATTCTTTGCGGGCGCACACGTCATCCATCTTGTTGGGCCAGGAGTCCGCGATGGCCTGCCGGACCGGATCCACTTCGTAGCGCATCTTGAAGTCCGGATAGTGCTTGCGGATGGCGTCATAGACCCCTTCCGGGTCGAAGCTCATCGAGGCGATGTTGAAGGCATTGCGGTGCACGAGGTAGCGCGGATCGGCTTCCATCAGGTTGATGGCCGCCTTGATGGCGTCCGGCATATACATCATATCCATATAGGTGCCATGCGCGAGCGGGCAGACGAATTCTTCTCCCTTCACCGCAGCATAGTAGATCTCCACGGCGTAGTCCGTGGTGCCGCCGCCGGGCAGGGTCTTGTAGGAGATCAGGCCCGGGAAGCGCACCGAGCGCGTGTCCACGCCATATTTATGGAAATAATAATCGCTCAGCAGCTCCGTCGCCACCTTGGTCACGCCGTACATCGAGGTCGGCCGCTGGATGGTGTCCTGCGGGGTATTGTCGCGCGGCGTGTCCGGGCCGAAGGAGCCGATAGAAGAGGGCGTAAAGACGGCGCAGTGCTTCTCGCGCGCCACTTCCAGGATGTTCAGCAGGCCGTTCATCTGGATGTCCCAGGCCTTGAGCGGCAGGCGCTCGGCCGTCGCGGAGAGCAGGGCGGCGAGGTTGTAGATGGTGTCGATGTCGTATTTGTCCACGATGTCCGCGATCTGCTGGCCGTTGCAGACGTTTGCCTGCTCGGCGGGACCGCTTTCCAACAAGTCGCCCGTGGGGGCGGATCCGGGGATATAACCGGCCACAATGCGGCCCTGATGATAGATCTTGCGGAGTTTCATCGTGAGTTCCGAGCCGATCTGACCGGTGGAACCGATGACGAGAATATTTTTCATATCAGTCTTAGACGTGCTATTAATTGTTACGCAAATTTATTAAATTTGTGGGAGAAAACGCCAACAAATCCACATAATTTATGTACGGTAAATTTCAATCTTATCTTCAGCAAGAACTTAAGGCCATCGACGAAGCCGGCCTGTATAAACGCGAACGGACCATCTGTTCCCCGCAGGGAGCGGAGATTACCCTCTCCGACGGCAGCAAGGCCCTGAATTTCTGCGCCAATAACTACCTCGGGCTCTCGGACAACCCGCGCCTGATCGCCGCCGCCAAGAAGGCGCTCGACGAGCGTGGCTTCGGCATGTCTTCCGTCCGCTTCATCTGCGGCTGCCAGGACCTGCACCGCGAGCTGGAAAAGGCGATTTCCGCCTATTTCCATACGGACGATACCATTCTCTACGCAGCCTGCTTCGACGCCAACGGCGGCGTCTTCGAGCCGCTGCTCACCGCCGAGGACGCCATCATCTCCGACGCGCTCAACCACGCCTCCATCATCGACGGCGTGCGCCTCTGCAAGGCCGTCCGCTACCGCTACGCAAATGCCGACATGGCCGAGCTCGAGAAGTGCCTCCAGGAGGCGCAGGCGCAGCGTTTCCGCATCATCGTGACCGACGGTGTGTTTTCGATGGACGGCAACGTGGCCCCGATGGACAAGATCTGCGAGCTGGCCGAGAAATACGACGCCCTCGTGATGGTGGACGAGAGCCACAGCGCCGGCGTTGTGGGCCCGAAGGGCCGGGGCGTCGCGGAGCTGTACAACCTTTACGGCCACATCGACATCCACACCGGCACGCTCGGCAAGAGCTTTGGCGGCGCCGTGGGCGGCTTCACCACCGGCCGGCAGGAGATCATCGACATGCTGCGCCAGCGCAGCCGTCCGTACCTGTTCTCCAATTCGCTGCCGCCGATGATCTGCGCCGCCGGCATCGAGCTCTTCAAGATGCTGGGCGAGAGCGACGAGCTGCACGACCGCCAGCAGGAGAACGTGGCCTATTTCCGCGACAAGATGATTGCAGCCGGGTTCGACATCAAACCCACGCAGAGCGCCATCTGCGCCGTGATGCTCTATGACGCCCCGCTCTCGCAGAGATTCGCCGCCGCGATGGCGAAGGAGGGCATCTTCGTGACCGGTTTCTACTATCCCGTCGTCCCGAAGGGCCAGGCGCGCATCCGCGTGCAGCTCTCCGCCGCCCACACGCGGCCGCAGCTGGACAAGGCCATCGCCGCCTTCATCAAGGTTGGCAAAGAGTTGGGAGTGATCAAGTGACACCAACCATCGAATACCTGGAGGAGCGCTTCGACACATTCAACCGGATGTGTTTCGACGGCGCTCTTCCGCGTATTCCGATCAAGCTCAGCCATGCCCGCACCTTCGTCGGGCGGCTCATCTACCGCCCCGTGCGCGACTGGCGGGGCAGGGTGGTGCGTCGCGAGGATTTCGTCCTGCGCATCAGCACGTATTTCGATTTGCCGGAGGCGGAGATCGAGGACACGCTCATCCATGAGATGATCCATTACTGGATCGCCTGGAAGGGGATCAAGGACACGTCCACGCACGGCCGGGAGTTCCGCCGCATCATGAAGGAAATCAACACCTTGCACGACCGCCACCTGACCATCTCGCACAAATCTACCCCCGAAGAGCAGGACCGCGACACGCGCGTGCGCGACCACTGGTTCTGCGTCTCGCAGCTCGCCGACGGCCGCACCGCGCTCACCGTCGCCGCCCAGCCCTGCATCGCCCGCATCCGCCGGGCCTTCCGCTGGTCGCCGACCATCCGCAGCCAGGCCTGGTACCACAGTCGCGACCCCTGGTTCAACCGCTACCCCCACTGCCGCAGCCCCAAGATCTTCCCGGTCGATCCCGCCGTCCTCCAGCCGCACCTCGACGGCGCGGAACCGCTCTAGATCGTCATTCCGAGCATCATTTATAGTCATCCCGGGCCCCCTCATCGTCATTCCGAGCAACATAGTCATTCCGGGCTTGACCCGGAATCCCGTCATTCGCCGGCTCCCTTTTTTCGTCATTCGCCGGCTCCGACCGGCGAATCTTGTTATTTCAAAAATAATGTTTACCTTTGCAAAAGCGATTCTACGGATTCGCTGCATACTGGGCTGACAAGATTCTTGTCAGCCTTCAGTTTTATATAACACCCTTAATTGTTTTCCGTCATTCGCCGGCCCCCTTTTTTCGTCATTCGCCGGCTCCGACCGGCGAATCTCCATCCAAACTGCGAGTAGCTTGTCCAAAAGCAAGCAGGCTCCCGAACAACCGCCCTCCAGCCGGCGCTGTATCAAATTTTTCGTTATCTTTACGTCAAAATACGCTAAAACATACTTATGTCCGACATCAACCAGATTTTGGGAGAGTTGCGCCATTTTAACGAGGAGCGCGACTGGGACCAGTTCCATAATGGCAAAGACTTAGCTATCGCCATTTCCCTCGAGGCAAGCGAACTCCTCGAGTGCTTCCTGTGGAAGTCTCCGGAAGAAGCCAAGCCGGAGAAAATCCGCGAGGAACTCGCAGATGTATTGAACTACGCCTTCCAGATGGCGGATAAGTATAATCTTGACATCAAGGAGATTATGCTTGATAAGCTCCGCAAAAACGCGGAGAAGTATCCTGCCGACAAGGCACGTGGCACCGCAAAAAAATATAACGAGTTGTAATTATGGCATTCAATATAGTCTCATACGAGTTTAAAAAGCCTGTTATAGAAACTGCAGCACCACATAGATTGCTATCCGATCATGTGCAAGGGTCCAACTGGCCCGTTGTGTATCTTATACACGGGAATCATGAATTATACATTGGCGAGACCAACAGTGCCAATGAACGGATGAATCAACATTTGGATCCAAATGGCCGCTATTACGACCACCGAAAGAAGCTGACGAAAGTGGAGATCATTTTCGATTCATGGTTCAACAAATCTGCTGTTTTAGATATAGAGAACGCTCTTATTGGACTTTTCCGTTACGAGATCAAGCAGACAAATAATGCGGCCAAACACTCGAAATACTTCACCCGTCTCCAGAATGGAAACAGAGGGCAGTCAAAGTTGCATAACTACTACAATCGCGCGCATTATCAAGAAGAGGTAGAAGCTATCTGGGAGGAATTGCGTCAACGATCCCTTGCAACCAACAAATACAGTGATATCGTCAATGATGTTTTGTTTAAATATTCCCCTTATACGGCCTTAAATGAGGAGCAGCAGAGTGTTAGTATAGACATTCTAAATGGAATAATAGATTCTTTGGAAGCGATGAGGGAGGGTCGAGAGAACGGCTATACAGCAGTAATCAACGGCTATGCTGGGACAGGGAAAACCATTGTTTTGATTAATTTGCTCGTCCGGGTAATTGAGGCTATTTATTCCAATCAGACGAATATTGATACTGAGAACGATGACCAATATGAATCAGCACTCGAACTGGGAGAACTTTCATCGGAGGCAAAATTAATCAACCGAATCAAATCTTATGTGCAGAAATATGGCACCTTGAAAGTCGCGTATGTAGCTCAAATGTCCTCTCTGCGAAACACAATGGGGACTATACTAAGAGGCGTCCCTCATTTACATAAGAATAGTGCAAAGGGCCCCAACGATATTGTAAATAGCTCTGTTGTTGGAGATACAAGGGAAGTTGAGCCTTACGATATCCTATTTATTGATGAGGCGCACAGGCTTTGGCAATACAATAATATTGGCAGTGCCGTGGGTTCTTATAAGAATGCGTGCAAGAAACTGTATGGCCCTGAGAAAGATCCCAAAACTGTCACGGCCTTAGACTGGCTTTGCAAATGCAGTCGAACTAGGGTGTTGGTTTATGACCCGTTCCAGACGGTTAAAGACAGTGACATCACGCCGGAACAGTTTGAAAATACGATAGATAGGAGCGGTTATGGCGTTCCCCATTATTTTGAATTACACCAACAGATGCGATGCCGAGCCGGAATGGATTACATATCTTTTGTTAATCGCATATTTGACACCAGCCTCGGATCACCACGATCAGTATTCCCGGATCATTATGATTTCCGATTATTTGAGGATGCAAATAAGTTGATTGATGAGATTGTACGGAGACATGCCGAAGTAGGACTTTCTAAATGTGTTACCGGTTATGGTTGGCAGTGGAACAAAAAGAAATATGACAATTGCCAACGTCAGTATCAGAGATGGTTAACAGAAAAAAAGGAAGCAGACACCAGAAAGAAACAGGTTGCATACTATGTTAAGAATCTCAAAGTTGAAGATGGGCTCATCGATTTTGATGGCGTTAAATATGTTCGAAATCTCGATTATAATTGGATCCTTGAAGGGGAACCTCAGGAAATAGGATGTATTCACACTTCACAAGGGTATGACCTAAATTATGTTGGTGTTCTATTGGGGCCAGAGATAGATTATTGCCCTGAAAAAGGAGTATATGTAATCCCCGAACGGATTAATGATAAAGGTGTTAGAAGGAATCGCAAATACGAATCTGTTCGAGCTTATGTTGTAAATGCATATAAGGTAATGATGGAACGTGGAATCAAGGGATGTTATATTTATGCATACAATGAAGGCCTAAGGGAATATTTAAAAAGCATTTTGAATTATATTCCGTAATCAAGTCAGAAAAAGAGCCAAGGGATTTCTTGGCTCTTTAATTGTTACAGATCTAAAACTTGTTATTTTGCGTCAGCCAGTGAAGCAGCCGTGCGCGAGGCTGGGGGAGTAACGAAAAGGGCCAAGGGTTTTCCTTGGTCCTTTTCGTGTTACAGTGCCTTGACTTGCTCTTCGGTGAGGCCGGTGAATTGGACAATCTGTTCGATGGGCATATGCCCTCCCAGCATCCGCCGGGCAATCTCCCGGGCTTGGAGTTCTTTGCCTTCCTCTCGACCTTCCTCTCGACCTTCCTCTCGACCTTCCTCTCGGGCATAGTCGATGGTATTCTTGTAGTCCCACTTTTGTTTCATCGAGGCGATGTAGGCATCCTGCTCCTCGCGGGTCATGCTGGCGAATGTGGCTTGTTCCATAAACTCGTTGAAATAAGGGTCATCCCATAACTCGGGTTTCTCGACAAATGTAGGTAAATTCTTCATCAGATACAAGAAACGCTCCTCGAAGGTCACGCACTCTTCCTTGCGCTTGTCGAAGCGAGCGATCTCCATGAAAGCGAAGCGAAGGGCCCGGCTCATCTGCTCGTGGGTCTCGTCTTCCCGAAGCGAAAACTTGTGGATGAAGCGGGCCGGATCCGCCTTCTCCGGCTCCAGATGCCGCATGTCGAAGTTCAGCAGGCCCAGGAAGAAAACTGGCTGGAAGTTATAATTCCAGTCTCCCTTCTCACCCTTCTCCGTGATGGTCCGGGCGGAGTAGAAGAGGGCGCGCTCCATGAAATAGGCCTGGTTGGCGATCTGTACCTCGATGATGAAGGATCGTCCGTCCTTGGTGTCGCAATACATGTCGTAAGTGACTTTCCGCTCCTGCTCGGTTAGTCCGAGTTGCTCGCTCTCGCGGATGTCGATGTCCGCAATGTCCAGGCCAAAGATGGCGTTGAGCGGACGGATAATGAGTTGTTTCTTGCCGGAGTCCTTGAAGATTTTCTTGAATCCGAAATCGACCATCGGGTCGATGTAGAGAATTTGTTGTTCGTTTTTCATTATATAAAACTCGGACCGGGTCTAGGTTCTTCCGATCCTGACGGTGAAGATGGAAAAAGAATTAATACAGGTTAGTAAGATTCGTATTTTTAATGCCTTTGCCCTCCAGGAATCAATAGAAATTGACTGAATACTTGCTTTGGCGGGGCAGGAGATGCCCGGTCGGAGCCGGGCATGACGAGAGTGCCGGGAGCGGCAGTGCCCCTGCGGAGCCGTTCACCCGGACAGGGTCGGGCGAAAGCGAAGCGCAGCCCGATAGCGGAGCAGGGGCAGCTGCCGTCCCGGCGGCTCTCTGACAAGGGGACTGGGAGGGCTGCCGCACGCGGCGGAGAAGGATCGGTCACATATCTGAGAGTTTTTTCGTAAATTCGCATAATGCATCCTGTTTTAGCTTATGTTCAAAGTAAGTGACATCATCACCACGCCGCCGCAGGAGTTCAGCTCGGAGCTTCAGCGGCAGGTCTATGCGACCTTTGCGTCGCTGGGAATCCCTTTCGAGCGCGTGGACACGGATCCGGGCCTGACGATGGAAGATTGCCAGCATATCGACGCGAAGATCGGCGTGCGGATCGTGAAGACCATCTTCGTGTGCAACCGCCAGCAGACGGAGTTCTACCTGTACGTGACGACGGACGACAAACCGTTCGTGACGCGGGAATTCTGCGGCGCGCTGGGCATTCCCCGTGTATCTTTCGCTTCGGCGGAGAAGCTCTGGGAGCTGACGGGCGTGCAGGTGGGCGCGACGACGATCCTGAGCGCCATTCTGCCACAGTCCGCCGGAGTGCACCTGGTGATGGACCGCAGCGTGGCGGAAGGGGAGAGGTTCGCCTGCACGGATGGCACAGCCACCTGCTTCGTTAAGATCCGCACGGCGGACTTGCTCGAAAAGTATTTGCCTGCCTCCGGGCATGAACTGAAACTAATTTAATCCACAAGACTAAAATGAATTTCATCGGTAACATACTCTGGCTCATCCTTGGCGGCATCCTCATTGCCGTTATCCACTACATCGTCGGCCTGCTGATGTGCATCACGATCATCGGCATTCCCTTTGGCGTGCAGCTGTTTAAATTGGGGACTTATGCCCTCTGGCCGTTCGGCCATGAGCTGGTGGATGGTCCTAATCAGCCTGGCTGCGTGTCCATTGTCATGAATCTCTTCTGGATCATGCTGGGTTGGTGGGAGATCGCCGTGATTCACCTGGTGTTCGGTCTGCTGTTCTGCATCACCATCGTGGGCATTCCCTTCGGTATTCAGCACTTCAAAATGATTCTGCCATCGATATTGCCTTTCGGAAAAGAGATACGGTGAAACACGTTCAGTACACGGGACAAATGAAGGATAATGCGGGATTTCGCAAACTTTTTCGTATTTTCGCAGTAACCACAAAGAACACGAAACATGGCTGAACAGAAATTCCCTTGCGAAAACTGCAAGTTCCGCGCGCACTACGACAAGAACCCCAAGTCGGTGCTGGGCCGCTTCTGGCGCTGGCACATCAACTTCTGCCCGGGATTCCGGGCATATTTCACCAACCAGGACGAGCATACCCAGGCAGCGATCCGGGAGAAGTACAATTTCACGAAATACCAGTAGTCCGCCATGTTGAAAATCGGAGACAAGATGCCGTCCTTCGAGGTCGTGGACCAGGACGGAAAGCCGGTGCGGTCGGAAGACTTCATCGGAAAAGGGAAGAAAACCATCGTCTATTTCTATCCGAAAGACAACACCTCCGGCTGCACGGCGGAGGCCTGCTCGTTCCGGGATAACTATGCTGCACTGACGGCCGCCGGCTACAACGTCATTGGCGTGAGCAAGGACAGCGCGAAGTCGCACACGGGCTTCCGGGCGAAATACGAACTCCCGTTCCGCCTGCTGGCGGACACGACCACGCAGATGCTGCAGGACTTCGGCGCCTGGGGCGAGAAAAAACTGTACGGCAAGACGACGATGGGCACGCTCCGCCGCACCTTCATCTTCGACGAAAACGGTATCCTGGAGCGCATCATCGAAAAGGTCGACACCAAGAACGCCGCTGCGCAGATCCTCGAATAAAAGACACTAAAAACTCATGATCATGGATACACGAAAACCGTTCATCATTACCATCAGCCGGGAACTGGGCTCCGGCGGGCATACCATCGGAAAGATTCTCGCCGAGCGCCTGGACGTCCGCTACAGCGACAAAGAGCTGATCCAGGCCCTGCGGGAGCAATTCCACCTCACGACCGACGCCATCGAAAGACTCAAAGGAGAAAAGAAAGACTGGCTCACCTCGCTCCTGCAGAAAATGGTCGCGATGCCCAAGGCTGAGAACGTCGTCGAATGGGATGATTCCTTCGTTCAGGAATACCACCCGGATCTCACCTCCAACGAAATCTTCAAAGCCGAGAAGCAGATCCTCCAGGGCATCGCCGAAGAGGGATCCTGCGTCATTGCAGGCCGCTCCGGTTTCTTCGTGCTGAAAGATTTCCCCAACAAGGTGGACATCTTCATCACCGCCCCGCGCGAGAAAAGGATCCAGCGCGTGATGGCCAAGCAGCACCTCTCCGAAAAGGAGGCGGCCGCAGCCATTGATCGCGTGGACAAGGGCCGGCAGAACTACATCAAGCGCTACACCGGCACCAGCCGCTATGATGCCCGCAACTACGACCTGGTCATCAATATGGACAATCTGGCGGACGAGAACGCCGCCGTCGATCTGATACTCAAATATCTGGGCGTCAACTAAAGCCTGACCGTCATGACCCTGACCATGATTATCGAGCTGCTCATCGTACTGGCAGCCCTGTATGTGGGTTCCCGCTACGGATCCCTGGCGCTGGGTGCCATCTCCGGCATCGGCCTCGCCGTCCTGGTGTTCGGCTTCGGGCTCAAGCCCGGCACGCCGCCCACGGACGTCATCTACATCATCATCGCGGCCGTCACCTGCGCCGGCACACTGCAGGCGTCGGGCGGTATGGACTGGATGATCCAGATTGCGGAGAGAATGCTCCGCAAGCATCCGGACCACATCACTTTCCTGGGCCCGCTGGTCACCTTCTTCCTGACCGTGCTCGTGGGCACTGGCCACGTGGTTTACACCATCATGCCCATCATCTGCGACATCGCTCTGAAGAAAAACATCCGCCCGGAGCGCCCCTGCGGCGTTGCGTCCATCGCCTCGCAGGTGGGTATCACCTGTTCGCCCATCGCAGCCGCCGTGGTGGCCTTCGTGACCATCTCGAACGCCAACGGCTATATGGTGAGCATCCCGCAGGTGCTGATGGTCACCATCCCGGCCTGCCTCCTCGGCCTGATGTGCGCCGCCGCGGCCTCCTACAAGCGCGGCAAGGACCTGGACCAGGATCCTGAATTCCAGCGCCGCAAGGCCGATCCCGAGACGTACAAGTACATGTACGGCAACACCGCCACGACCCTGGACAAGGAGATCTCCCGCGAGGCCAAGGCCTCCGTGTTCATCTTCCTGGGCGCGCTGCTGGTCATCGTGGGCTTCGCCTTCTGCCAGATGATCCACGTCGAGGGCGGGGAGACGTTGGCTACGGCCATCCAGCTGCCCAAGATGAACATCTGCATCCAGATCATCATGCTGGGCGCTGCGGCCGCGAATATCATCTTCTGCAAGGCCCAGCCCAAGAAAGCCGTGGCCGGCGCCGTGTGGCAGTCCGGTATGGTGGCGGTCGTGGCCATCTACGGCATCGCCTGGCTGGCCGACACCTATTTTGGCAACTATCTGGACGAGATGAAGCTGATGCTGACCGACCTGGTCACGAACTATCCCTGGAGCATCGCGTTCGTGTTCTTCCTGGTGTCCGTGCTGATCAATTCGCAGGGCGCCGTGGTCGTGGCCATGCTGCCGCTGGCGTACGAACTGGGCATCGCCGGGCCCGTGCTCCTGGGCGTGCTGCCCAGTGTGTACGGCTACTTCTTCATCCCGAACTACCCGTCGGATATCGCCACGGTCAACTTCGACCGCAGCGGCACCACCGTGATCGGCAAGTACCTGCTCAACCACAGCTTCATGATGCCGGGACTGATCGCCGTATGCGTCTCGACCATCGTCGGTTACCTGATCACCACCGTGTTTTTCCCGGGCTACTTCGCCGGGTTCATCCAGTAAGGCTTTGCCGACATAAGAAAACCGGACTGCGAGTGCAGCCCGGTTTTTTTAAGATTCGCCGGTCAGAGCCGGCGAATGACGAGTGGTCGGGGTCAATGGGCTTGCCGCGTGGGGAAGCAAGCCCGGAATGACTATACTTGGAGAGCTATGCTTTCGCTTTCTTCGAAGGGTCTTTGAAGAGGATGGCGAAGAGAATGCCGACGACCAAGGAGTAGGCGGCGAAGATGTACCAGGCCGTGCTCCAGGACGGCTCGGCGGCATTGTAAACGAAGTGGTTCACCACGCGGCCGGCGGCCCAGGTGCCGATCGAGGCGCCGAGACCGTTGGTCATCAGCATGAAGAGGCCCTGCGCCGAAGAGCGGATGTCCTTGTCCGTATTCTCATTGACGAAGAGCGAACCGGAGATGTTGAAGAAGTCGAAAGCCACGCCGTAAACGATGCAGCTCAACACGAACATCCACACGCCGCTGCCCGGGTTGCCGGCGCCGAAGAAGCCGAAGCGGAACACCCACGCGAACATGGCGATCAGCATCACTCTCTTGATGCCGAACTTCTTCATTGCGAACGGAATCAGCAGGATACAGAGCGTCTCGGACACCTGGCTCAGGGAGATCAGCGCGTTGGCGTTGTGCGCGCCCCAGGCGTTCGCGAAGAGGGGATTCTCCTGGAAGGAGGTGATGAAGGTATTGGCGTAGCCGTTGGTCACCTGCAGGGATGCGCCAAGGAGCATCGAGAAGATGAAGAACACGGCGAACTGCGGATTCTTGAAGAGCTTGAAGGCAGACAGGCCCGTGGCCTCGGCAAAAGACTGCGTACCTTCCGCCTTGGGCTTGCACGGGCAGTTCGGCAAGGTCAGGGAATAGGCGCAGAGCACGAGGCTGAGGATGCCGGACACGAAGAACTGGTTGTACGTATGCTGGAACTGCACGCCGTCGGCGCCCTTGACAAAATTGACGAAGAGCATCGTCAGGATGAAACCGATGGTGCCGAACACGCGGATGGGCGGGAAGGCCTTGACCGGGTCCTGACCAGCCTTCTCCAAAGCATTGTAAGCCACGGAGTTGGAGATAGCGATGGTCGGCATATAGAAGGCCACGCTGAGCGCGTAGAGCGCGTAGAACGTACCAAATTCGATGGCCGCGCCGGCGCTCATCGCATACCAGCCGGCGGCGAGCATCGAAGCACCCGCAACGCCCTGGCAGAGGGAGAGCACCTTCTGCGCGGGGATCCACTTGTCTGCGATGATGCCCATCAGGGCGGGCATAAAGATGGAGACGAAGCCTTGCGTGGCGAAGAAAAGCCAGATCTGGGGGCCGAAGCCGCTGCTAGCGAGGAAACTTCCCATCGAGGTGAGGTAGGCGCCCCAGGCCGCGAATTGCAGGAAGTTCATGATGATCAGCCGGAGGCCGATGTTCGATTTGTTCATAAGGTAGGTTCGTTAGTTTTTGTATCTACAAAAATACAAGTTTTTCGTGGGTTTTCACTATCTTTGAGGGATGAAATTTACGAAGACTGCGGCCGATCCGCATTCCGCCGCCCGTGCGGGCGTGATCGAGACGGACCACGGCCAAATCCATACCCCCATTTTCATGCCCGTCGGGACGGTCGGTTCCGTCAAGGGCGTCTATCACCGCGACCTGCTGGAAGACGTCCGCGCCGAGATCATCCTGGGCAACACCTACCACCTCTACCTGCGCCCGGGGCTTGACACCCTGCGTGCCGCAGGCGGCCTGCACGCCTTCGAGGCGTGGGACCGGCCCATCCTCACGGACAGCGGCGGCTTCCAGGTGTTCTCGCTCAGCCCGATCCGCAAGCTGACTCCGGACGGCTGCACCTTCCAGAGCCACATCGACGGCTCGCGCCACACCTTCACCCCGGAGAACAACGTGGACACGCAGCGCATCATCGGCGCCGACATCATGATGGTGCTGGACGAGTGCTGCCCCGGCGACGCCGACCACGCCTACGCCCGCAAGAGTCTGGATCTCACGAAATCCTGGCTGGAGCGCTACGTGAAACGTTTCCGCGAGACGGAGCCGCTCTACGGCTACTCGCAGACCTTTTTCCCGATCCTGCAGGGGTGCGTGTATCCCGACCTGCGCCGGGAGGCAGTCGATCACGCCACGCAGTTCGACGCCGAAGGCTACGCCATTGGCGGCCTGGCGGTGGGGGAGCCGACAGAGAAAATGTACGAGATGCTCGAACTCGTCTGTCCGCTGCTGCCGGACGACCGCCCGCGCTACCTGATGGGCGTCGGCACGCCCGCCAACATCCTGGAAGGGATCGCACGCGGTGTGGATATGTTCGACTGCGTCATGCCCACGCGCAACGGACGCAACGGCATGCTCTTCACCTGGGAGGGCATCATGAACATGCGCAACGCCAAGTGGGCGCAGGATTTCTCCGAACTCGACCCGTCCGGCGCCTCCTTTGTGGACCACACGTACACGAAGGCCTACCTGCACCACCTGTTCGTGGCCGGGGAGATGTTCGCGGCCATGCTCGCCAGCGAGCACAACCTCGCCTTTTACCTGGACCTCGTCCGCACGGCGCGCCAGCACATCGAGGCGGGCGACTTCGCCGCCTGGAAGGATGGCGCGATCGAACGCATAACCCGAAGACTCTAAGATGGAAGGCCTGCGGAAAATCGACTGGTACATCGCGAAGAAGTTCATGACGACCTTCTTCCTTTCGCTGCTGCTTATCATCGTCATTATCATCATCTTCGACCTGTCGGAGAAGATCGACTATTTCGTCAAGAACGACGCTCCGCTGAAGGCCATCATCTTCGATTACTACTTCAACTACATCCCATACCTGGTCAACATGTTCGCCTCGCTGTTCGTCTTCATCACGGTGATCTTCTTCACCTCGCGCATGGCGGCGAACTCCGAGATTATCGCGATCCTGTCCTGCGGGGTCAGTTTCCACCGGATGATCGTGCCGTTCCTGGCGTCCGCCGCCCTGATTGCGCTGCTCTCGCTGGGGCTGAACCTCTTTGTCGTCCCGCACGCCAACGCCACCCGCGTGGACTTCGAAGCGCAATACATCAAGCGGCACAACACCTACAAACTCCGCGACCTGCACTACCAGATCTCGCCGGGCCAATTCGTCTATATCGAATCGTTCAGCCGCTGGAACAATACGGCCTACAAGTTCACCATCGAGAATATGGAGGGGCACCGGCTGACCCGCAAAGTCAGCGCCGAGACGGCCGTCTGGGACAGCACCCTGGCCGGCTGGAAGCTGAACAAGGTCTTCATCCGGGACTACAGCTCCGGCCTCAAGGACAACGTCAGCTTCAAGGAGCAGCAAGACACCGTGATCGCCCTGCAGATCAAGGACCTCTTCAACAACGAAAAGACTGTCGAGACGCTGAACATCAACGAATTGAACGAGCTGATCGCCACACAACGCATGCGTGGAGACGAGAATGTCATGTACGCCGCCATTGAGCGCCAGCGCCGCCTGACGATGCCGTTCTCCGCCCTGATCCTGACCATCATCGGCGTGTCGCTCTCCGCCCGGAAACGGCGCGGAGGCATCGGCTGGAACATCGCCATCGGCATCGCCCTGGCCTTCTCGTACATCTTCTTCCTGCGGATGAGCGAGATGTTCGTGTACACGGATACGCTGCCGCCCGGGATTGCCATGTGGCTGCCGAACCTGCTATATACGGTCATCGCCTATTTCCTGTACAGGAGGGCTTGCCAGTAGAGATTCGCCGGTCGGAGCCGGCGAATGACGAAAAAGGGGAGCCGGCGAATGACGAAAAAAGGGGAATGACGAAATAAAAATATGAAAGTAAAAGTAATCAACAAGAGCAGCAACGCGCTGCCCGCCTACGCTACGGAATTTGCCGCCGGACTGGACGTCCGGTCCAACAATACCGAACCCATCGAGCTGCAACCGCTCGGCCGCGCCATCGTCCCCACGGGCCTGTACCTGGAGATTCCGGCCGGCTACGAAGTGCAGGTGCGCCCGCGCAGCGGCCTGGCCGCCAAGAAGGGCATCACGGTGCTCAATGCGCCCGGCACCATCGACGCGGACTACCGCGGCGAGGTCTGCGTGATCCTGGTCAACCTGGGATCGGAGCCTTTCGTCATCGAGCGCGGCGAACGCATCGCCCAGCTAGTGCTGGCCAAGCACGAGGTCATTGAGTGGGAAGAAGCCGCCGAGCTGGCGGAATCGGAGCGCGGAGCGGGCGGATTCGGCAGCACGGGCGTCAAATAGGAAAATCATGGAAGAATTATATGCCAAATACTTAGCCTGCGGCTGCAAGGTCACGACCGACAGCCGGGCGATCCGCGGCGGAGAGATCTTCTTCGCCCTCCGGGGAGAGAATTTCGACGGGAACAACTACGCGCTCAAGGCGCTGGAAGCCGGCGCCGCCTGGGCGGTGGTGAACGAGGATATCAAGTGGGAGGAGATGCCCGATCAGGTCGGGCATGACAAATTGATCAAGGTTGCGGACCCGTTCAAGACCCTGCAGGAACTCGCCATCTGGCATCGCACGCACGTGCGCGATGGCAAGCTGCCCGTGCTCGGTCTGACGGGCACCAACGGCAAGACCACCACCAAGAACCTGATCGCCGCCGTGCTGGCGAAGAAATACCGCGTCACGGCCACGCAGGGCAATCTCAACAATGATATCGGCGTGCCGCTCTCGCTGCTGTCCATCACCCCCGACACGGAGATGGCCGTGATCGAGATGGGCGCCAACCATCCCGACGACATCGCCAAGCTCGTGAAAGTCAGCCAGCCGGACTACGGCCTGATCACCAACGTGGGCCGCGCACACCTGCTGGGCTTCGGCTCCTTCGAGGGCGTCAAGGCCGCGAAAGGGGAGCTCTACAAGTGGCTCGGCGCGCATCGCGGCTCGCTCATCTTCCTGAACGAGGACGATGCTGACCTGCGGGAAATGGCCGCTGGCCAACCCTGCCACACTTTTGGATATGGCCTTGAATATCAGCATGCTGAGATTCTTCCGGCCACGCCGCAGGAGCCTTTCCTGCGCATCCGTCTGGGCGATGCCGTTATCGCCTCGCACCTCGTCGGCGCTTACAACGCCACCAACATCCTGGCCGCCCTGGCGGTCGGCGAGTATTTCGGCGTGCCGCGTGCCGACGCCATCGCCGCGATAGCGGAGTTCGTCCCGGACAACAACCGCTCGCAGATGGTGCGAACGGAGGCCAACACCCTCATTGTGGATGCCTACAACGCCAATCCTTCGTCGATGCGCGCCGCGCTGGAGAACTTCGGTCACGTCGAGGCCGCCCACAAGCTGGCCCTGCTTGGCGACATGCGCGAGTTGGGAGCGGAGTCGCTCGAGGAGCACAAGAAAATCGTGCTGCAACTGCGCGAGGCCGGGATTCCGGCCTGCCTGGTGGGGGAGGAATTCCAGAAGGCACTCTCGGCGCTGCCCGGCGACGAGGCCTGGTTCCCGAGTTCCGAGGCTCTCGCGGAGCACCTGGCCGCACACCCCGTGCACGACGCAATGATCCTCGTCAAGGGCTCCCGCGGCATCCAGATGGAGAAGGTTCTCCCTGCTTTATAATCGATACCGATACGAAAGCCGGACCTCCGTCCGGCTTTCTTTTTCCTTCCGGTTCCAGGGATACTGCACCGTCTCGAGGCGCAGCCACAGGCTGTGGTGAGGGTTGAGCTGCCAGGCGCCATAGCAGGAAGCATCCCAGCCGCGCCCGTAGCGCGCCGGAACGGTAAACGATCCAGGCGCGTCGCGCTCATAGACATAGATCCGGTTGTCCCAGGCATCTACCTTGAAAAGGCCCCCGCGCACGTATAGAGCCAGTTTCTCTCTTTTCCAACCTCCTTCGGCATACCAGTTCCAGGCAAATCCCCGGCACCAGACCGCATCGAAGCGGCCAGAGAGCAGCCACGGACCGCACTCCGCGCCCAGTACAGCGCGTGCGTCCACCCGCAACGGTGCCTCATCTTTCGGGCGCAGACGCGCCTGCAGCCGCATTTCCGGAAGGAGTTTGAAGCCCCGCCAGGCATACTCCGGATGAGTGCGGAGCAGGGCTTTGAACTGGCTTTCGCCCGTGTCCGTCCGCCAGCCGGCATCCGCCGTCACCCCGAAGGCCGGGCCTTCGTAGCCAAGCGCAAGGCCGCTGTAGCGCTTGTCCGAGCGGCCATACCAGCGGCCCACCAAGCCAAAGCGATGGCCGTAGGCGGGAAGATAATAGGCACCCGCAAGCGCGGAAACCTTCCCATCGAAGCGCACCGCCGTCTCGCCGAAGAGGCTCCAGTCCGGCCGGGCGATGCGCGCCTCCAGCGATGCCCCTTCGCGGGTCGCCGTCAGACCGGCTGTCGCTGAACGCCAGATCTTGGTCAGGTTCACGATCGGCTCTTTTCCAGCCAGAGAATAGGCCGCCGACAGCGCCCAGGAGCCGAAATGCCAGTCCGTCGCCACCCCCAGCAGGGTGGCGCCATACGAGCCGGTGGGGGAGAATCCCGTCCCGTTCTTGCGGAACGCGCCCAAGGTGCCAAAACCGCTCAGCTGGAAGCCACTCCACTGAAGCAGGCCTTGCCCGAAGCGGGCATTGAAATGGCCGACAATCACCTGTCCAAGCGAGCGCTTTCCATAGTAAGCAGCGCTCAAGGTAGGAGATCCTAAAGACTGATCGGACAGTGTATTGCGAATAGACGCGAACACCTGCACCCGATCTCCGAGATTCGCTTCGGCCTTCAGGCCGCCGGCTGCACGGCCATCCGTCCGAACAGCGCCGCGCAGCTGCACCTCCAGGCCGAAGCGCCGGTCCTCCCGCTGCCCCGGGACGGCATCCTGCACATCCAGGACAGCGAACTCCTGCAGTGCATCCACAAACGGGGCGGGGAAGCCATCCACCAGGGACAGTTCCGTCCACGACAGGATGGCCCCCGTCTGGCTTCGGTAATCCAGCAGGGAAGCCAACTGATAGGGAGTCAGCAACCCCGTAGCGAGCAGCCGTCCGCGACCCGCATGATTGAGATCGACGGGGTGGGCCGCCAGGGACTGGTAGCGCTGCATTTCATCTTCGGAGAGTTCCTCGACGCAGGAGGCGCCGGAGAGGGTCAAAACGGCTTGTTGGAAGCCCAAAGGCCCGATGAGAGCCAAAAAGAACAGCAGAGTTTTCATAGTTCATCAAGTTTCTTCCCAAAATTAGAAATAATTTTCGTAAATTCGGACGATCAAAGAATGAACATACAATGAAGGACGAAAGAATACAACTTTTCGACAAGACATTCAAACCGTATATCCGCCACGAGCGCATCATGGAAGCCATTGACGGCGTGGCCGCTAAGATCAACGCCGACTTCGAGGGTTGCACCGACGTGCCGGTGATCCTGTGCGTGCTGAACGGCTCCATTCCCTTCACGGGTGAGCTTCTGCAGCGGCTCAATTTCCCCTGCCAGCTCATCTCCATCAAGCTGTCCTCCTACCAGGGCACCAAATCCACAGGCACGGTCCTGAACGTGATGGGCCTGACCTCCAGCGTGCGCGGCCGGCGCGTAATCATCTGCGAAGACATCGTGGACACCGGCAACACCATCGTCGCCCTGCAGGAGATGCTCCTTGACAAGGAGGGCGCCACCGAAGTGCGCATCTGCACCATGCTTCTCAAGCCGGAGGTGTACGACAAGCCCGTCAAGCTGGATTACGTGGGCCTGGAAATTCCCAACGCCTTCATCGTCGGCTTCGGTCTCGACTACAACGAGCTGGGCCGCAACATCAAAGACATTTACGTTATAGAAGATCAATAATCCCATGAAGTATTACATCCTCTTCGGCCCTCCGGGTGCCGGCAAGGGCACCCACGCTGGTGCCATCGCCCAGAAGTATAACCTCAAGCACATCTCCACCGGAGAGCTGCTTCGCGCCGAGATTGCCGCCGGCACCGAACTCGGTAAGCAGGCCAAGACGCTCATCGACGCCGGTTCGCTCGTCCCCGACTCCGTAGTGGAAGGAATGATCGAGAACGCCTTCGACACCACGAAGGGCGTGGAAGGCTTCCTGCTGGACGGCTTCCCGCGCAACCTCTCGCAGGCGCAGGACCTGGACAAGATCCTTGAGAAGCGCGGCGAAGGCGTGACCGCTGTTGTCGGCCTGATGATCGACGACGCCATGATTTTCGAGCGTATCCGCGGCCGCGCCGTCATCGAGGGCCGTGCCGACGACGCTTCTGACGAGGTCATCGCCAACCGCATCAAGACCTACCACAGCCAAACCGAGCCCCTGATCGAATACTACAAGAAGGCCGGCAAGTACTGGGAAGTGTGTGTCAACGGTGGTACCATCGAGGAGAACCGCGCCCGCGTGCTCGCCAAGATTGAGACCATCGCTTAATGGCAGACAATTACCTGGAGAAACGTTATGAAGAGGTGTTCGGCCAGGGCGCCGGGCGCAAGCACGCCCCGCAACGTCCCTCGCTGGACACGCTTCTGCTGCACAACCGCAGCTACCGCGGCTTCGACCGCGATTACGTCGTGCACCGGCGCCAGCTGGATGCGATGATCGCCGTCAACACCAAGGTCGCCTCCAGCGTGAATATGCAGCGGCTGCGCTTCCGGCCCGTCGTCAAAGGGCCGGAAGCAGACGCCGTGAACAAGTATATCCGCATGGGCAGGGGATTGCCCCACCTGCAGCTGCCCTTCCCGGGCCGGGAGCCGGAGGCGTTCATCGTCGTCTGCTCCATCGCCGCAGAGAATCCCGGCATCGACATCGACCTGGGCATCTCCGTGCAGAGCATGCTGCTGAAGGCCGTCGAGATGGGCCTGGGCGGCCTGATTATCCGCAATTTCGACCGGGAGCCCATCCGCGAGGCATTGGCTCTTCCGTATGAACCCATCTGCGTCGTCGCCGTCGGCAAGCCGGCCGAGCAGATCGAGTTGGTCCCCGTGCATGAAGGGGAGCAGCTGAGCTACTATCGCCGGGGCGGCGTCCATTACGTCCCCAAGCTGACTTCCGAAGACCTCACCCTGTAACAGTATGTTAATCGTCTTTAAGCTCCTGGGCTCGATCGCCCTGCTGATGTACGGCATGAAGGTGATGAGCGAGGCCCTCCAGAAGATGGCGGGCCCCCAGCTCCGTCACGTGCTGGGCGCCATGACCACCAACCGCGTCACGGGTGTGATGACCGGCATGGCGGTCTGCGTGGCCGTCCAGTCGTCCGCCGCCACCACGGTGATGACGGTTTCCTTCGTCAACGCAGCCTTGCTGACCCTGTCCCAGGCCATTTCGGTGATCATGGGTGCCAACATCGGCACCACACTCTCCGCCTGGATCATGTCGGCCGGGTTCTCGTTCAACATCGCCAACCTGGTCTGGCCGGTCTTCCTTGTGGCCGTGATCCTGATCCAGTTCAAGAAACGCCGCTACCTGGGCGATTTCCTCTTCGGTCTGTCCTTTATGTTCTTCGCGCTCGGCACGCTCAACGCGACCGGCCGCGAAATGGACCTGGCCAGCAACGTGCAGGTTGTCAATTTCTTCTCTTCCTTTGATTCGGGCAGTTATCTGACCCTCCTGCTGTTCCTGGTCATCGGCGCCGTCCTGACCTGCATCGCGCAGTCGTCCGCCGCCCTGATGGCCATTACCATGGTGCTCTGCACCACCGGCGTGCTGACCATCTACCAGGGCATCGCCCTCGTGATGGGCGAGAACATCGGTACCACCCTGACGGCCAACCTGGCCGCCCTGTCCGCCAATACGCAGGCCCGTCGGGCCGCCCTGGCGCACCTGGTATTCAACGTGTTCGGCGTGCTGTGGGTGCTCATCATCTTCTATCCCTTCGTGCGGCTGGCCTGCCGGCTGGTGGGCGTGGACGCCGACGCCGGGGTGGACAACCCGGAGCGCTTGACTTTCGTGCTGGCCACGTTCCACACCATGTTCAACGTGACCAATACGCTGATTCTCATCTGGTTCATTCCCCAGATCGAACAGCTGGTCAGCAAACTCATCCCGCACAAGGTCTCCGAGGACGAGTTCCGCCTCAAATACATTGGCGCCGGCATCATGAAGACGCCGGAAATCTCCGTCTTCCAGGCACAGAAGGAAATCGAGCACTTCGCCGTCCGTATGTCCCGCGTGGTCGGTATGGTGAAGGAGCTCACGCACACCACCGACGACGAGGCCTTCCAGTCCCTCTACGACCGCATCGCCAAGTACGAGCAGATCAGCGACAACATGGAGAACGAGATCGGCAAGTACCTGGGCCAGGTGGCCAACGCGCACCTGTCCGACGACACCAAGCAGACCATCCGCGCGATGCTGCGCGAGATCGGCGAGCTGGAGAGCATCGGCGACAGCTTCTTCAACCTTGCCCGCGCGCTGATGCGCAAGAAGAAGCAGAACGTCACGTTCACGGCTTCGCAGGAAGCGGGCTTGACTGAGATGTATGGCCTGGTGGGCCAGAGCATGGACCAGATGGTCCTCGTGCTCGAGGGAGAAGCCGACGAAAGCGAATCCACGCGTCTGGAGATTGCCCTCAATGCCTGCCGCGACCGCCTGCGCCAGCAGAACGAGAACGCCGTGGACGAGCGCGACTACAGCTACGCCTGCAGCACCATCTATATGGACCTCGTGGAGGAATGCGAGCAGTGCGGCGACTACATCGTGAATGTCGTGGAGGCCAGGACCGGCCGCGAGATGAACAAAAAAATTCAGTAACTTTGCGGCCGAAATGGCAGAAAGTAACTTTATAGACTACGTCAAGATCTACTGCGCCTCCGGACACGGAGGCGCTGGATCTGCGCACCTGCACCGCGCCAAATACATCCCCAAGGGAGGACCCGACGGCGGTGACGGCGGGCGCGGCGGACATATCATCCTACGGGCCAATCCGCAGTTCTGGACCCTGATCCACCTCAAATACCGCAAGCACATCCACGCCGACGACGGCGAGAAAGGCGGCAGCGACCTGCGCACCGGCAAGAACGGCGAGGACATCTATCTCGATGTCCCCATCGGCACCGTGGCCAAGAACGCCGAGACCGACGAAGTGCTCTTCGAGATGATGGAGGCAGGGGAGGAGCGCATTCTCTGCCGAGGCGGCAAAGGCGGCCTGGGCAACAACAATTTCAAGACCCCGACCCTGCAGACCCCCCGTTTCGCCCAGCCGGGCGAAGAAGGGGAGGAAGGCGTCTATATTCTTGAATTGAAGCTCCTTGCGGACGTCGGCCTGGTCGGATTCCCCAACGCAGGCAAGTCCACGCTGCTGGCCACGATCACGGCCGCCAAGCCCAAGATTGCATCCTACGCCTTCACGACGCTGGAGCCGAATCTGGGCATCGTACGCTACTACGACGACAAGTCGTTCGTGATGGCGGACATCCCCGGCATCATCGAGGGCGCGCACGAGGGCAAGGGCATCGGTATCCGCTTCCTGCGCCACATCGAGCGCAACTCCGTGCTGCTCTTTATGGTAAGCGTAGAAGAAGAGGATATCGCCGCGGCCTACAAGACGCTCCTCTCGGAGCTCAAGCTCTACAACCCGGAGCTGCTGACCAAGCAGCGCGTGCTGGCCATCACCAAGTGCGACCTGATTGACGAGGAATTGGAAAAGATGATCCGCCCGCACCTGCCGCGCAAGGTTCCCTGCGTGTTCATCTCCTCCAGCACCGGACAGGGGCTGCAGGAGCTCAAGGACATGCTCTGGAAGGCCCTGCAATAGTCGTCATTCGCCGGCTCCGACCGGCGAATCTCTAACCTTTTAGTACGTGAATCCTTCCCCCGGTGACCTCGAAAGTCGCCGGGAGCTGCCCTTCGATCTCTCCGTCGAACTCGATGATGTCCGCGGACGCCTCGTCCAGCGGGGCGATCTTCAAAGACTTGCAGCGCCCCGTGTGAATCAGGTTGGACTCATGGGCCGTGCCGGCAAACAGGCGCGGAACCTCCTTGGCCAGACGCAGCAGCCGGCTCTTCGGCACGACCATATAGTCCAGCAAGCCGTCGTCGTTGGTGGCCAGCGGCACCTGCCGCATACCGCCGCCGGACCAGGGACCGTTGCCGATGGCCAGGGAATAGGCCTCGCCGGAGAAAACGGAAGTGCCATCCTCCCAGACGGCAATCTTGATGGGCTTCAAGTGAGAGATGGTATAGCGCAGGGCTTTCAGATAGATCAGCCGGTCGCACATCCCGCGCTCCTTCTGCCGGTTTACGCGCTCGCAGACGTGCGAGTCGAAACCGACGCCGGCGCAATTGGCGATGTAGTTCGTTTTCCCGTCCCGGCTAACGGCCCGGACGATGTCCATCCAGCCGAATGATTCTTTGATAATCAGCTTAATAACACCTTTCGTGTCGTTGGGCACGTGGCAGGACTTGATCCAGTCGTTGCCGGAGCCGATCGGCACCACGGCGAGGTAGAACTCTTCGGTCGGCGTCCCGGTTTCCGCGCACCAGCTGCAGATGCCGCCCAGCACTTCGTGGAGAGACCCGTCGCCGCCCACGGCGGCAATTCGGCGATACCCTTCGGCGGCTGCTTCCCGAGCCAGGGTAACGGCATGTTTTTTATGATCGGTTGTCGCTGTAACGAAGGGAATATGCTCCTGAGAGAGCATCTGCTCGGCCGGGATCCATTCCGACATCGCCTTTCCCGAACCGGCCCTGGGATTGACGATAAAGTACCACGCGGTTTTTGTCTCAGACATACCACAAAAATAGGAATAATTTGTTAAATTTGCATTCTTAGGATCATAGAGAATTATGGGAAAAGTTATCGCTATAGCCAATCAGAAGGGAGGTGTCGGGAAAACGACCACCGCCATCAACCTGGCGGCCTCGCTCTCCGTGTTGGAGAAGAAGGTCTTGATCATCGACGCCGACCCGCAGGCCAACACGACCTCCGGTCTGAATTTCGCACCGGACAATGATCAGCAGCGCACGCTGTACGAGGTCATGATCGGCAAGATCGACATTTCCGACGCGCTGATACAGACGGAGATCGCCAACCTTCACATGATTCCGTCCCATATCAACCTCGTCGGCGCGGAAATCGAGATGCTGGAGGCTGAAGACCGCGAAATGCTGCTCAAGAAGGCCCTGGCGCCCATCCGGGACAACTACGACTACATCATCATCGACTGCTCGCCCTCGCTGGGCCTCATCACCGTCAACACCCTGACGGCCGCAGATTCGGTCATGATCCCCGTTCAGCCCGAATTCTTCGCACTCGAGGGCCTTGGCAAGCTCCTGCAGACCATCCGGCTCGTCCAGGGCGGCGTGAACCCGGACCTCACCATCGAGGGCTTTGTGGTCACGATGTTCGACGGACGCACGCGCGTCCACGCCCAGGTGCTGAACGAACTGCGCGAGCATTTCCGCGAGCTCGTCTTCAAGACGGTGATCCAGCGCAACATCCGCCTCAGCGAAGCGCCTTCCCACGGCAAACCTATCATCCTGTACGATATCATGTGCAACGGCTCCACCAACTACCTCAATCTCGCACGGGAAGTGCTGGAGCATAATGGAGAGAACGTATGAGCAAAGAACCCAGAGGTCTCGGCAAGGGCTTGAGCGCCCTGCTCAGCGAAGTGCCTGACGCCAATCAGCTTCGCCAACCAGTCGGCTACGTCAACAAGGAAATCGTCGGCACCCGCGGCCGCCAGGAGAACACGGCGGACATCCTCCGCATCCCGGTGGACATGATTGAGCCCAATCCTTTCCAGCCCCGTCTGTCCTTCGACCAGAACGCCCTGGAAGAGCTGGCCGCCTCCATCCGCACCCTCGGGCTCATTCAGCCCATCACCGTCCGCCGCATCACGGAGCGCCGCTACCAGATCATCAGCGGTGAGCGCCGCTACAAGGCCTGCCGCCTGGCCGGAATGACCACCATTCCGGCCTATATCCGCGACACCAACGACCAGGGCATGCTCGAGATGGCCATCGTCGAGAACGTGCAGCGCGAAGACCTCGACCCGATTGAGCTTGCCCTCAGCTATCGCCGACTCATCGACGAGTGCCAGCTGACGCAGGACAGCCTCGCCGACCGGGTAGGGAAGAAGCGCGCTACGGTCGCCAATACCCTTCGCCTGCTCAAGCTGCCTGCCAAGGTGCAGCATGACATCAAGGTCGGCCTGCTGAGCGCCGGCCACGCCAAAGCGATCCTCGGCGTCGAGGAGCCCGAGGTACAGGAGCAGCTCTGCGACCTCGCAGTCCGCGACGGCCTGTCCGTCCGCGAGCTCGAGAACATCGTGCGCAAGCTGCAGACCAACCCCGATGCGGCCAAGGCCAAGGTCCGCGAATCGCAGGCACCCCAGACGCTTCCGCAGGAGTACTACCGCATCCTGGAGCATGTCGGCAAGTATTTCTCCAACGATATCTCCCTCAAGCGCAACGCGTCCGGCAAGGGCGTGATGACCATCCGCTTTGACTCGGACGAAGAAGTCAGGAAATTCGTCGAAGCGCTTGAAGAAAAGAAGTTCTGATGAGGATTCCGAGGCTATTCCGCACTGTTCTGACGGCGCTGCTCGCCGCCTTCTTGTGCTTGAACGCCTCGGCTCAGTTCAAGGAACAGGCCTTCTCGCAGCAGTACAACGACGACAAGGCGTCTGACAAGGATTCCACCGACGTGCTCTTTTCCTTCAAGGAGTACTTCGGCGGCCTCGCCCACAAGAACGAGATCAAGATCGGCACGATGACGGCCGGCTCCGCGCTCATCATCGGAGGGTCGCAGATCTACAACCGCCAGACGTGGAAACTCTCGATCGTGTACGGCGCCATCGGCGGCAGCCTCGGCGCCGGCATCTATCTGAACGCCACGGGCAACAAGGAAGCCGCCAAATACTGTTTCATCGGTGCCGGCGTGGCCTATTGGGGCACGCTGATGGACGGCGTGATCAATTTCAAGCCCAGCGTGTATCCCCATCCGGGCAAAGCGACGCTCTTCTCCCTGCTCGTTCCCGGCCTGGGCCAGATCTATAATCACGAGTACTGGAAGCTGCCCATCTACCTGGGCGCCATCGGCTTTGCCGTCCACTATTACTCCGACTGCCAGACCAACTACCTGCGGTTCAAGAACATCTACCTGGAGGCATCCGATCCCACATCCGGCTATGACGGACCCATCTCGGCCGACCAGGCACTCTATTACCGCAATGTTTACCGGCGCTACCGGGACTATTCCGTCCTCGCCATCGCCGTCCTGTATCTCCTTCAGGTCATTGACGCCAACGTCTTCTCCTACATGCACAATTTCGAGGTGGACGACGACCTGGCCCTGCGCGTGGCGCCCGCCGTCATCGTGCCGGAGAAGCAGTTTGCATCCATCAGCCCCGTGAACCAGCAGACGGCCTTCGGCTTACGCCTGGGCATTAATTTTTGACAATGAAGAAATTAGCTACCATATTCCTCCTTTCTTGCGCGCTCTTCCTTCCGTTGGGCGCCCAGACCGGGCACAATGCCGGATTTGAAACGGAAGCCACCCTGCAGCCGCAGAAGAAGCAGACCTTCCGCGAGTGGATGAACGAAACCTTCCACGGCCCCAAAAAGAAGGAAATCCAGCAGGAGAACGAAGTCCTGCGCGGCGAACTCGACTCGCTGCAGCTGCTGCTGGACCATTATCGCAACCAGGCCAGCCTGGACGAGCGGGAGATCGCCGCGCTTGAGCGCGAAATGCAGGAGGGAGGCTTTGAGTACACACCGGAAGCGACCGACAGCCTCCTGCACCTCTGGTACAAGAATACGATGATCGACGATTTCGATCCGGTCAACGAATATGACATGGACTCCGTACGCTTCACCTCCAACGTCTCTGATGCCGAGATGATGCGCCGCCTGTCGGCGATGAATTCCTTCATCACGCTGCCGTACAACGACGTCGTCAAGAACTACATCATCCAATACTCCGAGCGCATGACCACCCGTATGGGGCGCGTGATGGGCCTGAGCACCTATTATTTCCCGATTTTCGAGGACATTCTGCTCCGCTACGGCCTGCCGCAGGAGCTCAAGTACATGGCCATCATCGAGTCGATGCTCAACCCCGTGGCGACTTCCCGCGCCGGGGCGCGCGGCATCTGGCAGTTCATGTACCAGACCGGCACCAGCTATGGTCTGGAGATCAATTCCTTCGTGGATGAGCGTCTGGACGTGGAGAAGGCCGTGGATGCCGCCGCACGCTATCTGCGCGACGCCTACCGCACCTTCGGCGACTGGGCCCTCGCCATCAGCTCCTACAACTGCGGCGCCGGCAATGTCTCGAAAGCCATCCGCCGGGCGGACGGCAAGCGCGACTACTGGAGCATCTATCCTTACCTCCCGCGCGAGACGCGCAACTACGTGCCTGCATTCGTCGCCGCCATGTACGCGATGACCTACTATCGCGAGTACGGTATCGTCCCGCAGAATACCGGCGTGCCGGCCAAGACGGATACCTTCATGATCCGTCACAACCTGCATTTCGACCAGATCGAGGCCGTGGTGGGCGTGCCGAAGGAGGACCTGCAGAATCTTAACCCGCAGTATGTCAACGACATCATCCCGGGCAATAACCATCCCTATGTCCTGAAGCTCCCGTACACCTGGACGGCCCGCTTCCTGGATGCCAACCGCGACACGCTCTACGCCTACAAGGCCGATTCGCTGGTCCAGAACCGGATCTTGACGGACCAGGGAAGGTCGGGCAAATCGACCGGCAAGTCCAGCGGCAGCAGCAAAGAGCAGCGCATTGCCTACAAGGTCAAAAGCGGGGATTATCTGGGCAAGATCGCCTCGCGCTACGGCGTGACCGTCGCCCAGCTCAAGAGCTGGAACAAGCTGAAATCCAACAGCATTCAGATCGGCCAGACGCTCTACATCTACAGGAACGGCGGCCCGACCATCTCGCAGGGAGGTAGCAGCAGCTCCTCCAGCTCCAGCGGCAGCAAAGCCAGGATCTACACCGTCAAGAACGGCGATTCCCTCTACAAGATCGCCAAGAACTACCCGGGTGTCAGCGCCGAAGACATCAAGAAGGCCAACGGCCTCAGCTCCGACGCCATCAAGCCCGGCCAGAAACTCACGATCCCGGCGAAATAGTCATCCCGGCCGGATTCCCTTGTCATCCCCGGCTCCGACCGGGGATCTCATTTCCTTGTCATGGCCGACCTGATCGGCCATCTCCTTCTTGTCGGTGCTTCCGGCAGAGCCTGTGGGGCTGCAGCCATCCAAGCAAAAAAAGCTTGTCTGACTGCACTCCACAGTCTATTTCTGCCTCCAGCACCCGCAGCAGCCGCTCCCAACGCACGGCCCCCGCACACCCCCCGACAGCACAGGCAAACGGGCGCAGGCTCCCGCACATCCTCCGCACCGGCTGCCGCAGAACAACGACCCGCCCGCATACCCGTCATTCCCGGCTTGACCGGGAATCTCCTGCCTCGTGGCATCATACCCGCATATCCGTCATGCCCGACCCTTTGCTGTCATGGCCGACCTGATCGGCCATCTCCCGCCTCGTGGCACACCCTTGGCATCTCCTCTGGATCAGCCACCATTCCCACCGCAGATTCAAATAAACGCTTGTTTTATAACAGCGTACTGCTCGATCACTTTGCTTCCTTTGTAGATGGCCCAGCCTTTCTTGCCGCTGGGCAGTGTGATGCCACCGTACCAGCAGCCGGGTCGTTTGCCGGCCATTCTGGCCCGTTTCAGGGCATCTTCTGGGTTCTTGAAATAATATGTCGTCATCGCCGATTCCGTTTTGCCTGCAAGGTACGGAATCAGTTTGTCAGGTCTTGGCACGAGAGGAGAATTAAGCAGCGGTCGCGCCCCCCATAGCGCGCATGTCTTATACTACGTATTGGAGATACCCATTGTTCTGCTATTGGAGATTTGGAGACCTATCAAGAAGATACCCGCTGTCGCGGAAAATGGGGACAGCTCTCCGCCGCCGGCCTGCCGGCGCTCGTTGTCGGGCACTCACTTCGCGCAAGGGCGGGGGAGCTGCGCCACCGGAGGCCATCTATTGGGCAATGTTGATTATGATGTTCCGCTTTGTTTAGCATGGGATTATTTACTATCTTGGTATAAAATTCCCAGTCAGACCGGGAATGACGGATATGCGGGCATGACGGCAAGAGAGAGGAGATGGCAGGATAGTGCCTCGAGGCAGGAGATACCCGATCAGGTCGGGCATGACAGTAAGGGGTCGACCATGACAAAAAAGAAAACTATGGGAAAGAAAGGGTACATTTATTTTGTTACGAACAGGTATAATACTGTATTGTATACCGGTGTGACGAATAGTTTGGTTCGGCGTTCTGCCGAGCATGGAGAGCACCAAGGCTCGGATTTCACACAGAGATACAACTGTGGCAAACTCGTTTATTTTGAGGTATTTCCAGATATGGATCAGGCGATTACGAGGGAAAAGCAACTCAAGCATTTCAAGCGAGAGTGGAAGGATCAACTGGTGAATGTAGTGAATCCGGAATGGCGGGATTTGAGGGACGGGATGGTGGCGGATCCGGAGGAGAGGCCAGGGGCGTGCCTCGAGGCGGGAGATGGCCGATCAGGTCGGCCATGACAGCAAAGGGTCGGGCATGACGGATATGCGGGTATGATGCCTCGAGGCAGGAGATTCCCGGTCAAGCCGGGAATGACGGGTGTGCGGGCATGACGGATTTGGCGGCAGCCGGCGGGGAGGAAGTGCGGGGGCCTGCGCACGTTTGCCTGCGCGGTCGGGGGCCGTGGGGAGGGTGCGTGAGGACGGCTGACGCAGGCCTTCGGAGCCGGATAAAGCGGCAAGGTGGCGCTGGACGGGCATTTTTCTGCCCGTACGGCGGCAGCCCTGCCGCGTCCGGCGGAGAAGGCGATACGAGTGCCTCTAGGCAGGAGATCCCCGATCAGGTCGGGGATGACTGATTTAGCGTCGGGGATGACTGCTTTAGCGTCGGGGATGACTGATTTAGCGTCGGGGATGACTGATTTAGCGTCGGGGATGAAGCTTACTTTTTGTAGTACTTCGGCCAGCAGGAGGAGAGGTAGGCGCTGAGGCGGTCTTCCTGCGGGTTGGGCTGAGGGTCGTAGAAGACCGTGCCGGAGAGCTTTTCGGGGAGGAATTCCAGGTCGGTGAAGTGGCCGGGGAAGTCGTGGGCGTACTTGTAGCCATCGGCGTAGCCGAGGTCCTCCATCAACTTCGTGGGCGCGTTGCGCAGGTAGAGCGGCACGGCGGCCGTCTGATCTTCTTTCGCGGCCGCAAGCGCCTTATCGATCGCCAGATAGGCGGAATTACTTTTAGGAGAACTTGCGAGGTAAACAGCACATTCGCTCAGCGGGATGCGCGCCTCCGGCATACCGATGGAATGGACGATGCGGAAGGTCGCGTCCGCCAGGAGCAGGGCGTTGGGATTCGCCAGGCCGATGTCCTCAGCGGCAAGGATGCAGAGCCGCCGGGCGATGAAGAGGGGATCCTCGCCGCCGTCCAGCATGCGCGCCATCCAATAAACCGCGGCGTTAGGGTCGGACCCACGCACGCTCTTGATAAAGGCGGAAATAATGTCGTAATGCATCTCGCCACCCTTGTCGTAGATGGCCACGTTCTCCTGCAGGCACTCCGTGACGCTGCGGTTGTCGATGACGATGGCCTCGCCCTTACTGAGCTGGGCATCAACCACGATCTCAAGGATATTCAGCAACTTACGGGCGTCTCCGCCGCTGTGCCGGAAGAGCGCTTCCGTCTCACGGACCTCGATCTTGCGTTCCTTCAGCACCTCGTCCTCGCGCAGCGCGCGGTCCAGGAGCAGCTGCAGGTCAGCCACCTCCAGGGACTTGAGCACGAACACCTGGCAGCGGGACAAAAGGGGAGTGATCACCTCAAAGGAAGGATTCTCCGTCGTGGCGCCAATCAGGACAATGGTACCTGCCTCCACAGCGCCTAGCAGGGCATCCTGCTGCGCCTTGTTGAAGCGGTGGATCTCGTCGATGAAGAGGATTGGCGCACCCGTCTGGGAGAAGAGCGACTTGGACTTGGCCGAGTCGATGACCTCGCGCACTTCCTTCACCCCGGCACTGACCGCCGAGAGGGTATAGAAGTCGCGCTCCAGACTGCCGGCGATAATCCGAGCCAGCGTGGTCTTGCCGACACCCGGAGGGCCCCAAAGAATAAAGGAAGACAAAGCGCCGGAGTCCATCATGTTCCGCAGGATGCATCCGGGGCCGACCAAATGCTGCTGACCGACGTAATCGGACAGCGATTTAGGCCGCATTCGCTCCGGAAGAGGCGGTAACATTTTTGTTAAGGACTCTAACACTTTTGTTTTATGAATTAATATTCAAGCTTCTTCTTGTAAGAACGACGGCGTTTGTTCTGCACGTGTTCAAAATCGCGGAATTGACCCGCCATCTTCGTATTCGACTCCAAAATGGCGTTGGATTCGGTCCATGTGATGCCCGCCGCGTTGTATTTTCGGAACATATCCATGAAGAGCAGGGAGTTCACGCCGCTGTTCTGGTACTCCGGCGCCACGCCGATCAGCAACAGCTCGGCACCGCCCTCACGCTTGATGAACATCGACTTCGCCAGGTACCACCAACCGAAGGGGAAGAGCTTGCCGCGCGACTTCTGGAGCGCCTTGACGAGCGAAGGCATCGTGATTCCGAAGGCGATCAGCTCGTCCTTCTCGTTCTCCACCATCGAGACGAAACGCAGGTCAAGCACGCTCAGGTAAAAGTCGAGGTACTTCTTGGCCATGTGGTCAGGCAGGACGGTGAAGTTGTACAGATCCTTGTAGCAGGTGTTGATCAGGTTGAAGATCTTCTCGCCGTATTTCTCCTTCTTGACGATCTTACGCGTGAGCTGACGCAGATGCACATTGGCGCGCGTCTTGATGATCTCCTCGATGCGCGGCCAGCGCTCCGGCATCACGGTCGGGACCTGAACCACAAATTCCAGCCAGTCCGCATCCTTCTCGAAGCCCATCTGCACAAGATAATCGTTGTAGTAAGGGTAGTTGTAGATCAGCGGCATCGTGCTGAGCTGGTCAAAGCCCTCCACCAGCATGCCTTCCGGATCAAAATCCGTGAAGCCTAGCGGGCCCACGACGGACTCCATGCCGTATTTCCGGCCAAATTCATAGACTTTGTCCATCAGGGCCTGGGCAACTTCGGGATCCTCAATGAAGTCGTACCAGCCGAAGCGGACCTCCTTGTGGTTCCACTGCTCGTTGGCCTTGCGGTTGACAATGGCGGCCACACGGCCGACGGGCTCGCCGTCACGGTATGCCATATATAGCGCAGAATCGCAGAATTCCTGCGCCGCGCCCTTCTCCTGGTCGAGCGTATCCATCTGATCGAACACGAGGGGCGGGACATAATAGGGGTTATGGCGATATAATTTCTCCGGGAAATTGACGAACTTACGAAGTTCGCCACGCGTCAGAACGGGCCTGATTTCTACAGACATTGTCGGATAGGATTTAGTATGTTTTATTCGTGCGAAGATACGATTTTCGTAGGAAAAAATCAAAGATTTTCCTATATTCGTCACGTGCTGAAACCCGCTCATATCCTTTGCCTGCTTGCGCTGCTACTGCCTTTCGGCCCGGCGGTGCGTGCACAGGGGCAGCGCTTCGGTCTTTACCAGTCGCCCAAGGGCTTTGGCATCACGGCCACGTTCGACACACCCTCTGGCGAGGAAATGAACACCATCACCCTCCGCACGGATTTCTACGGCTTCCTGAGCGCGCGCACGCAGCACGTGGGCGCATTTCTCACCTATACCCACGATTACCGGGTTTTCCAGCTGGAAGGGGAGGATTATGCCCTGGTCGTGCACGCCGGGGCGGGCGTCTCGCTCGGCTACGCCCACGACTACGAAAAAGGCTTCTACAGCTCCTACGACCGGGAGCTGGACCGGAATCCCGGCGGCGTGGCCGCCCTGGCCGGGCAGATCGGCCTGCGCATCGATTTCCGCCGGCATCTCACGCTGGACTTCGGCTTCTGTCTGGAGCCGGGCATCCACCTGAGGACGAATCCGGACACCGGCGCCGTCATCCTATCCTTCTACAAGAATGGTATTTACCGGGGATACTACCCGCATCTTGACCTATTGTATCGCTTTTGATGATGAAACGCAAGTTATTCATATCGATGATATTGCTTCTTGCGCTTTCGTCGGGCGCAACGGGACGGACGATTCCCCTCGGGAGCTTCTTTGACCGCTTCGTCGTAGGTGCGGAGTGGGGATACACCCAGTGTGTCTTCCGCAGCCGCAACTACAACTTCATCAGCGAAGAGGGCTACCGCATTTTCGAGCAGAACAGCTCCTTCTACGCCCATGCCAACGCCCAGGTGCTCGGCACCATCGGCTACCGCATCAGTGATCAGCTGACACTGGGCCTGTACAGCGGCTACATCGGCATCGGAGAGCAGAACCGGCTGATTCCCGCCTGCCTGCGCGCCAGCTATTTCCCTTCGACAGACAGCGAAGACGGCCTCTTCGCCTACGCGCAGGGAGGAGTGGCCTGGCACGTGCACACCACGGCCGGACGCATGGGCTGGCTGGCCACCCTCGGCGGCGGCTACCGCATCCGCCTCAGCTATGACACGCACCTGGACCTGCTCGTCGGGCTCAAGTATCTGCACGACCATCCCTCGATTCCCAATCCCGAGGGCCCCGGAAACGTACCAGAGCACAACATCCGCATGAATAATGCAGGATATTGTGCCCTGGATATCTCGATTGCCGTCAGCTTCTAGAACAGCTTGTCCACCGCGGCGATAATCTCTTCTTCAGGCAAGGAAGGGTCCAGCACCAGATCGGGTTCCTTGAGGATAAAACCCTTGGCCATGGAGCCCAGCATACCGCCGCCCGTGCAGTTCAGCATAATGCACTCGTCCTTCTTGACGACACCGTCCTGAACGGCTTTCGCCAAGGCGGCCACCGCGGCGCAGGGGGCCGGCAGGAGGTCGTAACCCTCGAGGTTGCGGAACTGGAGCAGCCAGTACATGATGTCGTCGTTCGTGCAGGCGAAGGTGTCGCCGCCGCTCGCGCGCAGCACATCAAACACGCCACCCGCAAGGCTGTAGGGCGGTTTACGATTGGCCAGCACCTTCGCGAGGATGACTTCCGCACTGCGGCGTCCTTCCTCAGGATCCAGGGCGACCAGCTCGCGCGACTGCGCTTTCCAGGAGTCGTGGATCAGCGTGAACGGGCGGTTCTGCGCCATGTACACGCGCATCTTGTTCTCGCCGTAATGTCCGTCGGCAGAGAGTCTCTCCGCATTCTCCCAGGCCGCAATGGCGCCGGTACCGGAGCCGACCGCCTGGAAGTAGGCGTCGGGAATGCGGCCGACCTTCTCCACGAAGCTCAGCAGGGTCGTGCCCATGCCGTCGCGGCGCGCCACGTTCTTGGCGCCGCCTTCGAGGAAATAGCGGGGATTCTTGGAGAGTTTCTCACCCAGCGCGATGGCGTCGTAGTAGTCGCAGCCGTGGGGGACGGCGACCAGCTTAACGCAGCGGTGCAGCTTCTTGTGGAACCACAGGTCATGCAGGTTGTCCTGCGGGACGCAGATGACCACGGGAATCTCGTTATCCGAGCACACCTGCGCGAAGGCGCGGGCCGTGTTGCCGGCCGACTGGACCACCAGGACACGCTCCTCCTTCTTGTCCATACGTGCGCACACGCTGAAGGCCTCCGTCTCCTTGAAGGAGCAGGTCTCCATCTTGGCGCCGATCTTGGGGTTCCAGCCAGAGAAGGTAATATACAAATTACTCAGACCCAGATGCTTGGCCAAGCCCTTGGACTTATAGGTCACCGGCGCGCAGGAATGCTTGAGCGTCCGCTTGATGGGCATCCACTCCGCGTAGCGGTACAAGCCTTTGAGGTCCGGGCGCGGTGTGAAAACGCGTTGCGCATAGACGGCACGCACCAGCGACGGGGCTCCGCCCTGCGGGTCACCAAGGTCCCAGCCACGGTCGTCGAAGACCCGGCCTGTGGCCACGTTCATCAATTGATACTGAGTGGGTTGGAATTTCATATTCAGCGGTTATTAGAGTTTCACGAATAGCCAGGCGTAGTAGCCGAAGAAGAGCAGCAGCATCAGGATGGCCTCCCAGCGGTCAATCCGGTCGCGGTGCCCGGTAAAGGTCCACAACCAGATCAGCGCGGCGCTGGTGAGCAACACGCCCAGATCCACCCAGGTCAGCGCGAGCGTCGAAAGGGGAGTCACCACGGCGGAGGTGCCCAGGATCAGCAGGATATTGAAAACGTTGGAACCCAGGACATTGCCCAGGGCCAACTGGTCTTTCTTCTTGGCCGCCGCCACGATGCAGGTTGCGAGCTCCGGAAAGGAGGTACCGCCCGCCAGCAGGGTGATGGCGATGAATTTGTCGGACACGCCCACGGCGCGTGCGATGGCGGTTGCGTTGTTCACGAAGAGCTGGCCGCCGAAGATCAGGCCGCCCAGGCCCGCGAGCACCAGCAGGATGGCCAT
The DNA here is from genome assembly GCA_016291185.1 of Bacteroidales bacterium. The sequence goes on from JAEFAI010000003.1 coordinate 61,545, forward strand.
CAAGAGGCTGTGCACCTTCTCTTCCGCCGCTTCGTCGGCGCCCTGGTCAGACTTGAAGCAATAGAACATGTAGGCTGCAAACACCAGCAGGTACACGACGCCTTCGATGCGCGTAATCTGCCCGCCCGTCAGGGCAAAAGCGGCGAACAGGAAGGTCACCAGCAGGGCGATGGGAATGTCGCGCCGACGGTTGGAGCGCGTCACGGCCACGGGAGCGATCACGGCCGTCAGGCCCAGGATGAGCAGGGTATTGAACACATTGGAGCCCACCACGTTACCCACCGAAATGTCGGCATTTCCCTGCAGGGCGCCGGTCAGGCTGACGACGAGTTCCGGGCAGCTGGTGCCGAAGCCCACGATGGTCAGACCGATGACAAATTCGCTGATGCCGGCTTTGCGGGCAATGGCGGACGAGCCATCCACCAGCCAGTCCGCGCCGAATACGATCAGCGCGAGGCCCAGCAACAGCAACAAAACTTGTTCGATCATGCTTCTTCTTCCTTTTCAATTCTATCCAGGCGGCAGACGTTCTCCACATGATAGGTGTGGGGGAACATGTCCACCGGCTGCACGTCCGTAATCTTATAGTCGGCGCTCATCATTTCCATGTCGCGCGCCTGCGTGGCCGGATTACAGCTCACATAGACAATCCGCTTCGGAGCGGCTTGCAGGATGGTTTTCACCACGTCCGGATGCATGCCGGCACGCGGAGGATCTACGATGATCACGTCCGGCCGGCCGTGCTTGCTGATGAAGTCCGCCGTGAGGATATCCTTCATGTCGCCGGCGTAGAACTCGCAGTTGTCGATGCCGTTGCCGGCGGCGTTGATTTTCGCGTCCTCAATGGCCTCGGGCACGTATTCGATGCCGATGACGTGCTTAGCTTGACGGGCAACGAACTGGGCGATGGTGCCCGTACCCGTGTAGAGGTCGTAAACCAGCTCCGAGCCCGTCAGGTCCGCGAATTCGCGCGTGGCCTTGTATAACTTGTAAGCCTGGCCCGTGTTGGTCTGGTAGAAGGATTTCGGGCCGATCTTGAAGCGCAGGCCCTCCATCTCTTCGTAGATGGCCGGCTCGCCGCAGTGCAGGATGCAGGTCTGGTCGCCGATGGTGTCGTTCTTCTTGTCGTTGATGACGTAGTAGAGCGAGCTGATCTGCGGGAAATGCTTCGCCACGGCGTCCAGCAGGGGAGCGCGCAGGGGGAAGTCCTCGCCGAAGCAGACGATGACCATCACCGCGCCGGCATCCGTCGTGCGCACGAACATGTTGCGCAGCTGACCGTGGTTCTCGCGGATATCGTAGAAGGAGATGCCGTTATCCAGGCAGAACTTCTTGATAAAGAGGCGGATCTCGTTGGTCGGCTCGGGCTGCAGATGGCAACGGTCGATGTCCAGGACCTTGTCGAAATATTTCCCGACGTGGAAGCCCAGGCCAGGGCCAGCGGGCACGCCGGAGGCGATCTCTTCGCTCGTCATCCAACGCTTGTTGGAGGCGGAGAATTCGAGTTTGTTACGGTAGTAGCGGGTCTTGTCGGAGCCCAGGATGGGGCGGAATTCCGGCACACTCAGGTGCCCGATGCGCGTCAGCTGGTCATAGACCTGACGCTGCTTCGCGGCGAGCTGGATTTCGTAGGGGAGCGGCTGCCAGCGGCATCCGCCGCACACGGCGAAATGCTCACAGAACGGCTCCAGACGCTGCTCGGAAGGCTTTACGAGTTTGATGATCGTGCCCTCGAGCCAGGCCTTCTTCTTGCGGACCAGCCGCACGTTCACCACGTCGCCGGGCACGGCGAATCCCACGAAAACCACCTGCCCTTCGGGCGTATGCGCAATCGCTTTTCCCTCCGCCGCCACGCTCTCGATCGTGAGGTTCTCCAGAATGATATCCAGTTTGCTATGTCGTGCCATATACTTTCGAAACAATCATACAAATATAGCAATTTTCTCGTCACGTCCGCCAAGCCCCCTCGTCATGCCCGGCCCTTACACGCCATTAGCAGGATGTCATAATTTACTCCAAGGCGATGAATGACGGGGTAACATACTATGTAGAAGAAGTACGGCTCGGGCGTCATGAATTAGCTGCCAGTACTCTGTATAAAAGAAAAAAGGAAAACTCACCGACGCAAATGGACTAGACCACGCAGATTTCGGATTTGTTTCCTTTTCTCATGCAAATATAACCATTCTTTTGAATATTATATAATCCGACCCGCAAAAAGTTCGGGGCTGTGTCAAGAAGTGGCAAAACGGCGTATTTCCTGTACCACTTTGTCGGCTGGATGTACCTGTGACCCCTATAGCGGAATCCCTCTGGTTCGCCAACCATCTCCTGCAACACATCGAGTCAGGGGTAAGTTCGGCGATGGCCTCGGGGCTGCGCCCGTGCGGGCAGAAAAATGCCCGCCCGGCCGCACCCCGGGCCATTCGCCTTCCCATCCCATAGCGCCAGCCGCCCCGCGCACGCTCCCCACGGCCCCCGACAGCGCAGGCAAACGGGCGCAGGCCCCCGCACGGCCAACGCGCCGGCTGGCGCGGAATAATCGAAAGAATTGTTTATATTTGTACAATTAGCGCAAACCACGCATGACACGTTGCTTCTACGAAGACCCAATCCCGGTTTTCCTCAGTCGTACAGACGAGGAAATCTTGGGCGTGCTCTCGAAGGACAACTCATTCGATCTGACGCTGGATCAGCGAGATGCCTGGCTGCAGGAAATCACCGTCATGAAACGCGTCCTGCGCAAACTCGGCCAGCCCGGACACATCATCTTCGAGTACACCATCCCGCGTCTCGGCAAACGAGTTGACGTCACGCTGCTCATTCGCGGCATCGTCTTCTGCGTCGAGTTCAAGGTCGGCGAAGATAGTTTCAACGTCAACGACAAAGAGCAAGTCTGGGACTACGCGCTGGACCTGAAGAATTTTCACGAAGAAAGCGCGAACCTTACGATCGTCCCGATCCTGGTCGCTACTGAAGCCAAGAGAACCAATAACGAGCTCATATTCAGCTACTACGACGATAAAGTCTACGATCCGGTTTTTGCCAATTCTGACACCCTGCTCCCGCTGCTGCAGGAGGTGCTGGAGAAAGAGCAAGCAGGCGGAGCCATTGACCCGAAAGACTGGATCTTCAGCCGCTATTCTCCCACGCCCACCATCATCCAGGCTGCCTCCGCCCTCTACATGAACCACAGCGTAGAGGACATCACCAAGCACGAAGCGGACAAAGCCGGCATCGACAGCTGCACCCGATTCATCCTGGATGTCATCCACGAATCCAAAGAGAAGAAACAGAAGAGCATCTGCTTCGTGACGGGCGTCCCGGGCGCAGGAAAAACGCTCGTCGGCCTGAACGTCGCCATCCAGCAGGAGCAGGGCGACCTCGCCGTCTACCTCTCCGGCAACGGCCCGCTGGTGAAAGTCCTCACCGAAGCGCTTGCACGCGATAAAGTCGCAAAAGAAAAGGCCAAAGGCATCCGCAGCACCAAGACCGAGGCCGAGCGGCAGGTGAGCCGTTTCATCCAGATCATCCACCGCTACCGCGACAACATGCTCGCCAAGCTGAAGTCGCCGATCCTGAACGCGAAAATCGAAATCGACCCGGACAAAGTATCCAAAGCCGCCCAGAAGAACGCCGCCGAAGTGGAGAACGTCGCCATCTTTGACGAAGCGCAGCGCATGTGGGACATGCGCCACCTGAGCGCCTGGCTGGCCCGGAAGAAGGGGATAGCCAACTTCCCCATGTCCGAAGGCGAATTCCTCATCTGGTCCCTCGACCAGCACAAAGACTGGGCAACCATCGTCTGCCTCGTCGGCGGCGGTCAGGAAATCAACTCCGGCGAAGGCGGCATCGGCCTGTGGATTCAGGCACTCAACGAGACCTTCCCCGACTGGCAGATCTACATCTCCAACAACCTGACAGACAAGGAGTACGCCGAGGGCAACGTCGCCGAACTGCTCGCCGGCAACGCCCACGTACACACCTGCGCCGACCTGCATCTGGCCGTCTCCCAGCGCTCCTTCCGCGCGGAAACGTTATCCCTCTTCGTGCACCAACTCCTCGACCTGGAAGTCAGTGCCGCGCGGCAGACCTACACCCAGATCTCCGAGCGCTATCCCATCGTCCTGACGCGAGACTTGGCCAAAGCCAAAGAATGGCTCCGCAAGAACGCCCGCGGCTCCGAGCGCTACGGTATGTTGGTCTCTTCCAAGGCCTTCCGCCTCAAGCCGCTCGCCATCGATATCCGCTCGCAGGCCGACATCGTGCCCTGGTTCCTGAACCCGATCTCGGACATCCGCTCCTCCTTGTTCCTGGAGGACGTCGCCACTGAATTCGACATCCAAGGCCTCGAACTCGACTGGACCTGCCTGGTCTGGGACGGCGACTTCCGCTACAACCCCAGCTGCCGCAAATGGCAGCACTTCAACTTCCGCAGCGACCGCTGGCAGAACATCAACCAGGAAGAGGGGAGAGCCTACCAGCTCAACGCCTACCGCGTGCTCCTCACCCGCGCCCGCCAGGGCATGGTCATCTGCGTCCCGGAAGGCAACCCCGCCGACGACACCCGGAAACCGGAGTTCTATGACGGGACGTATCAGTATCTGAAGAGCTTAGGAATTAAGGAACTGTAGTGTAGCCATGTTGAAAGAAGCTCCCAAATACAAAGAGGGTGACACCATTTATTGGTATTGCGATGAGGATCAACGTGTCCACCACGCAAAAGTTCTTTTCGTGAATTATGCCCTTTTCGGCAGCCATTGTGTTGATATAAACTACGAAGTGCTTGACGAATGCAATGGACCTGCCGTGACCCGTTTTATCGATGAATTCGATGCAGAAGACAGGGATTTAACCACATGCTAAAACCCTGATATAACACTAGCAATCAATAACTAATTACTCTAGAGCTTTTATGGTTTTACCTTCAAGTGGAATAGTTGACGCAGGTCGTTTATCACGTATCTACGACAAAACTACTGCTACATATAAGTTCTATTGGTTCATCTCCATCATCAATTGGATTTGCGCCAATCCGGGGCGACGTCGTTTTTCTTTTGACGAGATTATTGCCGGGATGGTTGCAGAAGCATGGTATCCTATTCATTATTTCCGGCTCTCTTTCGGTAAGCTTGATTCTTTAGAGACAATTATTCTTGAGATCCAGCGTCAACTTGATATCCCTATTGACGCGAGTCGAGAATCAGTTAAAAACCAGATTCTTAGCAACATAGACAAAGCAGAGATTCGCAAGACTCTACATGTATTATCCCTTAATGTTCCTTACTGGTTTTTAACTCCATGGATTCCTGATTCAACGATACGTCAGGTTGTTGATAAATCGCAGGTATTTTTAAATGGATGTCCTTATGCCATCATAGATAAATCCATCATCATAGATAATCTCTGGGTGGACTATCTTATTGCTAATGCGTCCATTCTTAAGGACTTCACTTTTTGGAACCTTTCGGCATTTCTACAAAAACGGAATCCGAATGTGCCGGATATCCCTTCTAAATTAGTCAGACCGATTCAGAGAGCCCCACTTACACATCAACATCGTTTTTGGGACCGTTACATTCAATCAAAGGGAAGCATCCACTGTATTTATACCAATGCAGAATTGACGGTCGGTCACTATGATTTGGATCACTTCATTCCATGGAGCTTTGTAGTACATGATTTGCTTTGGAACCTTTTGCCATCAGATTCATCTGTCAACTCTTCCAAGAGCAATTGCATTCCGTCTTTGGATCGCTTTCTTGAACCGTTGACAAAGGTCCAGCATGATGCGCTACGAGTGAATTACGCATCCAATCCATCCGATAAACTATTTGAGGATTATATGGTATTTAGGTGCTCTATCCCGGAGTTGATAGAAGCATCTCCCGAGCGTTTCCTCGATTTATATAAAAAAGAATTCACGCCAATTGCGCAAACAGCTATAAATATGGGCTTTGCACCATGGCTTTAATACCCTAAAGATATGAATGATTGCCCGTTTTGTTTAGCCGAAAATGAGCGAGAGATAATCATGTCCTCTGCTCTTTCTCTTTCATTCTTTGATGGATTCCCTGTATCCCCAGGACACGCACTCATAATCCCAAGAAGACATGTTGCTTCTTTCTTCGATTTGACTCAGGATGAGCGGCAAGACATGTTTAATATGGTTGATGAGGTGAAACGGATTCTGGATGATCGATTCCATCCCGATGGATACAATATCGGCGTGAACATTGGCGAAGCCGCCGGGCAGAGTATTTTTCATGTTCATTTACACCTGATCCCACGCTATTCTGGAGATGTTCCCAATCCACGCGGGGGAGTACGAGGTGTGATTCCGCTTAAACAGAACTATTAATTGAATAATGATGGAATCTCCAGACATAAACGATTACCTTCTGCAGAAAACTTGCGAGTATAAAGGTCGCACCTATCTTGTCCGCGACAATGGTGCGGTATGCCGCCTTCCAAAAGATGATGGCCGTCTCAGTAAATGGGATAACGTTTGGACCTTCGGGACGAAGAGGGGAGACAACGGATATATGTACCTCACAGGCAATATAACCATCCATCAGATAGTTTGTACCGCTTTCCATGGTGCCCCGGAAGATCCGCAGTTGATTGTTGACCACATTGACATCAATCATTGCAATAATCGACCGGAGAATCTTCGATGGATTACCAGGCTGGAGAACATCTTGAACAATAATATAACACGGGCAAAGGTTGAGCTAATATGCGGAAGTGTGGAGGCATTCTTGGAGAACCCGAGTCTGCTATACGGCCACGAATCGGAGGACAAGAATTTCTCATGGATGCGCGCAGTTTCAAAAGCAGAAGCAGAACGGTCATTGAAACGATGGAATGAGTGGGCAGCCAAGCCTAAAGAAGAGCGCATGCCCAAAGGGAAAGGTGTAGGAGAATTTATCTTTTCTGAAGAAGATCAAGACTTTGTTCGATCCTGGAATGGCGGACAATTGCTGCCGGAGCAAAAAACATGGGCTCAGCAAAAGGCGGAGATTGAGGCTGAGAATCTCCGGCGGTATGAGGAGGAGCATAGTCTCAAAGACTCCTTGACTCCTGGGGCGAAGCAGCTGGATTGGGCAACACCGACTGAGTTCCCACAAATCCCACAAAACCTGACCGCCACGCCTTTACAGGACTATCTTACCAGACTACCCAAAGGTGCCATTTATGCTAGAAATCGTTGGGGAGGCTCTTCGGTGTACGATGCTGCTTTGGCCGAAGACGGCAGTCATCTTGCCGTGGTCACAGAGATAACAGGCGTTACTAACTATGCCCTTTCAGAAGTGACATTTGAGAACGGTTTCTTTGTCCACAAGAGTATCCGTACATTCTTTTCCGAGGAAGGAGCCCAGAAATATTTCACACTCTCACTTGGCCGAGAATGGTCCGGTGGTGAAGTTCTGGAGGATGGTTGTTAAACTTCAACCCTTTGATTTCCATCGTAAAAAGTATATTTTTGCAAAAATAGCCATATGAAGAAGACTCTATTAATAACACTTCTTGTTCTGTTTTCCGCAGTTTGTATTGCTCAAGATGGGGGAGCACTCAAGTTCCTCGGTATCCCAATTGATGGTTCCGAAGCCCAGTTCGTCTCCCAATTGAAAAGTAAGGGATTTACCTATAACTCCTCGTCAGAAGCTTACAAAGGGCAGTTCAATGGGAGGACTGTCGATGTATACGTACACACAAACCACAATTTGGTTGATCGTGTATACGTCGCGTTCCCGTATACGTCAGAGAGCAACATCCTCGTGGAATATAATCGCTTGCTTGCACAGTTTAAGGATAATGCAAAGTACATGGATTTAGTCATGAACGAAGCGATCCCTGAGGACGAGGATATTTCATATGAAATCACGGTACACAACAAGAGATATAGTGCTACATTTCACTATTTTGATCCAGATGCCGACGCTGATGCCCGTGGCTATGCGCTCATCGATAAATTCCAGGGGGTTCTTCCTGATAGCGCCATCACAGAGTTGAAATCATATATGGACGAGTACTCCAATATGTCGGAAGAAGACAAAGCCCTCCAGACAGAAGGAATAGAGGTCAAGATCCAGGAGGCAATGGGTGAGGTTGATGAGGAAAAGGCCTTCCTATTTCTCGTAACTCTCATGGATGGCATGAGGTCACTTGCCGATGGGGAAGTCTGGTTCATGATACACGAGGCTTATGGAAGATATCAGATAGGTCTTTACTACGATAATCTCCACAACAAACCCCACGGAGAGGATCTATAATTATAACGCAAGCCGGTAATCATTTTGGGTGACGGACTCCTTGTGATGGACTGTTCACCTACTGATTTTGAAACGCATTGGTCTGGGGTACCCAAATAATAGAGTTCCTCTTTTATTTTCTTGTAGTCATACATACCATCGGTCAGTTTTTTTATAACAAACCTAGAGGCTCCTCTTTGGGGCGGTTTATTTAACATTACCGCCTGGCACGAATTGCTGCATAAAAAAAGCATCACTCGAATAGTACTATCCATCTACCCATTTGTCTATTAGGCCTTATTCTTAAAAGTTATATGACAGATTATGTGACCATGCCGGACGGCTCTCAAGAAAGATTAGTAATTGCATACACAACAACAGAATACACTGATCTAAAATATTCCGTCACCAAGCTCCTAAAAAAGAACGGAACTAAAGAGGCGCTCGAAAAACTCCTTGCGAAAGAGCACAAATTGCCAGCATTTGTACACGATTATATGCGGGCTAGGTTTCACGTTTCTCGCGACGATTATGTGGCGGCATTACCTTTCATAGAATCAGCTTTGAATCGGTTAGAGTCACATGATCTTGCTCCAACTCCTTTCCCTCATATTGTCCCGCAACAACACGATATTCTGAGAGATATATATGGTATGGCAGGTGAAGTATTTGCCAATTGTGGAAAAGAAAAAGAAGCGAAACGGGCGTATGAGGACTATCAGCTTGTCATCTGTCGCATCCACTCAGACGAATCATATGAAGACAGTCTTCTGTCTTTTAGAAAGTATAATGTCTATTCTTTGCAGGATTTGATTAACGACACATTAACCGTAAGCAGTCCTAAGAGAATGAATGACCCCTACGATACTTTGCTTTTGAAATGGGGCGAGGTAGTTAAAACTAATAAATCCCAAAAGTTACATACTAGTTTTCTTTGTGAATCATTTAATGCATATCGTATACGCTCGTTCTGCAGATTGAAGGATGAGAATGGCCGGCAGACCATTTCTAATGTCTTGATGTGGTCTCATTATGCTGATGAACATAAAGGATTTTGTATACAATACAAATTCAGCAAAGAGTTCTTTGTTACAGAAGAAAGACGTACTATTCGTTTTAAGGATATTATGTATCATAAAGCAGATGAACCTCTTAACCTGAATACAAATACATTAAATACAGACGTAGCTCTTTGTTTAAAGCTTGATGATTGGTCCTATGAGAATGAATCTCGCATAATTACATATTTACCAGACGAAGCTGGGGACTTTGTTTCGCTCCCACTCGGTGTTGCAGTACAGATTAAAGCAATATTTTTTGGATACCTGTGCCCAGACGAAACAATCAGGGCCGTAAAGAATGCATTGAGAGATAAACCTAAGATAAAGTTCTACAGGATGGTTTCAGATTACTCTAACATCTTCTCGCTTAGAGCCTTAGCTCTATAGCAAGCTGTAATAAGCGAATACACTTTTGTGTAAACATACGATAAGTGACGACTAGTTTGTTTATTGCCGAATTGTCCAAGTTGACAGCAACTATTTCGAGTTAGGGCAAGTTGGTACATTTTCCGGAGCATACCCACCCCGTTGGCTTCAGGAACGTGCATCATCATTCCTTTTGGCAAAGGTAAATCGACATTATCTCGCAAAGTATAATGTACATCTGCCGGCAGCGGATTGAATGTACCTCCTGTATCACTTTCAAATGTACCGGGCATATAGGCATTTGGCGGAAAGGCGGCAAGGTGCTGACGGACGGGCATTTTTTGCCCGGACATCAGCAGCCCTGCCGACTCCGCCGGGAAAATCGGAAATTCGCCGGACAAGCCGGCGAATGACGTAAAGTGATCGGGGATCTTAAAGAATTAAAGTGCTCGAATCTGCTCCTCGGAAAGACCGGAGTACTTGACGATTTTCTCTATAGGCTCGTTGTCCTCCAGCATACGCCGGGCGACTTGCACAAGCCCTTCTGCTCTGCCCTTTTCGACCCCTTTCTGCTCGGCGAATTCAATGGAATTGTCGTAATCCCATTTCTGCTTCATCGAGGCGATATACTTGTCCTGCTCCTCCATGGACATATTTGCAAACTCGGCCTGTTCCATAAAATCGTTGAAATAAGGATCGTCCCAAAGATCGGGCTTCTCGACAAAGGTAGGTAAATTCTTCATCATCCACAAGAAACGCTCTTCGCGACAACAGACTCCTCCCACCATTCATGACTCTGATAAGAGCAGCAGCATCTCTGTTGGAGTGACGACTCTAGGCTTTTGCGGGAAATGCCTTTTATTGTTGGTTACCATGTAGGCATCTTCAACGGACAGACTCACCTCATAAAACACCTGGTCTGTCCCGTCAAATACAAGGGAGAGTATTCTGGATGTTGATGAATCCGGTTTGTGGGTTTTGGCGGCGGCGACTAATACATTGGTGTCAATAACTGCATATACCATTTTAACGTTTCTTCTTTCGCCTGTGCGTGGCGATCAACTCATCTATTTCTTCGTCAGTCCATTCGTGTGCCTCTTGGGAAGAAAGGGTCTGCGAACGTCGGAGTGCGTTCTGCGCTGCGATGGACCGCTGATCAGACTCGCTGCTCTTGAGCGAGATGGGGAAGGGGATGGCCTGTTCCCGAACGACCGTCCGTGCGAACAGGTTGAAAGCAGCATTCGTGCTCAGACCAAACTCGTTGCAGAGTTCGTCGAATTGTTTCTTGATATCAGAATCAAGGCGGATCGAAATAGCAGTTGTTGACATATTGTATATCATCTTTATAGCGCAAAGATAGCATATTAATATTATTTTACAAATTTTCATCCGGAACAACGAATCAACGCAGCATTTTCGGCGAAGATGGGAAGAAAAGCAATACGCGGCAGTAAGATTCGTATTTTTAACATGCCCTATTTCTAGAATTGAAAGAAATTGACGGATACTTGTCATAAAACCGGGGGTTGTGCCGAATTTGGCGGTTTTCGGAACCAGGGTCTGGAGCGTATGCGGGTTTTACATGCGACAGCCGGTGGGCCGGTGGGCGGGAGCCTGTGGCCGTTTGCCTGCGCCGTCGGGGGCCGTGCGTAGGGGAGCGGGGGCTCGGCTGGCGCTGTAGGCATTTGGCGGAATGGCGGCAGGGTGCTGGTGGACGGGCATTATTTGCCCGGACATCAGCAGCCCTGCCGCCTCCGCCGGTATAATCGGAAATTCGCCGGACAAGCCGGCGAATGACGTAAAATAATCGGGGATCTTAAAGTACTAAAGTGCTCGAATCTGCTCTTCGGTGAGACCGGTGAATTCAACTATTTCTGCCATCTCCTTCTTCTTTTCCCGCATCTTCCGAGCGATCTCGACGGCCTTTTGTTCAAGACCCTCCTCCCGGCCTTCCTCTCGGCCTTCCTCTCGGCCTTCCTCTCGACCGTGCTTCTCGGCGTAGCGAATCTGGTTGCGTATGTCTCGTTCCGTGGTCATGGCGTATTCGTATTTGATCTTGTCCTCGGGAGCAAATGTAGCAATATTTGCCATTTTAAACAATAAATCAAAGATTTCCTGCCGTAACTCCGCCGGCCTTTCCTCCAGGAACTGCATGTTGTGCAGCGAGAAGCAGAAGTTGTACTTTTTCATGATACAGACTTTTATAAGCAAGATTCTGTATTGCATTTCTCAATGAAAGAGCGTAAATTAGGGCCATCTAATAGTGGTGTATGTCAACTCAAGAAAATAATCTTTACGAAGCCCCCATGGCAGAGGTCCTGGAGGTGAGGGACGAAGGTATTATCTGTGCCAGCGGCGGCGCGAGCCCTAATGATTCTTTCAGCGGCGGCGGTGATCCGTTTAATCCTTAATTGATTGGTAGTATGAAGGTTCGAGGATTATTCAGCATGGCAGCGCTGGCCTTCGTATTGGCCGGCTGCGCGAGGGAGATAAGCGAGCCCGTGACGTCGGGGGAGATTCATTTCACCGCCACAATCGCGGCGCACGGAAGCGATACCAAGACTTCCTATACCGAAGAAGGGGATGATATCAACGTAGCCTGGGTGGTAGGCGACAAGATTGCCCTGATCCACAATGGCGTCAAGGATGTCGCCACGGTGACGTCGGTGGATTCTTATGGCAGAGCCACCATCGAAGCGACTTTGACGGGCAGCCCGGCGGACGAGGATAACATCCGGCTGGTTTATCCCGCTGATGCCGTCGCTTCGACCGCGAGCGGGACAGGCATTGCCCCTGTACAGGCTTTCATCAATAAGATGCTCACCCAGGACGGTACGCTGGACTATATCCAGAACATCGATTTACGTATGGCTATGGGTAAAATCGCCGTACAGGGGACCGATGCCGACCTCAAGGAGGATGTGAAGCTGGAGAGTGGTATTTCCATCTGGAAGTTCACGCTGCAGGATGATGCGTCGACTCCTAATGCACTTAATGCTACCGAATTGAAGATCAGAATTGGCGGCCAACTCGTGGCAAAGGCGGTAGACACAGCGAAGGGCACATTTTATCTCGCTGTGGATGCCGCCATTAACACCGCCGCCGACGTGAGCGTCGAGGCGACCGTCGGCACTGATACTTATATTTACACCAAGACGGGAGGGGTCTCCATTACCAGTAGTAAATACTACCAGAGTACCATCTCGATGACAAGCATGCTGAATACGCCGCTGACGCTGGAGGCCAGGACGGACGGAACGATCACGGTAACCGAGCCGAAGAGCGGCATGCAGTACTCGAAGAACGGAGCCACGAAGGCGCCGGTCACCTCCGCCGCCATCGACGTGGTCGCGGGCGACAAGGTGGCGTTCTTCGGCAGCGGAACCAGTATCACCGAGTATGCCTTCACCAAAATCAGTGGCGGCACTGCCCAGGTGAAGGCTTATGGCAACGTGATGAGTCTGGTGGACGAGACAGGCTTTGCCACGGCCACGGAGCTGACGACGAATGGAGCTCTCGAGGCCTTGTTCTATAATTACACCAACCTCACCGACGCAAGCGGCTTGCTGCTGCCCGCCACGACGTTGACAGAACAATGCTACCAAAACATGTTCAGAGGATGCTCCAACCTGACGGCCGCTCCCGAACTGCCCGCCTCGACGCTGGCAAGAGAATGCTACGCCAGCATGTTCTTAGACTGCACGAGCCTTACCTCCGCGCCCACGCTGCCTGCCTCAACACTGGCAGAGTACTGCTACAGCGCCATGTTTTGGGGTTGCACGAGCCTTACCTCCGCGCCCGCACTGCCCGCCTCAACACTGGCAGAAGGCTGCTACTATGGCATGTTCGAGGACTGCACGAACCTGACGGCCGCTCCCGAACTGCCCGCCTCGACGTTGGCACAAAGCTGCTACACCAGCATGTTCAGGGGCTGCACGAGCCTGACGGCTGCTCCCACACTGCCCGCCTCGACGCTGGCAAAAGAATGCTACTATTGTATGTTTTTTGATTGCTCGAGCCTGACCTCCGCACCCGCACTGCCCGCCTCGACACTGGCACCAAACTGCTACACTTGTATGTTCGAGAACTGCTCGAGCCTGACCTCCGCGCCTGCACTGCCCGCCGAGACGATGGCGCCAAACTGCTACGCTAGTATGTTCGAGAACTGCTCGAGCCTTACCTCCGCGCCCGCACTGCCCGCCGCGACGCTGGCAAGAGAATGCTACGCTAGTATGTTCGAGAACTGCTCGAGCCTGACCTCCGCGCCCACGCTGCCCGCCTCGACGTTGACACCACTCTGCTACGCTGGTATGTTCGCGAACTGCTACAAATTAAGTTCCGTTACCTGCCTGGCCACCGACGTCAGCGCCTCTAATTGCACCATTGAATGGCTCAAAGGCGTTGCGGCTTCGGGTACGTTCACCACACCTAGTTCGACAGCCTGGACGATAGACAGCGTCGACGGTATCCCTGCCGGATGGACGCACGTGAACTACGAACCGACTCCGTAACATCCAAAGATTTCGTATCTTTATGCTTTGATTATGGTCGGCAAGTATCCTGTCATCAGTGTCGGGCTGTTCGGGCATTCCGGCGATGAAGAGGTCTGGACCGAAGGGACCAAGGAGATGCTGGACGATATGCATAAGCGGAAGATCGATATGGCGGATGCCATTTTCGTGATCAACGTCGGCGGCTATATCGGCTCCAGCACCCGTAGCGAGATTGAGTATGCCCGCCGGATGGGCAAAGAGATCCTTTATCTGGAAGGGGCGTGACGAGATGCAGAAGCTCCAATATACCGGAACGAACTATGATGAGGTGAAGCAGCTCTGTGGAGACAGGGTGCTGGCACCGTATTTCTGCATGGGCTTTTCGATGCTGTCGGTGGATACCGGGGATGGTTTCGTGTCGGTGAATGAAGGGGATGTCATCGTCCTGGAAGATGATGGTAGGCTGAAAGTGGTGAAGCAGTAGGCTTCAGGAACGTGCTCGGCTGCCGACTCCGCCGGTATAATCGGAAATTCCGGGTCAAGCCCGGAATGACAACTAGAACCACCCGGAATGACGCTGATCTAAATAAATCCGTATATTTGTATTCAATGAATGCTTAAGTCCGTGCAATATGACCTTTCTGATTGAATCCCTGGTGGCGTGCGCGTTCTTCACGCTGTTCGTGTTCCTGATGTCACGGAACCCGATCAAGAGCATTTTCAACTATCCGCCGGCCATCATCGAACGTTGCGACAAATTGGGGCTGGTGAATGCGGGCAACAAGCCCGGAGGAGCGGCTTTCTACGCAAAGAAGGTCTTCGCGATAGTGCTGTTCGGCGTGCTGATGGGGTGGTTGGTCAGTTCTGTCAACGGCTGCACGACCTTCTGGAGCGGAGCGCTGACGGCCTATGCGTTATGGACGGTGGTCAACTGGTACGACGCCCTGGTGATGGACTGCCTCTGGTTCTGCCACGACAAACATTTCGTAATCCCCGGAACGGAGGATATGGTGAAGGAATACCACGACTACTGGTTCCACATCAAGGGATCCCTGCTCGGCATGCTGCTGGGCATTCCCGCCGCCCTGATGGCCGGCCTGATGACGATTCTGCTCAGTTCCTCGGGAAGCTTCATCCCGAAGGCACCGGATTATACGGATGCGACGATGTGGATCACCGCGGACGGCGATCCGGACGGGACGGGGGCGGACGTATTCTACGTCGTGTCCACCTGGGAGAAGGACTGGACGGACGCGCGCGGCCGCGTGAGCCATTATGCGGATGTCTGGAATCCGGAGCACCGCGAGCATATGGCGCGGGAGATCAATGGGGTAGCGGCCTATATGACGCCGGGGAACCGTTTCTGGGCGCCTTTCTACCGGCATACGACGATCGAGGCCTTCGACACGCAGGACGAGAACGTGATCCGCGAACGGACACGCCTGGCGATGGCGGATGTCTGCGCGGCTTTCGACCGCTTCCTGCAGGAGCGCGACGGCAGCCGGCCGATCATTCTGGCGGGCTTCAGCCAGGGCGGCAAGGCCGTCGTGGAGCTGCTCAAGCACATGGATGACGCCACTTATGCCCAGCTGGCGGCCGCGTACGTGATGGGCTACAAGGTCACCGCCGAGGATATGACCGAATGTCCGCATATCCGGGCGGCGGAAGGGGAGTTCGACACGGGGGTCACCATTTGCTACAACACCGTCAAGGGCGAGCAATACGTCATCCCGGTGCTTGCCGACTCGTTTATCGGCATCAATCCGGTCAACTGGGTCACGGACGCCACGCCGGCCGTCCTGCACGATACCATCACGGTCACGCTCGCACCGACGTACCACGCCCTGGTCGTGACGGGCTATGAAGGATCGGAATACAAGCCGCACGGAGGCTATCTCAACGTGGGCAACATCCACAGCTGCGAGCCCTGGCTCTACAGCGACTGCATCCAACAGAACATCGCCGTGCGCACCGCCGCCTGGCGCCACGAACACTCTCAGCAATAATACT
This sequence comes from Bacteroidales bacterium, assembly GCA_016291185.1. Next base: position 77,730 of record JAEFAI010000003.1, read on the forward strand.
TTCTATAGGATCATCGCAAGTCGTTTGCTGATGGCTTCGATACCCGCAAGGATGCGCCGATGGGTTTCGGGGCGGGGGATTTTCCAGCCATTGGCATAGTGGCTGAGTTGCTGCTCGTTGATACCGGTTTCCCGGGCCAGGGCAGTGCGGGTGATATAGGCATCGGCGTAGCGGAGCTCTGCGCGCGCCGTCAGGTGGTATTCCGGATGCCAATCTCCCAGATACTCCTCGGGTACGGTTTCGCCGTTCATGATCATGCCTTCGATATGGAACTGAAGGGCGTCGACGATATTTCGTTTCACCTCATCCAGAGTCTTTCCGGTCGCCACACAGGCCATCCGCTCGTCTGCCGGTGCAGCACCGAAATTCTTATCCATCCAGTCAATATTGATCTTTACCATATTCTGCATACTTGTATTCATTTCAAACCAGCTTGTTTCCATATACTGTTCAGAAGCTCCTGGCTCAAATCATCACTGGGCTTACCGTTCACAGTGACCGTCCCAGGTTTGTTATCGTTCTGAAACTGCCGATGGTCTCCTCGCGTACGGACCAGATACCATCCATCTTTTGAGAGCAACTTGATCACCTGTCTCACCTTGTACTTTTTCATCGTTTTAGTTCATTGCAAAGGTATATAATTCTATACTATTATCCAAATCGAATTGGATAAACGGGGCGGAAGTTGGAAAACAAATTAGAATAAAGCAAGGATCATTAAGATTTGTCAGGGGGTAATTGTGAAATTTTACAGGTTTTGACGATTTTACATTTATATTTGCAGTATGTCTATCTTTCTAAAACAGACCGATCCGGAGGCGATGCTACGGGTGGACAGCCCGGAGGCGATGATCGCTGCGATCCGCAGGTGCGGGATCATTCCTTTCTTCGAAAACGCCATTCCAGGCTATTCTATTGAGGAAATGACGCCTCGCGAGTACTGGTTCGACGGGGAAGAGGGGACCCTCGGACCCTGGGACTGGAAGATTGATGCCGTGCAGACGGGGGAAATCGCCTACGGCAAATTCCTCTGCGGCGGCAAGGCCGCTTTCGCCACGGCAGACTGCTACCGCGACCTGCTGAACTGGCGCCGCGCGCAGCCCAAATACGCCCTGCGCGAGGGCGACCGGCAGGCCTACGAGGCCATCTGCAACGCCGGAAGCCTCACCACGCGCGAGCTGCGGCGCATCTGCGGGCTGAAAAAAGCCCAAATGGACGCCGTGGTGACGCGGCTGGAGCAGCAGACGCGCCTGGTGATCGGCGACTTCGAACGCGTCTATAAAGGGCAATTCCTGGAATACAGCGGCTGGCAACTGGCGTCGCTCTGCCGGCCCGAGGATCTGTTTGAATACGAGCTGGATGCGCAGCTGCGCAGCCCGGAAGAATCTTACGAGCGGCTGGCCGAACGGATTCGCCGCACGGCACCGGACGCTACGGATCTGCAGCTGAAGAAGCTACTCGGATAAGAAATTCGCCGGTCGTCCCTCGCGGGCGGCCAGAAATTATTTTTCGTGCAGTTGCTCGAAAAACCAATTTCTGCTCCGCCCTCCACAACGCCAACGCACGACCGGCGAATGACGTATAATAAGTAGCGGGGGATCTACACGATTCCCCGCTACTTAACATAATATAAATTGTGTAACAAGAGCGCCAACAGGCTTAAAGCGCGTTCTTGGAGTCAACCGGACCGGCGTAAATCCCCAGGAAAATCTTGCGTAACTCCTTCTGATCGAGGCGACGCTCCAATTTTCCGAGCTTGTGCGCCATATACTTCACAAAATCGGCCAGATCCTGCGCACCGTACTTTCCGTTATCCAAGAATTCAGATTTACCGTACAGCAGGTCGTGCGCCATGTAATTCGTCTTCCAGAGCTTGTAACCCTCGATGATGCGACGGTCCACCGCGTGGCGGATAGCCTGATAGCGGTCGTTCTTCTCGCATTTCGACGCCTCGTGGATCTCCTCCGGCGTCAGCGGTTTGCCGATCTCCAGGTGGATGTGTCCCTTCTTCTGCCGGATACCCGTCATAATGCTGTGCAGATCCTCATTCGGTTTCTTCACGTACGGTCCTTCGCGACGCAGCAGCACCTCACGCGCCTTGCGGGAATCGCAGGACTCATACTCGTAGGAAATGCTCATCGGAACGATGTTCAGCTCCTCGAAATTCTCCTCGAAAGTCCCCTTGCCGCTCATATCGAACATCTTCAAAAGCCCCTGTTCAGTGGTGTCCAGGCCATTTTTCGTGCGTCCTTCCCGCTGTGCGATCCAAATGGAGGCACGGCCGGAAACGATGGTTTCGCGGATATACTGGGAGAGCTGCTGGGAGCTCAGATACAACTGCCGCGCGCCGATGCCACGAATGACCTTGATCATACGGTTCGAGCGCATCAGATCCACGATCAACTGGCTGGTCAGCAAATTCGAACCAACGCATATCTCCGTGAATGGCAGTCCGTTATGACGCATTACATATTGTATCAATGCAGGATCCATCACAATGTCGCGATGGTTGGAAACGGCCAGGAAACGGCCGTTAACACCCCGCAGGTTCTCCACGCCGCTGCAGGTCAGCCCGTTGGAGGTCTTCGCCAGGATCGCATCGATCACGGCGAGCATCACCTCATCCTGGAACTGGTCGATGCTGCCGATGCCGCGCAGCATATGACTGAGCGTGGATGCCGGCAGGTCAGAGAACAAATATTTGGAGATGACCGGCATCATCGGGTGCCGGGACACGCGACCCAGGGCCTCTACCGCTTCTTCGTCGGTATAGGGGCGAATGTCGCCAAATTCTTCCGTATTATTAGTACTCATTTCGGGTCAAAATTACACATTCAACGGCGGAAAAGCAAAGATGAATCGCCGTAACTGAGGAATCTGAAATCGTGCGCAAGCGCATAATCATAAATGGTATGCCAATCCCCTGCCACAAAGGCGGAAATCAGCAGCAGGAGCGTACTCTGCGGCTGGTGGAAGTTGGTCACCATCGCATCCACGATCCGGAAACGGAATCCCGGCACGATGATAATGCGCGTGCCCACCTTCAGCTCGCGCAAATTATTCTTATCCAAGTAGTTGATAATAGCGCCCAGGGACTCCTGCAGCGACACGGCGTACTCGCGGGTGTAAGGGGCCCACTGGTCCACGTCGACCGGATGCCCCTGCTCCAGGCAGCTGATGCCCACATAATAGAGCGACTCCAGGGTCCGGACCGAGGTCGTGCCGACCGCCACCACCGGGCGGCCACCGTCGCGCAGCGCGCAGAGCAGTTCACGGCTCACCACGAACGGCTCGCGATGCATCGGATGCTCGGACACGAGCGAGCTCTTGACGGGCAGGAAAGTGCCCGCTCCGACGTGCAGACAGACGTTTTCGATGTCGATACCCTTCGCGGCAATGTCATCCAGCACGCGTTGCGTGAAATGGAGCCCCGCGGTCGGTGCGGCCACCGACCCGCGAATGTGCGCATAGAGCGTCTGGTAGCGCTCCAGGTCAATTTCTTCCGTGTCGCGGTTCAGATACGGCGGAATGGGCACGCGTCCGCAGCGTTCCAGCACCGCAGAGAAGGGAATCCCGCCCTGCCAGGCGAATTCCACGATGCCGGTCTGGCCGTCCCGCTCGATCAGGCGGGCCGTCAGGGCCAGGTCGTCCCATTCGTCGGAATCGACGTCCAGACTAAGCAATTCGTCCGTTTTCAGGCGCTTGGAGTTGCCGATAACACACTTCCACCGGCAGCAAGCCGTAGCGGCAAAAATGGTGTTGTATTCGGCCGGCGTATCGGGTTCCAGGCAGAATATTTCAATATGTGCGCCTGTCGGACGGCGGAAAAAGAGCCTGGCAGGAACGACTTTCGTGTCATTGAAGACCATCAGAGCGCCTGCAGGCAGTTCTTCTGAGAGGGAACGGAAGACGCGCTCCCGGACCTGACCGTCCCGATAAATCAATAATTTAGAGGCATCACGCTCCGAGAGGGGATATTTTGCGATCCGCTCGTCGGGGAGTGAATAGGAATAATCTTCTATATGAAGTTCAGGAATCATGCTGCAAAGTTACCGCTTTTTTCCGAGCTAAAAAACCGCTCACAAATGTAAACATTTGTAAAATTTACATTCACATTTGTAGAGTTTACAAAATATTTATCAACAGTGGCGACACGTTGTGAATAACTTTTATAAGCGTAAATTATGCGCAATATATTGGAATTTTAAATAGCGGAAGATCAGAGATTTCAGTCCTATTACTGCAAGTAAACAATGATGTTGATTTCTTGACGGATCAGCAATTTTACGTCTTTCCAGTTAATTTAAAACAGCTTTCATATCTATATAAAGCGAAATATCAATAGGTTGAATGGCGCATTATAAATAAATACTTTAATAAACGATATCCAGGATATCCCTCGCCCTGTCCACAATGTATCAACAATTCACAATTGTAACGCTTGTTTTCTTTCTCAATTCTTGTTACTTTTGTAAACAAATCGTTTAGAATTATGAACGCGCGTCTGCAACAGTTTTTGGCCGCTGAAAATATCAGCCAGGCACAGTTCGCCGAGACGATCGGCGTCGCCCGTGCCAGCATTTCGCATATCCTCTCCGGAAGGAACAAGCCAGGCTACGATTTTCTGGAAAGCATGATCCGCCACTACCCTAGCCTGAACTTTGAGTGGCTTCTGACGGGACGCGGCAAGATGTACAATAACGCAAAATCAGCCTCCGAGGCCCCCGCAGAGCCGTTTACTCCCCTCTCCGCCAGCCCGGAAGGCATTCTCTTCGACGAGCCCGACTCCCCGGCTTCCACCCCCGCAGAGCCCGCGGCTCCCCGCCCAACCACATTTACCAGATATACAGATAACCCGCCTAGAAAATCTACAAATCAACGAGTTATCTCCAAGATTATTGTCTTCTACTCTGACGGCTCCTTCCAGGAACTCGTCTAGTACAACCCCACTAGTCCTTTACCGCCAGCCGGTCGGCAATACCCGTTCCGCTTACCGCTCCACGGGTATTGCCGACCGGCTTTGGCTATCCACGCTTTAGCGCCTGCCGACCCCACGCACCCTCGCGCACGGCCCCCGACAGCGCGGGCAAACGTCCACAGGCTCGCGCACGCCTCACACACCGGCAGCCGCGAAAAATACGTCCAGGCGTGGCTGGACCTGCAGCGAAGGCTCAGCCGCAGCAGGATTCGTGGCGCCGAATCCGGTTCCCGCGCAGCGGGAAGCGAGGATGGAAGCCGAGTCGCAGGTCTAGTCCGCCTGGCGGGACAATTCCAAGATAAAATGTGTATATTTGCAATGTATGGGACTGTATAGCATACTGCTCCGACCGTTTGTCCGCAACGCGGACATCGAAAAGGCCTCCAGGGCGGCACTCCGGTACTTCGAGCTGATCGAAAGAATTCCGGGCGGCCGCCTGATCAGCCGCTGGATCCACAACAACCGCCCCGCCGGCCTGCAGCGCGAAGTCTTCGGCATCGACTTCTACAACCCCATCGGCCTCGGCGCCGGCCTGGACATCTACGGCGAACTCTATAACGACCTGAATAACTTGGGCTTCAGCTTCGTCGAGATCGGCCCGATGAACGCCGACGGCATCCGCCGGGCCATCCGCCGCATCCAACAAGACCCCCAGAACGACATCCTGGCCGCCTGCATCAACGAAGACTACCTGACCGCCTTCACGCTGGCCTACGACTTCTGCGACTTCTTCGTCATCGACCTGTCGAAAAACCCCTCCACGGACATCCTCGATCCCCTGCTGGACGCCAGACTGGCTGAAGAGGTCTATAAACCCGTCGTCGTCAAGCTCCCAGCAGCCCTGCCCCCTTCGGAAACGGAAGACCTGCTGGACTACTGCCTGATGAACGGCATAGACGGCATCGAGACGCGCAGCATCGAGCAGATCCGCCACATCGTCAAATACACCTCAGGACGGCTTCCCGTCATCTCCAACCACGTCATCGAGACCCCGGAACAGGCAGCAGAAGCCCTCGAAGCCGGAGCCTCCCTGATTGAAGTCCGCGACGGTCTGGTCAGGCAAGGCCCCAACTTCGTCAGCAACATCCAAAAATACCTGCTCAATCAGGCCAAGAATGAACGAAACAATCCAAGACAGGATAGCCCGGCTGCTCAAGAATAGCGGCCGCACCCTCAGCGCCGCCGAATCCTGCACCGGCGGACAAATCTCCCACCTACTCACCACCGTCTCCGGCTCCTCCTCCTGGTACGTCGGATCCGTCACTTCGTACGCGACCCGGATTAAAGAAACGGTGCTCGGCGTCCCGACGAAAACCATCCGCGACCACGGGCTGGTCAGCGGCGAGGTCGCCGGCGCCATGGCGGAAGGCGTCCGGAAACTGATGAAGACGGACTACGCCGTCACCACCACCGGACTGACGGAAGGCGGCGACGAATGGGGCAATCCGGAGGGAACAGTCTGGATCGGCGTCGCCGGTCCGAAGGGCACGATAATGAGGAAATATCACTGCAACCTGGGCCGAAAAGGCAATATTCGCCGCTTCGCCAACGTCGCGCTTCATTTCCTCACCTCCTACATCGAATCTGATTTAAAATAGCTAAATATCAAGCAGTATAACAAACTTGTTATTGTCTATAACATTTTTGTTAACCCCTATTTTAGCCCCGATTTGGGGCTATTTTCGATCGTACGGGATCAGCGAAGCGTTCTTCAGATAGATGACGCGGATGGCAGGGTCGTTCAAGAAATAAACGGTGGCGCCGGCACTCAGATCGACGGACAATTCCTCGCTCGCCGCCTGGGTCAAAGACCCCAGACCGGACATCTCCACGAACGCGCGCTTCGCTTCCAGCAAGGTCGCATTGACCTGGGAAGAATTCGCCAGCTTGTAGCGGACGACCGGAGCTTCCCCGTTCAGAATCGACTTAGAAAAGCCGCGCGAATTCAGCTTCAGCAGACCGGTCTCCCCTTTCACGGCAAGCGTGCTGCTGCCCGAAGTCTCGAAAGCCGAGACCTGCGTATGATGGGTCAAGTCCAGATCGGCCGTTCCGGCCAGGCTGACGGACAGCGAATCGCAAGTCACGCTCATATCCACATCCGCCTTCTTGTCCAGCGTCAATGCCACCCGGCCCGAGCCGAATGCCAGGGAGGCTACCCGCGCATTGTCCGTGACGCGCAGCTCAAAGGAGTCCGGATCCACCACCAGATCATCGGCAGAGAGCAAAACGGAGCGACCGTCGAGTTCCAGGGAACGCAGCGTCTCCGGCATCGTGACGGAAACCCGGAATACCGGGGCTTCCTTGCCACGGAACAGCCTGCGCACCTCTGTCGGGACACGCCGCTCATCCAGGGTGACCGCCAGCGTGCTGTCCAGAGCGGAGAACATCACATAATCGGCAAACAACTCCTCCACCGACAAACGCATCCGATACTGCTTGCCATACTCGATATCAAGCGCGAAATCACCGCCCAGTTCAATGCTGTGGAAGGCCGGCAAATCCTCGTGGACCGTCTCCCGGACAGACTGTCCGAAGAGCGGCGCACATACTAAAGAAACAAATAAGATAAAAGAAGCTACTAACTTACTATTCATTGTTTTACGTATTATTCGCTCAATTCAACCCACTCGTCTGTCTTGGCATCCAGGTCACGTTTGCATTCCAGGTACTCCCGGGTCAGGTCCATGATGTCATCCTTCTCCGTCGGTGCGGCAAGAATGGCCTCGATCTCCTTCATCCGCGTCTCCAGCTTCCCAATCTCACACTCCAGCCAGGAGATGCGGTTTTTCTTCTTCCGGTCCATCTTGCTCACCTGCTTGCGCTCCTCGAAGGCGGCCTTCTTCTGCTGCTGCTCTTCTTCCTTCGGCGCAGCCTGCTCCGCCTTACGCTCCAGCTCCTGAAGCGTCTCCAGCTTGCGGGCCGCCAGGAAGTCAGACACGGAGCCCAGGTGCTCCTTGACGTGGCCGTCGCGGAACTCGTACATCTTGTCCACGAGACCGTCCAGGAAATCACGGTCGTGGGAGACCACGATCAACGTGCCGTCGTAGGCCTTGAGGGCCTGCTTAAGGATGTCTTTCGACTTGATATCCATATGGTTGGTCGGCTCGTCGAGCGCCAGCAGGTTGTAGCTCTGAAGCATGAGCTTCGCCATGCCCAGGCGGGCCCGCTCGCCGCCGGACAGCACGGACACGCGCTTGTCGATGTCTTCGCCGCGGAAGAGGAACTGGGCCAGCAGATCGCGCAACTTGCTGCGGATGTCCCCCACCGCGATACGGTCGAGGGTGGAGAAGACCGTCTCGTTCTTGTCGAGGATATCTTCCTGATTCTGGGCATAATAGCCCAGCTGGACATTGTGGCCCAGGCGAGCTTCGCCGCTGAGGGGAGACAACTCCCCGGCGATGACGCGCATCAGCGTGGTCTTGCCTTCACCGTTGCGCCCGATCAGGGCGACCTTCTCGCCCCGCTTGATCTCTACCTCCGCGTTGCGGAAGACGACCTTCTGCGGATACCCCACAGTCAGATCGCTGCCCTTGAAAACGACGTCGCCGGAGCGCGGGGCCGGCGGGAACTTCACCGTCAGGCGCGCGTTGTCCGTTTCGTCAATCTCGATGCGGTCCAGCTTCTCCAGCGCCTTAATGCGGGATTGGACCTGGTTGGACTTCGTCGGCTTGTAGCGGAAGGTGTTGATGAATTCTTCCGTCTTCTGGATCATCCGCTGCTGGTTTTCGTAGGCGGCCACCTGCTGCTGGATGCGCTCCGCGCGGAGTTCCAAGTATTTGGTATAAGGAACTTTATAGTCATGGATATGGCCCAGCATCACTTCGACGGTGCGGTTCGTGACCGTGTCGAGGAAGCGCCGGTCGTGGCTGACAAGCAGCAGCGCGCAGCGGCGGGCCTTGAGGTAATCCTCGAGCCACTCGATGGACTCGATGTCGAGGTGGTTCGTCGGCTCGTCAAGCAGCAGCACGTCCGGCTGGGAGAGCAGGATCTTCGCCAGCTCGATGCGCATGTTCCAGCCCTGCGAGAAGGTCTCGGTCAGGCGGCCCAGTTCGTCATCCAGGAAGCCCAGGCCCAGCAGGGTCCGGCGCGCCTGGACCTCAGGCGGCTCACTGTGGCTCATTTCCAGGCGGTCATTCAGGCCGGTCAGGCGCTCGATCAGGTCCGCGTAAGCATCTGACTCATAATCAGTACGCGTCTCAAGCTCCCGCGTCACGGAAGCAATCTCCTTCTCGATCTCAGCCGTGCCGGAGAAGGCGGTCATCGTCTCCTCGAGCACCGTGAGGCCGCGGTGGTGCTCCATGATCTGAGGCAGGTAGCCGATGGTCAGGTCGCGGGGCTTGTCGATGCGCCCGGAGGTCGGATTCTGCAAGCCGCAGATCAACTTCAGGATGGTGGACTTCCCCGCTCCGTTCTTACCCACGAGGCCGATCTTGTCGGTCTCGGATATATGGAAGTTGATCTTGTCCAGCAGGACAAAACCTCCATACGCAACTGTCACATCCTCAATAGATATCATCTTATTATATATTGCGCAGCAGAACAGACAGTGCCGCAGGCAAACCCGTAGCCGCCCATGGCTTCGTGAACGGGAGGGGCCCAGCCGTCAGGCTGGGAGGGATAGCGCGCAGCGCGTAGGTTTGCTGCGGCAGCTGTCTGTCTGCAAGCATTAATCATTGAAACAATATTTTTTCAAAGTATTCAGGTCTATGAAAGTCGGGCTTCGGCGTGCCGACTGGGGCCCAACTCAGGTAATGCGGGACCGGAAGAGAGTCGCCGCATTTATAAAAATTCCCGCGGGCTTGCAGGCCCGTGAAGCTGTCCAGTCCAAAGGTCGCGGCCGGAATGTCCAGCGCCAGGTCCCACGCCGTGGGTTCCTCCCGCAGGCCGAAAGGCTCCGTGCCGAGCGAGGCGCGCCGGGCAATGGCCGCATACGCCGCCTCCGGAAGGCTTTCGCGGCCGTGACGCTCCGTGCCGCGGCAAAGATAGATCTTCCCCGTACAGGAACATTCCAAATTATAATAGATCCCGTCCTCGCGGGGCGCGAAGAAGAACTCCACACACGAATCCTCCCAGACCCGCTCCCGGTCCGCCGCGCAAAACGCCCGCACCGCCTGCTCCTGCACGTGGTAGTGCAAATGGAGTGCACCCCCGCTGTGGAAGATGTCCAACGACACCTCCGGGCAGTACGGGAAGCTTTCCGGCCAGTTCAGGCAGGCTATTCGTTCGTTTCGGGACTCTCGGCCAACTTGGAGCATAACAGAATGGAGAATTCGTAAAGGAAATATAGCGGAATGGCCAGCACGAACATCGAAAACGGGTCGGAGGGCGTGATGAGCGCGGAGAGCACCAGTACGATGATGACGGCGTAGCGGCGGCCCTTGCGCAGCGCGCTTCGGTCCAGGACGCCCAGGCGGTTCAGCACCAGCACGACCGTCGGGAACTCGAAGACGACACCAATCAGCAGCACCATCGAGAAGAACATCGACATGTAGGAGCCGATGGTGATGGTGTTGGCGACCGCGTCGCTGACCTTATAATTCATAAAAAACTGCAGGCAGACCGGCAGGACGATGAAATAGCCGACCAGCACGCCCAGGTAGAACAGCCCCGTGGACATCCCGAACGCCGTTCGGACGGCCTTCTTCTCCCGCTCATAGAGCGCAGGCGCGAGGAAGCGCCACAGCTCCCAGACGACGTAGGGAAAGGCCACGATGAGGCCCACGGCAAACGCCGCTTTCAGGTGGACGAAGAACTGGGCGCTGATCTCGACATTGATCAGTTCCATCGAGAAGCCCCAGCCCAGCAGGCGGTACACGATGAAATCCGAGCGCGTCGGCGCCAGCACGATGCCGTCGAAAAGGAACTCGCGGAACACCAGGCCCAGCACGGAGCAAAGACAAATGGCGCCCAGCGCGCGGAACAAACTTCCGCGCAACACATCGAGATGATCCCAGAAGGACATCTCTTTCTCAGCGCCCGCCTCCGCCACTTACTCGGACTTCGGCGTTTCGTCGGACTTGGGGGCAGGTTTGGCGGGATCGGACTGGTTGACCTGGTCTTCGATCTCGTTCATCCCTTCCTTGAAGCTCTTCACGCCCTTGCCCACGCCCTTCATCAGCTCGGGGATCTTCTTGCCGCCGAAAATCAGGACAAAGACCAGGACAATGAGGACAATCTCCCAGGGTCCGAAAACTAACGGATAAAACAACATATGCGTAGGAGGTTATTTCAAACTGTTCAGCGACGCCTCCAGGGCCTCGATGCGCGCCAGCGCGTCAGCTTCCTTCTTGCGCTCGCCGGCGATCACGGCCTCCGGAGCGTGGGCGACGAATTTCTCGTTGGAGAGCTTCGCACGGACGCCCGCGAGGAACTTGCGCTGGTGCTCGAGCTCCGCCTCCAGCTTGGTCTTCTCCTCGTCAGCATTCACGAAGCCGGCCAGCGGAATGCTCATCTTGATGGTGCCGACCAGGAAGGACACGGAAGCGCCTTCGGCTGCGCCGGCCTTGATCAGGCCGAGGTTGGCCGCCTTGCGGATCACGGGCAGCAGCTCGCCGGTGAACTCTCCGTCGATGAAGAGGTCCAGCGTCTCCTTCGGAGCGATCTGCTTCTGCGCGCGAACGGCACGGATGGCGATGATCGCCTCGCGGGCCTGCTCGAAGCGGGAGAGGAAAGCGGCGTCGTACGCGCCGGCCTTCGGGGTCGCCTGGTACATGATGGTCTCCCCTTCTCGGCGCGGCGCCATGGCCTGCCAGAGCTCCTCGGTGATGAAAGGCATCACCGGGTGGATCAGCTTGATGAGCTTCTCGAAGAAGAGCACGGCGGCGTCGCGGCTCGCCTTGTCGACGGCCTTGCCGTATTCCGGCTTCACCAGCTCCAGGAACCAGCTGCAGTAGTCGTCCCAGAAGAGCTTGTAGATCGCCATCAGGGCATCATTGATGCGGAATTTCGAATAATGATCCTCGACCGTCTCGATGGTACGGGACAGCAGGTTGTCGAACCACTTCACAGCCACGGCGGCAGCCTCCGGCTGAGCGGCGTTTGCATCCACCTGCCAGCTGCTCACCAGGCGCCACGCGTTCCAGATCTTGGCGCAGAAATTACGTCCCTGCTCCACCTGGGACTCGTCGTAGAGGATATCGTTGCCCGCCGAAGAGCAGAGCAGCATGCCGAGACGGACGGCGTCGGCGCCGTATTTCTCGATAAGGTCCAGCGGATTGGGGCTGTTGCCCAGCGTCTTGGACATCTTGCGGCCGATCTTGTCACGCACGATACCCGTGAAGTACACGTTGCGGAACGGTACGTTGTGCATAAACTCATCGCCGGCCATGATCATGCGGGCCACCCAGAAGAAGATGATGTCCGGGCCGGTCACCAGGTCGTTGGTCGGATAGTAGTAGGACAGGTCGGCGTTCGCCTTGTGCTCCGGATGGCCGGGCAGTTCGGGATCGAACACGCTGATCGGCCAGAGCCAGCTGGAGAACCAGGTATCGAGCACATCTTCGTCCTGCTTGAGGTCGGCGGCCGTCAGGGCCGGATTGATCTTCTGTGCCGCTGCAAGGGCCTTTTCGGCATTCTCCTCGACGACGACCTGCCCGTCAGGCAGGTACCAGGCCGGGATGCGCTGGCCCCACCACAACTGGCGGGAGATGCACCAGTCGCGCACGTTCTCCATCCAGTGACGGTAGGTATTGCGATACTTGTCCGGGATGAACTTGATGCGGCCGGACTCCACATGGTCCAGGGCGCGGGCCGCCAGGTCATCCATCTTGAGGAACCACTGGGCGGAGAGCTTCGGCTCGATGACGGCGTCGGTACGCTCGCTGTATCCGATCGGGGAGACATACTCCTCGACCTTGACCAGGTTGCCGGACTCCTCCAGCATCTTGGCGATCTTCTTGCGGGCCACGAAGCGGTCCTCGCCCACGAGGATCTGCGCCTGCTCGTTGAGCTTGCCGTGGTCATCGATGATGTCCAGAATCGGGAGGTTGTGGCGCAGGCCGATCTCGTAGTCGTGGGCGTCGTGCGCGGGCGTGACCTTAAGGCAGCCCGTACCGAAGTCCATCTCCACGTAGTCGTCCTCGATCACAGGGATCTCGCGGTTGATCAGCGGGATAAGCACTTTCTTGCCACGCAGCCAGTGATGGCGCTCGTCGGCCGGGTTCACGCAGATGGCGGCGTCGGCCATGATGGTCTCCGGACGCGTCGTGGCGATCACGAGGTACTGGTCGGTCGGGTTACCCTGACCGTCGGAGACGTAATATTTCAAGTGATAGAAATGACTCTGGGTGTCCTTGTGGATCACTTCGTCATCGCTGATAGCGGTCAGAGCGACGGGATCCCAGTTGACCATGCGCACGCCGCGATAGATCCAGCCTTTCTTGTAGAAATGGCAGAAAGTGGCGATCACGGCGTCGGACAGGGCCGGCTCCATGGTGAAGCGGGTGCGGTCCCAGTCGCAGGAGGCACCGAGCTTGCGGAGCTGCTGCAGGATGATGCCGCCGTGCTCCTCTTTCCACTCCCAGGCGTATTTGAGGAACTCCTCACGCGTGAGGTCCTCCTTGCTGATGCCCATGCCCTTGAGCTTCGCCACCACCTTGTTCTCGGTGGCGATGGAGGCGTGGTCCGTGCCGGGAACCCAGCAGGCGTTCTTGCCGTCCATGCGCGCCTTGCGGATGAGCACGTCGTTGAGCGTGTTGTTGAGCACATGACCCATGTGCAGGATACCCGTCACGTTGGGCGGCGGGATGACGATCGTATAGGGTTCGCGATGATCCGGTTCGGAGTGGAAACACCTGTTTTTCAGCCAGTAGGCGTACCACTTATCCTCCACTTCGGAGGGGTTGTATTTTGCACTTAATTCCATAATCTACAAAAATACACAAAAAAATCGTGAAATGCTTTGATTCCTTCTTTGATTATTCCAAAAAAGCTTCCTAACTTGCCCTTTCAAACACTAACCCGTTAAATCCAGTTTATTATGGCACGTTTCAAATGTACCGTCTGTGGTTATATCCACGAAGGGGATGACGCCCCCGCCACCTGCCCGCGCTGCAAGCAGCCCCGGGAAAAATTCGTAGAGATCCTCGGCGACGGACAGTACCGCCCCGTCGAAGGCACCGCGGCCCCCGCGGCCGCAAGCCAGCCCGCCGGGCGCAGCCTGGCCGGCACCAAGACCGAGAAGAACCTTCAGGAGGCCTTCGCCGGAGAGTCCCAGGCCCGCAACAAATACACCTACTACGCCTCCAAGGCCAAGAAGGACGGCTTCGTCCAGATTGCCGCCCTCTTCGAGGAGACGGCCGCCAACGAGAAGGAGCACGCCAAGATCTGGTTCAAGTACCTGCACGGCGGCGCCGTTCCCGGCACGGCCGAGAACCTCAAGGACGCAGCAGAGGGCGAGAACTTCGAGTGGACGGACATGTACGCCCGCATGGCAAAGGAGGCCCGCGAGGAGGGCTTCGAGGAGATCGCCCGGAAGTTCGAGATGGTGGGCGCCATCGAGAAGCACCACGAGGAGCGCTACCGCAAGCTCCTGAAGAACATCGAGGACAAGAAAGTCTTCTCCAAGGACGGCGACGCCATCTGGCAGTGCGCCAACTGCGGCCACATCGTCGTCGGCAAGCAGGCCCCGGAGGTCTGCCCGGTCTGCGACCACCCGCAAAGCTATTTCCAGGTGGAGGCAACGAATTATTAGACAATGGACAACGAAAAGAAACAACTGAACTTTGACCTCCGCCCGGAGGTCGCCCAGGGCACGTACTCGAACCTGGCCATCATCAGCCACTCGCACAGCGAATTCATCATCGACTTCGCGGCCGTCCTGCCCGGGATGCCCAAGCCCGAGGTGCGCAGCCGCATCGTGATGACGCCGGAGCACTGCAAGCGCCTGCTCAATGCCCTAAACGACAACATTTCCCGCTACGAGGCCCAGTTCGGGCCCATCAGCCTCGGCAACGCGCCCGAGCAGAAGGGAACGTTCAACCTGGGAGACTTCGCACCGAATGGCACAAAATCTTAATCTCAAGAAAATCAAGGCCATCGCCTACGACCTGGACGGCGTGGCCACCGACGGCAGCATCATCCCCTTCGGGCCTACCCCCGAGGGGCTGCTCCGCGTTGTCAACGCCAAAGATTCCTTTGCTTCCCGCTATGCGGCGAAGCAGGGCTACATCATGGCCATCATCTCCGGCGCCGACACGGAACCCCTCCGCAGCCGCTGCATCCACATGGGCGTAAAGGAGGAGAACCTCTTCCTCGGCGTGCGCGGCAAGCTGGCGTCCTTCCGCAAGTTCTGCGAGCACAACGGTCTGGATGCGAGCGAGGTCGCCTATTTCGGCGACGACATCCCCGACACGCAGGTGCTGCGTGCCTGCGGGGTCGGCTTCGCTCCGGCCGACGCCGTCGATGAGGCGAAAGCCGCTGCAGACTATGTGACGACGCGCCCGGGCGGCCGCGGTTGCATCCGCGAGGGCATCGAGATGATCATGAAGGCCCAGGGCACGTGGGTGTTCGACGAGGACCATTTCGACCAGATCTTTTAGCATGAAGAAGATCATTCTCGGCAGCAATTCGCCACGCCGCAGGGAACTGCTGGCGGGGCTGGATATCGATTTTACCGTCGATACCGGCAACACTTTCGAGGAGCGCCTGGAGCCGGGCGTGGAGGCGCACCAGGTGCCCGTGCAGCTGAGCGCGGGCAAGTCGCACGGCTTCCACCGGCCGCTAGCGGCGGACGAGGTGCTGATCACGTCCGACACGGTCGTGATCGTTGATCAGGAGGTACTTGGCAAGCCGCATTCCCGCGAGGAGGCGGTTCAGATGCTCCACAAGCTGTCCGGCCGCGTGCATGAGGTGGTCACGGCCGTGACCATCCGCGACTGCGAGCGGGAGGAGACCTTCAGCGTTTCGACGCAGGTGCATTTCGAGACGCTCACGCAGGCGGAAATCGACCATTATATCGATCAATACAAACCTTACGACAAGGCGGGCGCCTACGGGATCCAGGAGTGGATCGGCTATGTGGGCATTTCCGCCATCGAGGGCTCGTTCTACAACGTCATGGGTTTCCCGGTGCACCGGGTCTGGCACGCGCTGCAGCGCTTCGTGTAATGGCCCGCGCGCCCTTCACCTACCCTTTCTGCTACACTCCCGCGCCCGACATCGTCGCCGCGGCAAACCGTCTTATCGCCTGCTTAGACGCGGGCGGATTTTCTGCCGATTCGGGAGTTGCCCCAGAAAACCGTAGCCACCCTCGGCTTCGTAAGAGGGAGGGGCCCGCTGAACTTTGGACGGAGGGCGCAAGCTCGCTTGCAGACCTACGGTCAAAGTGCAGTGGGAGGGGTCCGGCGCAGCCGGACGTTTTCGGGGGCAAGCTCCCGAACGGCGATCCGCCCGCACTACGGGAAGGCAAAATGCTGGGAGTATTAAAGGTAGAGGATGAGGCAGGTCGGGAGGATTATCTGTATGCGTTCAGCGGGACGGTCGGGGGCCGGGCGACGCTCCCGGGCTTCGTGCCGCCGATCTACGATCTGACGGCGCCGGAGGGCTATTTCCGGCAGCGCGAGGCGGAAATCTCCGCCATGCCGGCCGGCCCGGAGCGCGCTGCGGCGTCGGCGGAGCTGCAGGCCTGGATCTTCGACCAGTATCGCGTCAGCAACGCCCGCGGCGAGACGCTCACGATCCGCGAAGTCTTCGCCCGTCGCGGCCTCATTCCGCCCGGCGGCACGGGCGACTGCGCCGCCCCGAAGCTCCTGCAATACGCTTACAGCCATCATCTTACGCCCATCGCCATGGGCGAATTCTGGTACGGCGCCTCCCCCGCCTCGGAAGTCCGCGAACAGGGCCGTTTCTACCCCTCCTGCACCGGCAAATGCGGCCCCCTGCTGAGCTTCATGCTCGAAGGCCTGGACGTCGCGCCCAACCCGCTCGACCGCGAATACACCGCCGACAGCGAGCCCCGCATCCTCCACGAAGACGCCGACATCCTCGTCGTCTGCAAGCCCGCCGGCATGCTCTCCGTGCCGGGCCGCACGCGGGCCAAATCCCTGCTGGACTGGCTCCGGGAGCGCTTCGGCGAAGTCCACTCCTGCCACCGGCTCGACATGGACACCTCCGGCGTCATGGTCTTCGCCCGCAACCTGGCAGCCAAGTCGGAGCTTGAGCGGCAGTTCGCCGAGCGCGAAACCACCAAGACCTACCGCGCCCGCCTCGCCGCCGGGTCCAAGCCCTTCGACCATGCGCGCAAGGGCACCATCGCCCTCCCCCTCTGCCTGGACTACTACGACCGCCCCCGGCAGATGGTGGACCGCGAGCACGGCAAACTCGCCGTCACCCAGTACGAAGTACTGGAGCAACTCCCTGACGGGCAGATCGATATCCGCTTCACGCCCAAGACCGGGCGCACCCACCAGCTGCGCGTCCACGCCGCCCACGCCGACGGCCTCGGCCGCCCCATCAAGGGCGACCGCCTCTATGGAAGCGCAGACGGAGGCCGTCTCTGGCTGCACGCCGAGAGCCTCCGTTTCCGCCACCCCGTCACCGGGGAAATTCTCTATTTTGAAGCCTGATTACGATCGTTAATCAGCGGAAAAAGAAATAGTAGGCAGCCCAGCGGGCCGGGATACCCTCGGCATAGCCGATGGTCCGGTAAGACGAGTCCTGGACCGTACCATTGCTTTTGACATAGCCGAGGGTGCGGTAGGACGAATCCTGAACGGTACCGTCGTCTTTGATATAGCCGATGGTCCGGTAATTTCCGTCCTGAACCGTGCCGTTTTCCTTCAGGTAAGCTACAGTCCGGTAGTTGCCGTCCTGCACCGTGCCGTCAGACTTGATGTGGCCGATGGTGCTGTAGTTACTGCTCTGGATGGTGCCGTCGGATTTGATGTAACCCAGCGTGCTGTAGTTCGAGGCCTTCACCGTCTGGGCATGGGCAGCAGTGCCGGCAAGGAAGAGCAGCGCCGCCAGAATGAACAAGATACGTCGCATAGCTACTTCGCAGCGATGCACTCAATCTCTACCAGCGCCCCCTTGGGCAGGGCCTTGACAGCCACGGCACTGCGGGCCGGGAAGGGCTCGGCGAAGAACGTGGCATAGACCTCATTCATCGCAGCGAAATCGCCCATGTCGGAGAGGAAAACCGTCGTTTTCACGACGTTGGCCAGGGACAGGCCGGCGGCAGAGAGGATGGCCTGCACGTTGCGCAGGGACTGGCTCGTCTGCGCCTGGATGCCCCCTTCGGGGAATGCGCCGGTGGCGGGATCGATGGGCAGCTGCCCGGACAGGAAGACAAGACCGGCGCCACTGTCAACAGCCTGGCTGTACGGACCGATGGCGGCGGGAGCGTTGGAAGTGCTGATTGCTTTCATATTGATAAATCACTTAGTTCGTAACAGGATGGGTATAAAAAGAAATGAGTTGGTACCATCCCGGCAACAACTCATACTAACCACATAATTAATAACACTAAAACTAATAACCAATAGGTTGATGGGCCAGAACGGTCTCTTGCTCAACCCGAGTGCAAAGGTACTACAAAAAACCGAATCTGCAAATTTTTTTTGAAAATTTTTTAATAATTTACATCAGTACTGACTTTCAATGAGTTATAGATAAGAAAATTATTTTTGAAAGGGTTTTCGACCGATTATTGCCGCATTTTGAACGGAGTTTGTCGCTTTTTGCCTATCTTTACCTATTCAAATGTGTACTATGAGTCCAGAAATCACTTCAGTTATTGACGGAATTAACGTCACCTTGAACGCCGGTGGCATGAATACCATCAACATCGTCCTGGCCTTCGTGATGTACGGTGTGGCGCTTGGCATCAAGCCCAAGATGTTTGCCGAAGTATTCAAGAACCCCAAGTCCCTTATCATAGGCATGTGCTGTCAGCTCATCCTGCTGCCGCTGCTGACTTTCCTGCTGGCCCTGGCCTTCGGCCATTGGATCAGCTGGACCATGGCACTCGGCATGATCCTGGTGGCCTCCTGCCCCGGCGGCAACATCTCCAACTTCATGAGCTCGCTCTCCAAGGCGAATGTTGAATTGTCCGTCAGCCTCACGGCTGTCAGCACAGCCCTGGCCATCCTGATGACCCCGTTCAATTTTTGGATCTACGGCAACCTCTATCTGCATTTCGCCGAAATCGCCGGCGACGTGCCGCAGCTCGCCATTCCCCTTTGGGATGTCTTTAAGACCATCTTTATATTATTAGGTATCCCTCTGACGCTCGGCATCCTGACCGCCCGATACTTCCCTAAAGCGGCCGAGAAGATGAAGAAACCCATGCAGTGGTTCAGCATCATCTTCTTCGTCGCCATGGTGATACTCTCCTTCATGGGCAACATCGAGGCCTTCCTGAAGTGTGTCAAATACATCTTCCTGGTCGTGCTGATCCACAACCTGCTGGCCCTGAGCATCGGCTTCGGCATGGGTTCCGCCTTCAAGGTCCCGAAGAAGGACCGCCGCACGCTGACCATCGAGACCGGCATCCAAAACAGCGGCCTGGGCCTTGTCCTGCTGCTCGGCACCAACCTCTTCGCCGGCTTCCCGCCGCACGGAGGCACGCTCGTGATCACCGCCTGGTGGGGCATCTGGCACATTATCAGTGGCTTGACCGTCAGTACCATCTTCAATCGCTACGAATTCAGCAAGGCCAGGAAGAATGGCTAAAATCTGGGAGGAGTATCGCTGGTACAGGCCCGCGCGCGCGTACGTCGATTTCATCACACGGACCTGTCTCCGCTCTATCCAAATAGAGGGGCAGCAGAACATTCCCCGCAGCGGGGCCGTCCTGCTGGCGCCCAACCACTGCGCCACGCTGATGGACCCGCTGATCCAGTTGCAGATTCCTGGACTGATCGGCTTCGGCGCCCGTTCGGACATCTTCCAGAACCCCAAAACGGCCAAGATCCTGCGCTGGCTGCGCATCGTTCCCCTCGCCCGCGAACGCAACGGCCTGGCAGAGGTGGCCAAGAATTTCGAGACTTTCGAAGAGATCATCGACTGCCTGGCGCACGACGTCCCCTTCTGCATGTACGCCGAGGGCACGCACCATCCCGCGCCGGGCATGCTGCCCCTCAAGAAAGGCATCTTCCGCATCGCGAAAATGGCCTCCGAACAGCTTGGAAAGCCAGTTTACATCGTTCCGATCGGCACCAACTACGAGGACTTCTTCCGTGGCCAGACCCGCGTTCGAATGCGCATCGGCGAGCCGATGGAAATCGCCGAGGAATTCGCACGCCGCGAAGGCTTGGCCGAGGCGGAGATCTACCGCGAGCTCTGCGAGGAGCTGCGCAACCGCGACCTCGCGCTAATCGGCGAACCGATGACCTTCAAATGCCCCGGGAAGGGCCTGCGCTGGATTTTGTCCTTGCTTTCCCTGCCCCTTTTCGCCATCTGCGCCGTGGGCGCGCTGCCCATCTCTCTGCCCTACCTGATCATCATGCGCAGCATGAAAGACAAGGCCTGGGCACACACCGTGCGCTTCGGCCTGCACATGTTCTTACCGCTCTTCGTCCCCTTCCACATCGGGTACGAGCGGCTGCTGAATCTCTATCGAAGTCTGTTCTAATTCAGGCTATTCGCCTTTTTTCGAACCGATAAGATTTTTCCTGAGGCCATGCACCAGCCCCAGGCCGGCGTCCGCCAACAACGAACTCGGTACCAGAATGAATTTCCGTTGGCCATAATGCCAGTGTTTTTAATTTATTTTTCAGCGGCTCCTGTATATTTATGAAAAAATTGCTAAATTCGCAGATATAAACACTACAAATTAAATAACCATCAAGTATCTAAAAAAAAATGAAGACCGGTAAAAAAATCTGGCTCTGCATTGTCGGTATTATCCTCATTGCACTGGGCGTGTACTGTTTCACCAGCCCCAGTCTGACCCTGCTGACCACCGCGAAGATCCTGGGTATCGCCCTGCTTGTCGAAGGTATCATGAAGATGGTGTTCACCCTCCGGACGCAGGCCTTCCTTCCCTTCAGCGGCACCCGTATGCTCAGCGCCTTGCTGGACATCCTGTTTGGCTGCTTCATCCTGTTCAACCTCTACAGTACGGCCGTTTCGCTGCCGATGATCTTCGCTATCTGGGTAATCATCGAGGGCATCAGCGTCGCCGTCCAGAGCTTCGACTACAAGAAATTCGGTTTTTCCCAGTGGTGGCTGATCCTCATCCTGGGCATCTGCGCCACCGTTCTCGGCATCTTCGGCATGCAGAACCTGCACGTCACTGCCGCCACGCTCAGCGGGCTCATCGGCGTTGCGCTCATCCTGGCCGGCCTGGCCAACTTCTTCGCTGTGATTGCCGTTAGCCGCATTGAAAAATCCCTCTGGTTCTAACGCTCATTATCCCGGAGCTACATAGAAAAAGCGGATCCTGTCACAGGGTCCGCTTTTCTTTAGGTAATAGTACAGTTTATTGTTTAATATCCAATTGTTCTTCAGGACATTTAACAATCCAAAACCGTGCCACGGATATTTTCGGCCACCTGGTGCACCAGACGGAGCAGCGCCTCGCGGCTCGCCCAGGCCGTGTGCGGCGTGAAGCGGAATCGCTCGGGATGCTGCACGTGCAGCAGCGGGCTTTCGGAGGGTAGCGGCTCCGTGACGTACACGTCGAGCGCCGCACCGGCGATCGTGCCGGCATCGACAGCAGCGGCGAGGGCGGCCTCGTCCACGATGCCGCCGCGGCCGAGGTTGAGCAGGAAGGCGCTCGGGCGCATCCTGCGGAGTTCCGCTGCACCGATCAGGCCCTTCGTGCGCTCGTTAAGCGGAGCGTGCACACTGACCACGTCCGCGCGTGCGAGCAGCTCGTCCAGCGGGACGCTCGGATAATCCGTGTTGTGCGAGGTCCCGGAGGTGGAGTAATAGATGACTTCCATCCCGAAGGCGCTCGCCACGGCCGCCACGCGCGTGCCAATGGTGCCCAGGCCGATGATGCCCAGGGTCTTGCCGGCAAGTTCCGGATACGGGTGCGAGATGTCGCAGAAGATGCGTCCCGCCGAGTAGCGGCCGCTCTTCACGCAGTCGTCGAAATAGGGCGAGAAGCCCGCGAGCGACAGCAGGTGGGCGAAGGTGGACTGGACCACCGCCTCGGTGGAGTAGCCGGCGGCATTCTTCACGGGAATTCCACGCGCCGCCGCGGCCTCCAGGTCGATGTTGTTCACGCCCGTCGCCGCCTCGCAGATCAGCTTCAGGCGCGGAGCACGTGCGAGCAGCGCTTCAGTCACGCGTACTTTATTAACAATCAACACGTCGCAGTCCCCCACCCGCTCCAGCGCCTCTTCCGGCGTGGAGAACGGGTAGCAGACCAGCTCGCCCAGGGCGGCGATCTCAGTCAGCGGGGTCTCCCCCAGCGTCGCCGCATCCAGAAATACAATCTTCATCTTAATCTATCTTCTTTACAGTCCGGAATACCTATCCCTCCGGTTGCCGTCCTGCTGCGCAGGACCCCTCCCAACCTGGCGGTTGGGCCCCTCGAAGGGTTGGCTGCCGGGGCCCCCGAAAATCTGCCGATTTTTGGGGTGGTTATGCCGAGGGTGGCTACGGGCCCCGGAGGGACAGGTATTCCGGACTTCAACTAGTTAATATTCGGCGTGTTCCAGACCCTGGTCTGGGTGCAGCGGAGCTGGACAGCCTGGCCGCCGCAACTGAGGCGGAAGTCGCCCTCCTCCAGCCGCCACTTGCCATCGTTGCCCACAAAAGCGAGCTCCTCGGCAGGCACCGTGAAGCTCACGGTCTTCGTCTCGCCGGGCTGCAGCTCGATCTTCTCGAATCCACGCAGACGCTTCACGTCCGGAATGATGGACGCCACGAGGTCGGAGCTGTAGAGCAGCACGGCCTCCTTGCCGGCACGGGAGCCGGTGTTCGTCACATCGACGCTCACACGGATCTCATCGCCAGCCTTGAACGTATCGGGCGTTTCCAGCTGCATATTGCTGTAGGCGAAGGTCGTGTAGCTCAGGCCGTAGCCGAAGGGCCACTGGACATCCATCACAGCATCGTAATTATACGAGCCTTCCATCACCTCGCGGTGCTCAGAGACCTTATAATCATACGTATGCAGGGCATTGATGTGCTTGCTGTAGGTGAACGGGAGCTTGCCGGAGAAGTTCTCGTCGCCGGCGAGCAGGGCCGCCAGGGCGTCGCCGCCGAAGTTGGACGGCAGCATCACGTCCACGACCGCCTTGGCGAGCGGCTCGATGTCGCCGATGATGCGCGGACGGCCCTCGTTCAGCACCAGGATCACGGGCTTACCCGTGGCGGCGAGCTGGCGCACCAGCTCCTTCTGGTTGGCCGAGAGGTTCAGATCGTCCATGTTGCCCGGGGTCTCGCAGTAACTGTTCTCACCCACGCAGGCCACGATCACATCCACCCCGCGGGCGGCGGCCACGGCCTTGCTGATACCGGAAGCGTTCTCGGCCTCCCAAGCCATCGGAATGTTGATATACTGCACACCCGGCTCGTAAACCACCTTGCCGAAGCGCTGCTGGAGCGCCTCCAGGAAGGTATTGTACTGCGGCACGAAATCGTCCGCCGAACCCTGCCAGGTATAGGACCAGCCGCCGTTCATGGCGCGCAGCGTGTTGGCGTTCGGGCCCGTGACAAGGATGCGCTCCGTGCCCTTCAGCGGCAGGATGCCCTCGTTTTTGAGCAGCACCTCGGACTCCACGGCGGCAGCGTAGGACTGCTTCGCGAATTCCGGCGAGGCGAAGTCCGGGTACTCATAATCCCAGGTCGGGTTCTCAAAGAGCCCGAGGCGGACCTTCAGACGCAGGATGCGGCGCACGGCGTCGTCGATGCGGGACATCGGGATCTCGCCGCTCTTCGCCAGATCCACCAGCACGTTGCAGCACTCCGGATCGTACGGGTCCATGATCATATCAATACCGGCATTGATGCCGATTTTCACGGCCTCACGCTTGTCAGCGGCCACATGATCGCGCACATAAAGGTTGTCGATATCGGCCCAGTCGGTTACGAGCATACCGTCCCAGCCGAGCTGCTCCTTGACCCATCCGGTCAGCAGCTCGTAGTTCGCGTGCGTCGGCACGCCGTTGATGGAAGCGGAGTTGACCATCGCAGTCAGCGCGCCCGCCTGGAAGCACTCCTTGAAGGGACGGAAGAACTTCTCACGCAGGTCGTTCTCGGCGATGTAGGCCGGGGTGCGGTCCTTGCCGGACAGCGGCACGCCGTAGCCCATGAAATGCTTGATACTCACGGCTGCGTTCTCCAAACCGATGTGGTTGGGATCGGCGCCCTGGATGGCAATGGTCTCCACGCGGGCCATCTCGGCCTGCAGATAGGGATCCTCGCCCCAGCTTTCCCAGTGGCGCGGCCAGCGGGGATCGCGGCCGAGGTCCATGACCGGGGAGAAGACCCACGGGGTCTGCGCGGCACGGGTCTCATAGGCCATGATGCGGCCCATCTCAGCGGCAAAGTCGCGGTTGAAAGTGGCGGCCAGGTTGATCTCCTGCGGGAAGAACGTACCGTCGGTCAGGTACGTGGCGCCGTGGATCATATCCAGGCCATAGATGCACGGGATGCCGATTCTCTCCATCGACACTTCCTGCATCTGGCGAACGAGCTCCGCCGTCTTCTCGCGGCTCTGCGCCCGGTCGTTCAGCACGTTCAGGATGGAACCGACCTTGTAGTCGCCGATAATCTTTTCGAGTTTGGCCCGGTCCAGGTTCTCACCGGTCTCGTCCTGCACCTGCAGGATGGAGATCTGGACCATCTGTCCGGCTTTCTCCTCGAGGGTCATCCCCTTGAGGACCTTTTCTACTTTTGCCTCCACGTCCGGATCGGGCGCGATGGCGGGATTCACTTTGCCGGCAGGAGCGCTGCAGGCGGCGAGGGACGCAAGGCCCAGGGCGAAGGAAGACAGCTTCGCAATCAGGTTAGATGTCATATTCTAAAGGTTTTGGTTAATTGTTTTTCCATTGTATTCCAGCACAACGCCTTCCGCATCGGGATCGTACGCATGCGGGTGCGCCGGATCCACGACCACGACGGTGAAGCGGCGCTGCTCCAGCATGCCCGGGAAGGACCCGCTGCGCTCCCCAATCGTCAGGGTGCGCGTCTCTTCGTTCCAGCGGAGCGGGATGCGCGCACAGGCGCCCTTCTCATAAGCGAAAGTCAGGCCGTCGTCCTCGTAGAGCGTAAACTCCGCATCCGCACCGGCATAGACATACAGACGGATATCCTCCGCCGGCTTCTCGTCGGACCACTGCATCTCGGGACCGAACGGGATGATGGAACCCGCGCGGACAAAGAGCGGAATGCGCTCGTAGGGCGCGTCCACCGTGCGCGAGCAGCCGCCTTTCTGGAAGCTACCCGTATAGAAATCATACCAGCCCCCTTCGGGGAAATAGACCTCGCGGCTGCGGGCACCATACTCGCTGACCGGGCAAGGCATCAGGGCCGGGCCGAACATCCACTGGTCGTCCAGGTCCCGGACCGCCGGATCGGAGGGCCAGTCCATCGGCAGCGCCCGCATCAGCGTGTAGTCGTCGAAGCTCACGGCGGCCGCCAAGGAGTACAGATACGGCATCAGACGGTAGCGCAGGCGCATGTACCAGAGGATACTCTCGTAGGCCGGAGAGCCCTCCGGGGCAATGTTCCAGAGCTCGCGCTGCGGCCACTGGCCGTGCGTGCGGAACAGCGGCACGAAGGTGCCGAACTGGTGCCAGCGCGTCTGGAGCTCCTGCCATTCCCCGGCATTCGCCGGGCTGTTGAACTTACTCATCACGGAGAAACCGCCGATGTCCATGCCCCAGAACGGGATGCCGCTCATGCAGAAATTCAGGCCGGCGGCCATCTGCGTGCGCATATCGGTCCAGGAAGTGCCGATGTCGCCGCTCCACGTGGCCGTGGAATAGCGCTGCAGGCCCGGGAAGCCGCTGCGCGTCAGCAGGAAGACCCGCTTGTCGGGATCCACGCTGCGCTGGCCGTTGTAGATGGCGTCGGCGTTGACGAGCGAGTAGGCATTGAGGTATTCGGTCGAAGGGCCGAGCGCCGTTGGGCTGATCAGCCACTTGAAATAGTCCATCGGCAGGCAGTCGCGCAGGTTCGGCTCGCTGGCGTCCATCCACCAGGCGTCGATCTTGCGGCCGTAGCGGCTGTAGAGCGTCTCGTCCATCTGCCGCCAGAACATCTTGCGCCCGCCTTCGGCGTAGGCGTCATAGAAGCTCTGCGGATGGCCGAGCCAGTCCACGAGGCCGTCCTCTTCGGCATGCGTGTAGGCATAGCCGGCGGCCTTCAGTTCCTGATAATGCTCCGTATTGGTATAGAATTTCGGCCAGACGCTGATCATAAAGCGGCCGTGCAGCGCGTGCACGTCGTCCAGCATTTTCTCCGGATCGGGATAGCGGGCGGGATCGAACTCGTGGCTTCCCCACTGGCCGTCCAGCCAGTACTGCCAGTCTTGGACGATGTTGTCCACGGGAATGCCGCGCTCGCGGAACTGACGGAGCGTGCCGACGAGCTCATCCTGCGTGCTGTAGCGCTCCCGGCTCTGCCAGAAACCCAGCACCCACTTGGGCATCACGGGGGCCTTGCCGGTCAGCTGCCGGTAGCCGCGGATCACGGCATCGTGGCTGCCGCCGCCGATGAACCAGAAGTCCAGCTGCGGCTCGAACTCGGAAGCAAACGAGAGGCGCTCCGCCTCCCCTTCCGCCTGCAGCGGCGCAACGCGCAGGCCCAGGTAGGACACGCCGCCGTCCGGCTCCCACTCCACACGCACGGGCACCTTCTGCCCGGCCTCGAGGTGGACGGAGAATTTGTAGCTGTTGGGATTCCACGCCGGGCGCCAGCGACGCGCCATCACTTCCTGCCCGCCGATCACGGTGCGCTGGAAGCCGGCATAGTATTGAATAAACTGATAATCAGCCGCCTGCGATGCTTCAATAAAGCCTTCATAGACAACTTGCGCCCCTTGCAGGGGGACCTGCGGCAGGTTACGGATAGCCCATTCGTTCTCGAAATAGAGGCTGTCTTCCTGGCGGACCAACGCATTGCCGCGCATCGGCGTGTACGTACCCGTCAGGCCCGGCGTCTTGCCGTCCTTTCCGTACAGGGTAAACAGCTCGCCCAGCTGGCGGAACGGCTCGGGATTGCCCCAGCGGCTGTAGGAATAGGCGTCGAAGAGCAGGCCGTAGCCACGCGTGGAGACCACCATCGGCAGACTGACCTTCGTATTGTACTGGAAAAGCTCCTCGCTGCGGCCTTTGTGGTTCAGCTCGCCACTTTGGTGCTGGCCCAGGCCGTAGAAGGCTTCGTCGGCGGGAGAATCAAAGCTCACGCGGGTGGAGAAAGCCGACTTGCCCTCCACTTCCGTAGGGGTAAAAGCCATGCGGGAGCCGCCCAGGAGCTCATTCCCGGCCGCGTCCTGGAAGCGGACGGCGCCATTCTCCAGACTGACGGCAGCCGTCAGCGCAGACGTGCGGACGCACACTTCCCCATTCTCCTCGGAGACCTTGAAATCCCGGAAACGGGTCTGCGGCACCACCACGAGGCTGGCGCGGTCGTGCAGCGCCCCGTCCGGGCTGGCCGACACGCGGATCAATTCAGGCCCGCAGAGCTGCAGGCGCACAACAGACGCACCGCCAGGAAGCGGGTCTGCGACGCGGACAGTCACTTGTCCGCCCTTGATTTCATAGGGTTTATCCGTACAGGCGACCAGGGTTAAGGCGGCCGCAAGCAACAGGACGAAAGATGGTTTTCTCATTGCATTGTATGGTTTTAGTCTATAAAATTAGGTATTTTTTTGTAAATTTGCCCTACATATGTCCGAAGAATTAAACCTTGTGCGCGACTTGGCGGTCATACTCGTTTCCGCCGGCGCTTTCACCATCATATCCAAGGCCCTCAAGCAGCCGCTTATCCTGGGCTACATCCTGGCCGGTTTCCTCGTCGGCCCGCACATTTCCTGGTTCCCCGGGATCAGCTCTGAAGAGACGGTCCACCAGTGGTCGGAGATCGGCATCATCTTCCTGATGTTCGGTCTGGGTCTGGAGTTCAGTTTCAAGAAACTGCTCAAGGTGGGCAGCAGCGCCCTCGTCACGGCCGGAAGCAAGTTCCTGGGCGTGTTCGTACTAGGCTTCGTGACCGGCCAGGCCATGGGCTGGACGACCATGGAGAGTATCTTCCTGGGCGGCCTGCTGTCGATGTCCTCCACGATGGTGGTCCTCAAATCTTACGACGATATGGGCCTGAAGGGCCGGCCTTGGGCCGGAATGGTGTTCGGTACGCTCGTGGTCGAGGATCTGATCGCGATCCTGCTCATGGTCCTGTTGTCCACGATGGCGGTCTCCAACCAGTTCGCCGGCGGGGAGATGCTCTTCAACCTGGGCAAACTGGCCTTCTTCCTTATCCTGTGGTTCCTGGTGGGTATTTACGTGATTCCGTCCATCCTCCAGCGGGCGCGCCGCTTCCTCAATAATGAGATCCTGCTCATCGTGAGCATCGGCCTGTGCTTCGGCATGGTCGCGCTGGCGGAAGCTGTCGGTTTCTCCTCCGCGCTCGGCGCCTTCGTGATGGGTTCCATCCTCGCCGAGACCATTGAAAGCGAGCATATTGAGCACCTGGTCGCCCCGATCAAAGATCTGTTCGGCGCTATCTTCTTCGTCTCCGTGGGTATGATGGTCGCCCCGGCCGTCATCGCGGAACACTGGCCCACGATCCTCATCATCACGCTGCTGGTGATGCTCACCCACATCGTATTCGCAGGAGCGGGTATCCTGATGACCGGCGGTGGCCTGCGCAATGCCGTCCACACCGGCTTCAGCCTCGCCCAGCTCGGCGAATTCGGCTTCATCATCGCAGGCGTAGGCGTGACGCTCGGCGTCATGCGGGAGTTCATCTACCCGGTCATCATCGCCGTGTCCGTCATCACGACCTTCACCACGCCCTATATGATCAAGCTGGCCGAGCCGGCCTACGGCGGCCTGCTCAAGCTCCTTCCGGAGAAGTGGATCGCCCGCCTGGACGCGCCGGAGCAGAAATCCCGCTCGACGGCCGTCGAACAGAGCGAGTGGAAAAAATTGCTGCGCGCCTATTTCCTGCGCATCGTGCTCTACGGCGTGGTCCTCATCGCCATCATGATCGGCTCCAAGCAATTCCTCGAGCCGCTCGCCACACGCCTGTTCCCGGACTGGAGTCCGTTCATCCACAACCTCGCCGTGGTCGCCGTGACGCTGCTCGCGATGTCCCCCTTCCTCTACGGCATGGCCATCAGCTCCGGCTCCATCAACGCCCACGCCTCCAGACTGCTGGCTGAAAAGAACAGCAACAAATGGCCCCTCGCGGGGCTCGTGCTCACCCGCACTTTCATCGCTATCTCCATGATCCTCAGCGTTATTGCCAACCACTTCGAGCTGGCGGGCTGGGCAATCGTACTCATCTTTATCGGCGGCCTCGTCTTCGTGATTTCCGCACGAAGCACCATGCACCGCTACTCGGCCCTGGAGCAAAGGTTCCTAAGCAACCTCAACGAGAAGGAGGAGGCCGAGCGCAAACGCCACCCGATCACGAACTCCGTCCGCAATAAAATGGTCGGCTACGACGTACACCTGGAGCTGCTGGACGTCTCGCCCGACTCCGTTTTCGTCGGCAAGCAGCTCAAGGAGATCCCCTTCCGCGCCGAGACGGGTGCGAACCTGATCAAGATCCAACGCGGCACGCAGAGCATCACCATCCCGTCCGGCGACATTCGTATCTTCCCTTACGACAAGCTTTTGGCAGTCGGTACGACCACCCAGATCGACGCGCTGCGCGCCATGCTGTCCAAGTCGGACACCCAGCCCACCCCGCTCAAAGAGCAGGAATTCGAGGTAGCGCCGATCACGCTCGACGAGGATTCTTTCATGAATGGGAAGCTCCTGCGCGAGATCAACATGCGCCAGTACCGCTGCATGGTCATCAGCGTCCTGCACAACGGGGAATTTATCACAAACCCCAAACCGGATTACCGGTTCGGGGTCGGTGACATTGTCTGGATCGCCGGAGAGACCAGCGCCCTCCCCTATAAATCGTAGGTAAGACCCAGCGACCAGCTCTTGTGCGTGGGATCGATCGCGTCGGCTGAACCCTTCTGGGTGCCGCACGTGCCGTGCTCGTAGCCGAAATACACCTGGAAGCGGGACACATGGACGGAGAATCCGACTCCGTACAGGAAGCCGTAAGTACCGCGGCCGAAGGAAGCCGTCAGATCCAGCCAGTCAAGCGGGGTGTAATCCGCCCCAAAACGCGTTTCCCAGTACGGATTATAGCGATAATTCGTGTATTGCGCGATCGCGCCGATGCGCAACTGCTCGCAGTTCGGGAGCGTGTAGCGGACGCCGAGGTTGGCCGTGAACGGCAGTGCCTCGAAGCGCCACTGATTATAGCGCAGGCGCGGGCGAAGGCCATCCAGGAACTTCTTCCCGATTTCCTTGACCTTCTCGGTCAGGCCATTCTTGTTCAGGTCCTCATACGCGAGGTCCAGGCCGTCGAAATGCAGATAGCCGGAGGAGACGGCCGCGTTGCCGTAGTGCCAGGCAATGCCGCCGAGATCCAGGATCGAAGCGGACAGGGTCAGGTACTCGCTGGGCGTGACGGCTACGCCCAGATCAAAAGCGGCGCCACCTCCCGTAGGTAGCGGGAACACATAGTGAGAACGGATGTCCGACAGATTGATGTCCTGGCCGGGGATCGCGTTGACCTTGTAGAAACGGCTGGGCATGTCCAGCTCCGCCGTCGAGAAGATGGTGTAGCCATTGTCGGACTTCTGCACGTCGAAACTCGTGAAGCGATAGGACATTCCGTGCATCGCAAGCAGGAGCTTGGCCCGGCCGCCGATGGAGACGATATCGCTGAGCTTGCGGCCGTAGCCGTAGCTCAGTTCGATGTAGGTCTGGGCTTTGAGGCCGAAGTTGCTCAGGTCGTACTGGTTCTTCACCGTACCGAGCTTCAGGAGTTCGAAAATACCCTTGGGCACCGACACCGTGCTCGGGATCCGGATGCCGATTTCAAAGGAATGATAGGCGTCAGCGCGCCGGATGCCGTAGGAGAACAGGTTCAGGCCGACCTCGGCATTGCGGGAAACCATGTCCGGGATCCCGCTCAGGAACGTTTCGGCAGACACGGACTCGTGCAGGCCCGTCACCAGTCCTCCTTCATAGGGATAATAGAACGTGGAGACACCGTAATTCAGGACTTTGTTGCGGCTCACTTCGAAGCCGCCAATGAAATCGCTGTCCGGGAACAGGGCCGGATTGATGCGGTAGACGGGACGGTAGTCTTTCAGGAAGAAACCCTGCTGATACACCTGGGCATGCAGGAGCGTCCCTGCGCTGAGGAAAAGCGCTATCTGGAGTAAGAACTTTTTCATTTGCCGAAGAGGGTTATGCCACCGAAGAGCTTAGCGGAAGCGGATTTAATCGAAAGACCCATCGCGGAGGAAAGCGGGACCAGGCCGGCCGTCTTGGAGTATTCCAACTTCAGGTCGATCACGACTTCACGGATGTCAGGGATGGTCCCCGTCAGGGCCTCCACCTCAAGCACGACCGGGGTCACGGTCGCTGCATCCGGCTTTCCGCCGACGATCTTGACGTCCGAGGAGAAGACGACATCATTGATTTCGTTCCCCTTTTCGTCCCGGAGCTTGATGCTCTTGATCGTCACGTCGAGCGGGAGCGTATTCTCCACATCGAAGGCCAGGCTGCACTTGTGCAGCTTGAACTTGGCCAGGGGCACGTTCAGCTTCGAGATCGGGAACGCCGGCGAGAGCGAGAACTTCTCGGAGAGAGCGAGATTGCTGGTGAAAGTGGTATAGAAAGAGAACTTGGCATCATCCGACGAGCGGACCTGGTCCTTGGCGTTCGCCGGAAGGTCCAGCGTCAGGTCATTCATCTCGACGCTGGTGACCAGGTCGGTCACTTCGACGGGAAGGTCCAACTGGAAAAGAGAAGTCGCGGAATAGCTGCTCCGGAGGGAGAAATCCTCCATCTTGTATTCTTTCGAATAAGTCTCCTTGTAGCTGTTGTCCATGCAGCGGACCCAGATGTCGGTATTCAGGGTCAGCGGAGCCGTAATCGGATTCGTGGCGTAGAGGGACACGCGCTGGTTCATGAATCCGATGTTGAACATGCGCAGCAGGGCGGCCGTCGAAGCGATGGAGCAGGACTGCGAGCCGATGTCCCAGTGGTACGGCTGGGTCGGATCGGGAATGTCCATGAGCTCACGGAACGCATTCACCGCGAACACCTGATCCTGGCTTTCGATATAGAAAGTGCCGTTGGGCTCCTCTTTCATGAGGCTCTCGATCAAGGGTGCGATCGATTTGTTGGAACTGAGCAGGTCTTTGACCGTGATGGGGCCGACCTGGCCGATGGGAAGGTAGATTTCTTCCCCAAACAGGGTCATTTCCTTGTTGATGCCGTCGGGCGCGTCGTACTCGCTACGGGTACAGGCACAGAGCAGCACCATCGTCAGGAATGAGAAAAGTAAGACTCGATGGTTCATATGTGGTTAGTTAGTGCTGCAAAGGTATAAAAAACTGCGGTTTTTTGCTATTTTTGCGTAATAAAACCCAAACTCCCGAATGATTCTCCAGATTCTAACGCTGCTCGGGGCAGTAACGCTCTTCCTCTTTGGTCTGAGCCTGCTCAGCGGCGGTCTTCAGAAAGTGGCCGTCTCTCCGTCACTGCATATCAGTTCCATTTTACCGTCA
>JAEFAI010000025.1 GCA_016291185.1 Bacteroidales bacterium
TCGACTACGGCGTGGAGGAGCTCTTCCGCCAGGAAGAGGAGGACAAGGACGGCAACGTGACGCCGGTCATCGTGATGTACGGCGACTACAGCGCCTACGGCCAGATCCAGAAATACATTGAAGAGAATGGTTACGAGCTCATCTCCGGTGGCTTCGAGCAGATCCCGAATGTGGATCTCAAGGAGGTCACTGACGAGCAGCGCGCCACCCTCGACAAGCTCATCGGCATGCTCGAGGATGACGAGGATGTGACCAACGTCTATACGACGATGAAGCCCGCCGAAGAGTAATTCGGGCCATTCGTCGAAGAAAATAGCCCATTCGTCGAAAAACCGGACCGTGCAAGGTCCGGTTTTTTTATGTTTGCATCGTAAAGAACGAAACAACCAAAACCATTTTACGATGCATAAAAAACTGATTTCCCTGGTGCTCCTGCTCGCAAGCGTTGCAGGGGTGGCTTCGGCCCAGAACCGCTACGGCATCAAGTCCGGCATTCTGACCCAGAAGTCCGAAATGGGTGAAACCACCATCTATTTCGACAACTATGGCGCCCTCGAGGCCCAGAAGATGAAGATGAACTTCATGGGTAACGAGATGGAGATGTCCATCATCCGCAAGGACGGCAAGACCTACATGGTCAACGTGGCCGAGAAGCAGGTCCAGGAAATGCCCGCTGGTGGCATGATGGGCGGCAGCGACATCAACTTCCTCAATCTGACCGACGCGGTCAAGTCCGCCAACAAGATCAAGGAAGCCGGCAAAGAGACCATCCTTGGCAAAGAGTGCACCAAGTACACGATGGAAGCCGAGCAGATGGGTATGACCATGAGCCAGACCGTCTGGGTTTGGAACGGCATTGCCCTGAAGTCCCTCACGGACGGCGGTCAGTTCCAGTTCGGCAACGAGGCCGTGAAGCTCGAAGAGAACGTCACGATCCCCGCTTCCACCTTTGAGATCCCGAATTTTTAATTAATAATATTTGTTTATATAGGTAAAATTTAAGTTTAACTTACGCTCCGAAAAAGCTAGCGGGCATCCTTCACAGGGTGCCCGCTAGCCGTTGTTAGCATAGAATATTGTTTAATTACCTAGGTTTCTTGACACTGCCGACGCCACGGACTTTGGAGTCGATGTCGGCGCACTGGAGCTCGCGGGCGTCGATGTCGCCGGCGCCGCTGATGCTCAGGTCGGCCTTGCCGCTGACGCGACCGGAGACGACTGCGTCGCCGGCCCCGGCGATGGCCACCTGCAGATCGTCGCAGTCGATGCCGCTGATGGTGGCGTCTCCGGCACCGTTGACGTTCAGGGAGGCGTTGCCGCTCTTGAGGCCGTTGATATCAATGTCGCCGGCACCGTTCACGGTGGCGCTGAAGTCCAGGGCGGTGATGCCCTGCGGGGCGTTGAAGTCCACGGCGCCGTTGAAGACCACGTTTTCAAGCACGGGGCTGGAAATGTTGATCTTGACATGCTTGAGGTTGCGGATGCGGGTGGTATTGGTCTTGATCTCGAGCGTGCCGTTCTCGTTGCGGACGGTCACGAGGTCGAGGACGTTGTCCGGGGCGTAGATGGACACGGCGCACTCGCCGGGCGTATAGATCACGTCGCCGGGCAGGTTGCAGACCAGACCGTGGAACTCGCCGGTCACTTCGTCGCGGGTGATGTAATTGTCGCTGGCGGTAATCCGCTCGCCGGCGCCTTCACCATTTATGGTGTAGCCGTTCTCCCGGATCTCGTTCTTCAAGTCATTGCTCAGCTTGACGAAGCGGCAGGAGGGGAGGGTGAGCAGCAGGGCTGCTGCGAGGATGTATGCGATTTTCTTCATGGTTGTGCTTTTAGTCGATAAATTCTTTGAGGTTGATGCCGAGCAGGGTAGCGCGGCTGCGGAAGAGCGGGAGCTCCTCGTCGATGAACTTGCGGCGCTCCGTCTCGCGGATCACGTCGATGGCGTCGCCGGCGATGAAGAAGCCGATGCCGCGCTGGTTGAAGATAACCTTGCGGTCCGTGAGGATCTCGTAGGACCGGGCCACGGTGTTCGGGTTGACTCCGATTTCTGCACCCCATTCCCGGACCGAGGGGATGCGCCCGCCGGGTTTGAATTCCCCGGAGAGGATCCGCTCGCAGAGATTGTCCGCGATCTGGATGTAGATGGGTTTGTTACTGTCGAATTCCATATTTTTAATGTTTAAGTGTGCGGAGACGGTAGTAAGTGCCACCCAGGAGTCCACCAATGACGATGAAGAAGTAGATATTGGTGAGCCAGTTGACGAAGTTGGCGGCCTTTATCGGATCGACGAGGCTGTCGAAGAAGCCGATGTAGTCAGGTCCGTTGTGCCCGAAGAAGACCATGGCGAGGGTGGAGAAGATGGTGCTGAAGGCAAAGAGGCAGAGGATGGTCTTGCCGATTTTTCCCTTCTTGAAGCAGATAGCACCGAGGACGAAGACCAGGATACTGGAGATCCAGTCCAGGATGAAAATGGCTTCGAGGTTGACGTAAAGCCCCTCTGCGTTCATACCGTCCTTGATTCCCTGCAGGAAGGTCAGTTCGAGAACACGGTCGCCGTAAAGATTGGGGAAGAAGAAACTCATCAGCGCGTCGCTGGCGAGCTGCAGGCCGAACAGGGCGATCGGCAGCATGATGCAGACAATCAGCATCATGGAGAGCCATTTCTCAAAGGTGGAGGCCGGAATCATCAGGAAGTTGGAGCCGGCCCGCTTCTCGGTAAGGTGGCCGTAGAGCTTGGCGCCGGCACCCAGGATAACGACCGTGGTGGCAATGCCGAGCTGCATGTATTTCGCCACCATATTGAGTTCGTGGAACTGCTGCAGGAAGATCAGGTTGAAGAGCTGCGCGAATACGAACACGATGATGGGGAGCGTGCCGCTGATCAGCAGGCTGAGCGCGTAGTTGTTCTTCGCGTTGCGCAGGTCGTACAGGAAATAATTCCCGAAACGCTTGAAGTCGAAAATGTTATTCATGGTTGAAGAGGTTTTTGACGAGATCCTTGTGCATGTGGACGGTGTTGAAGAGGGCTTCGATGTTTACCTTGCTGTCGGCCTTCTCCGTGTTGGGGAGGACCTGGATGAAGCCGCCGGGCAGTTGCTCGGAGTAGAGTGCTTCGGGGTGCAGGGTGGTGCCGTAGTCGAAGAAGAGCTTCTCGGAGATCTGCTCGATCGTGGCGTTCAGCAGGACATCGCGGCGGTCCAGGATGATGATCGGGTCGATGATATTCTCCAGGTCGCGCACCTGGTGGGTGGAAATCACGATGGTGGAGTCTTCGGCCGTGTACTTCATCAGGGCGGAGCGGAACTGGGCCTTGGACGGGATGTCCAGGCCGTTGGTCGGCTCGTCGAGGTAGAGGAAGCGCGTGCCGCAGGCGAGGGCGAAGGCGATGTAGGTCTTCTTGAGCTGGCCGGCGGACATGGCGTTCATCTTCTGCTCCAGGTTGACCTCGAACTCGCCGAGAATCTTCTCGAAGGTGTCGAGGCGGAAGTTCGGCCAGAATTTGCCGCTGGCCTTGGCCCAGCCGTAGGCCTTGTCGTTGATCGGGGCTACCTCGTCGGGGAGATAGTACTGGTCCTGCAGCAGGGCGGGTTCACGCTTCCAGGGGTCGCGTCCGTCCGTTTCGATCGTGCCGGTCTGGGTTTTCTTCAGGCCGCAGAGGAGGGTCAGCAGCGTCGTCTTGCCGACGCCGTTCTCGCCGAGAAGACCGTAGATCTTGCCCGGTTCCAGGTCCATGGAGATGTTCCGCAGGACCTCATTCTTTCCATAGCTGAATGCTAGATTGTTGATGTGTATCATTGCTTTTGCAGTGTATTAGTTCATTAGTACACCGCAAAGGTACAACAAAAATTGAAACTTCCAAATCTTTTTGCAAAAATTTTATGCCCTTTTTATCCACACCTATTTATTCGTGCGCGCGCAATGGCCCGGGAGCAGTAGAAACCGAGTCCGGGGGTGGACACGTCCTCCGGAGCCTGTTTCTACTGCTCCGGGCGAATGGCGGTTGCTTAGCGCAGGGGACGGTGGGCGGCGGCGCGACAGGCGCGCTCGGCGGCGAGGATGCGCTCGTGGTCGGCGGGGTCGGTGCAGGCGTCGAGGAAGCGTTCCCAGACGAGCTGGATGGCCGCGGGGGCGGGGTGGACGAGGTCGTCTGCGTAGAAGCGGTAGTCGCGAAGCTCGTCGCAGATGATTTCGTAGGCCGGGAAATACGCGACGGGAGATTCGCCGGTCGGAGCCGGCGAATGACGAAGGGAACCGGCGAATGACGAACAGACCTGTTCGACGGCGAGGTGCAATGTGGATTTCGAGATGGTGTTGGCGTGGGCGCCGGCGCCGAGGTGGCGGATGGGGGAGACCGTGAGCAGGAAACGCTTCTCCGGGTGTGCTGAGATGATGCTGCGCAGCAGCTCCGCGCAAGTCTCGACCGAAAGGAGCTCGTGCGCGAACTCCCGGGCGGGACGCTTCAGGCAGTTGGCAACGACCGGCTGGCCGGGGCGTTCCAGTGCGCGCCAGACCCAGGCGGTGCCGAGTGTCAGGAGGACGACGCGGCAGTCCCGCCAACGGGCGGCATCTTCCGCCAGTCGCGCATTCGCGTGCGCGAGGAATTCTTCCGCCGTCGCCCGGGCGAAAGAAGTGTGATGCGAGAAACTGCAGATGCGCCCTGCACCGGCACCCATCTCGACGCAATCTTCTTGCGTGAAGGGTTCGGCGCTGTCCAAGCGCGCCACGGCGGCCGCGAGGGAGGCCGGATTGTAGAGGGTGCCGAAGGGATTGCGGAGCACGTTGAAGCCGGCAGCTTCGAGGCGGGCTCCCATCTCATCGGCGAAACAACTTCCTAGGACACAAATAGGCTCAGAATGAACCATTGTGACCTGTTTTTCGCACTGAACTTCGGTAAACAGTTTCATAAATCGGGACAAATTTAGTAATTTCGCACATTATGCGACACAAACTGATTGCCATTTTCTCAGTCGTACTGAGCCTGGCCACGGCCTGTGCCCCGAAAGAGCGCACCCTGCATATTGTCACGACCGGTGACGTTCATGGATCCTGGTTCGACGAACCCTATGTCGAAGGCCAGGCGAATAAGACCAGCCTGATGTCCGTCAAAGCGTGGGTGGACAGTCTGAGGCAGGCTGTCGGTAAGCAGAACGTCCTTCTGCTGGATGCCGGCGACTGCCTGCAGGGAGACAATGCCACGATTTACTACAATTATACCAACACGGAAGGTGAGCATCCCTTTGTCCAGCTCGTCTCTTACATGGGCTACGACGCCGTGGCCGTGGGCAACCATGACATTGAGACCGGACACCCGGTCTATGACAAGGTCAACGCTCAGCTGCGTGCGCGCGGGATCCCGTTCCTGGCGGCCAACGCCATCAGAGCGGATGGTCAGCCCTACTTTACTCCTTATAAGATTTTCCGCCGTGGCGGCTTCAAAGTAGCTGTGATCGGCTTTACTAACGCCAACATGAAAGCCTGGCTGGACGAAGCCATCTGGTCGGGAATAGACTTCCAGTCCCTGATCCCCTGTGCGCAGGAGTGGGTGGACCGCATTCGCGAAAAGGAGCATCCCGACGTTGTCGTGGCGCTGACGCACTCCGCCACGGGCAATGGTGACGGCTCGATCCTGGAGGCCCAGGGCCTTGACCTGCTGAAGAGCCTGCAGGGCGTGGATGTCCTGGTCTGCTCGCACGATCATATCCCTTTCGTGAAAGAGAAGGACGGAACCTGGCTGATCAACGGCGGTGCCCGTGCGGGTAATGTCGGACATGCCGTCGTCACGTCCTCCAAGGCCGCTGGCAAGCAGGTTTGTGGCGAAACCGTCCGGATGGACAAGGACAAGGTGGACGAGGCGATGAAGGACCATTTCCGCCCGATCTTCGAGCAGGTGAAAACCTTTACGCAGGAGCCCGTGGGCCATTTGGCGATGGAACTGCGTACGCGGGATGCTTACAAGGGCATGTGCGATTACGTCAATCTGGTCCATACGGTCCAGCTGGAGAGCTCCGGCGCCCAATTGTCTTTTGCCGCTCCGTTGACCTTCAACGGCACCGTCAAGCCGGGGCTGGTGATCTTCAACGACATGTTTACGATTTATCCTTATGAGAATCAGCTATATATCCTGAAGCTGAAAGGCTCCGAAGTCAAGGATTATCTTGAGTTTTCCTATGACACATGGATCCAGAAGCCGTGCCCGCATGTCCTGAAGATTTCGGATGCACCGGACCCGCGTACGGGGGCTTCCCGGTGGTCGTTCGTCGGCAGGACGTACAATTTCGACTCTGCCGCCGGCATCGTCTATACGGTGGACGTGACGCGTCCCGCCGGACAGCGCGTGCAGATCAAGTCTCTAGCGGACGGCACGCCCTTCGACCCGGAAGCCTGGTACACCGTGGCCATGACTTCCTATCGCGCCAGCGGTGGCGGAGAATTGCTGCATCAGGGGGCTGGTCTGGATCCGGATGAATTGGATGACCGTGTGGTGTCCCGCGGGACCGAGATCCGGCAGATGATCTACCATTTCTTCAAGGACCACGAGGTCGTAGATGCGGCGCTTGTCGGAGACAAGTCCGTCATCGGAGAATGGCATTTCGTGCCGGAGGCGACTGTGGGGCCGTTGATGGAAAAGGACCTGGCGCTTATCTTCTAAACGCTTTCAGCCGCTGCTGTAGAGATCCGTCTACAGCCATCTTCATCATCTTGCGGGTTTGCTCAAATTGCTTGAGCAGCTTGTTGACGTCGGCAATGGTCGTGCCTGATCCCTTGGCAATTCGCTGACGCCGAGAGCCATTGAGGCATTCCGGATGCTCCTTCTCATAAGGGGTCATGGACTGGATAATCGCCTCGGTGGACTTGAAGGCGTCGTCGGGGATATCCACGTCCTTGAGCGCCTTGTCCATGCCCGGCAACATGCCGGCCAGGTCTTTCATATTGCCCATTTTCTGCACCTGCTTGAGCTGGTCGTAGAAATCGGCCAGCGTGAACTGATTGTGGGCAATTTTCTTTTTGAGGGCGCGTGCTTCTTTCTCGTCATATTGCTCCTGGGCCTTCTCGACAAGCGAGACGACATCACCCATACCCAGGATACGGTCCGCTACGCGGGCCGGATAGAAGATATCGAGCGCCTCCATCTTCTCGCCGGAACTGACGAATTTGATGGGTTTGCCGGTGACGGCCTTGATCGAGAGTGCGGCGCCGCCGCGGGTATCGCCGTCCATCTTGGTCAGCACCACGCCGTCATAGTCAATGGCTTCGTTGAAGGCTTTGGCGGATTCGACGGCATCCTGTCCGGTCATCGCATCCACGACAAAGAGCGTTTCCGTCGGGGCGACTGCCTTGTGCAGGGTGGAAATTTCCTCCATCAGCTCCTGATCCACGGTCAGACGTCCGGCCGTATCCACGATCACGACGCTGATTCCCTGGCTTCGGGCATATTGGATGGCATTTTTCGCCACTTTCACGGGATCTTTCTCCCCGTCTTCCGAATAGACCTCGACGCCGACCTGCGCTCCGAGCGTCTTCAACTGCTCGATGGCGGCGGGACGGAAGGTATCGCAGGCGGCAAGAAGCACTTTCATGCCGCGCTTGCTCTTGACGTGCAGGGCCAGCTTGCCGCTGAAAGTGGTCTTACCAGAACCGTTCAGACCAGCCACGAGCACCACGGCCGGGGAACCCTTGAGGTTGATCTCGGCGTGTTCGGAGCCCATGAAGTCGGCCAGCTCGTCATGGACGATCTTGACCATCATCTGCTGGGGCTTGACAGCCGTCAGCACGCCCGTGCCCATCGCTTTCGTCTTCACGCGGTCGCAGAAGTCCTTGGCTACTTTATAGGATACATCCGCATCGAGCAGCGCCCGGCGGATCTCCTTGAGGGTCTCAGCCACATTGACTTCAGTGATCTTGCCTTCGCCCTTCAGAATTTTGAAGGAACGTTCCAGTCTATCGGATAAATTTTCAAACATAATCTAAAATTAGAAATGCAAAGATAATCAATTTATGAAGATTTTTTTTGGCAAAAAGAAATGGCGTTCGGGCTTTTCAACCGAACAGAGACATATACTGCGGCAGGTCCGCCTGACCGTGGATGAGTGGGTTGCGCAGAAAAGGTTTATCAAACGATTGCCAACCCTGGAGAAGATTGCCGACGATATCGGAATCCCTGCTTATCTGCTGGGGATCCATATCCGGATCCACGAGAGGAACTCCGTCCTAACCTGGCGCAAAGAACTACGCATCCGGGAGGCCCAGGATATGCTTCTGAACTTCCCGGAACTGCCTATCTCCGTGATCGGCGAGATGGTAGGCATTGACGACAAAACCAATTTCAAACGACAATTCCAGCAGGTCGTGGGCATGACGCCGCGCGAATGGCGGGAGAAGCATTTATGACAATGCCGCAAAGCGGGTCGGGAAACCGGTCCGCTTTTCTATTTTCCGAAGAGCGTCCGAAGCGCGTCCCGGAGCAGGCGCAGGGTGTTGAAGAGAATGACGGCGGCGATTACCAGGCTGATGACCGGGTCGATGATGTACAGGCCCGTCAGGCTGATCACAATGCCGGCAACCACCACGCCCAGCGAAAGGAGCGAGTCCGTGGCCATGTGCAGGAAGGCGGCCCGGGTGTTGATGTCACCCTGGTGGCGCATCAGCATCCAGGCGCTCAGGCCGCTTACCAGGATGCCCAGGGCGGCAATCCAGGTGACGGTGCTGCCGTCTACGGGCGAGGCGTGGTTGAATTTGTCGATGCTCTCGCGGACAATCACGAACACGGCAAAAAGCAGGACGCAGGTGTTGACCAGCGCGATGAGGGCGGAGATTCGTCGCGCATCCGCCGACGGCCGGCGGGCCAGGCGGAAGCCGACCAAGGCCATGCCCAGGGCGAAGACGTCCAGCATCTTGTGGCCGGCGTCGGACACGAGCCCGACGGAATGGCTGATCCGTCCGGCCAGGAACTCCACGATGACGAAGGCGAAGTTAAGCGCGATGGCTATCCAGTATGCGCGCCGGAGCGCGGCGTTGTCTGCGCTGCCGGTCGGCAGCCCGTGATGATGATGCTCGTGCATGTAGTCGTTTTATCAGAAATGCCAGCCTACGCCCAGGGTGACCTTGTAAGGGTGGGCGTAGTCGATTTTGCTCTCGTAGTTGATAATGTCAAGTACGCTGTATTTTATGCCCAGGTTGACCTGCAGGCCACATTCGAATTCATAGCCGAATTGGCAGCCGACGCCGGCATGGCTGTCGTTGAGCGCATAGCGGGGCTTGCCCGACTCCTGGATCTCGATGACGCGCCTGTACGGCGTGATGAAATCCCTGTCTCCCGGACACCAGGCGGCGAAGGTGATGTGCGTGAAGAAACCGGCTCCCATCCGGAAGTTACCGGTCCCGACAGGAAGGGCATAGGTCAGGAAGATCGGAATGTCCATGCCCACAAGGCGCATGTCGGCCAGGTAGTTGACCGGTCGCTTGTGCCAGAATAGGAATCCGAGGTCCCGGTCCGTGGATACGTAGCTGCCGTTCTGCAGACACACGATGGCCTGGACTTCAATCATCAGGCGCCGGGTCATGTGATAATCGATGAAACCGCCGACCTCGACGCCGAATCCAGGATAGGCGGACAAGCCAGGCTCGG
This sequence comes from Bacteroidales bacterium, assembly GCA_016291185.1. The sequence goes on from JAEFAI010000025.1 coordinate 9,630, forward strand.
CGATATACATGTCTTCGCCGGCGAAATTGGCCTGCAGCAGCACGCCGAGGCTGACGGGCCGGATCTTTAAGGAATCTGCCTCCTGGGCGCGCAGGGACGTGAGGCAGAGAGTCGAGGTGAGGATGAGGAGTATGATTCTTTTCATCACGGCGTCGATTAGATGGTGAATCGGAGCGAGATCTTGAACCCGTGCTTCTCGGACTCAGGCAGCCCTTCAGTATAGCTGATGCGGCGGATGTAGTCGATGCGGAGGAACTTGAAGATATTCTCGATACCGACCGTGTATTCCATGTACGGAGTCTTGGTCATCAACTTGGTCCCGGCCGGCAGGGCGTAGAGGCCCTCGGCGTTGAAAAGCGGATTGTTCTTCTCGGACAGCGAGCCGATGATGGCACGGAACGAGACCACTTCGCGGAGTTTGAGCTTGTTCAGGAGGGGAATCCGGTTGAAAATCCACCCCTTGAGATAGTAGGTAGCAAAGAAGTCGGCATACTGGTCCATCACGAACTCCATCGGCTTCATGAGGTTGAATGCGTCCTTGACCAACAGGATGGACGGGTTGGCGTTGGGCGTGAAAAGCTTGGGAAGCGGGACGCGGCTCCAGATGAAGCCGGTCGAGACGGACGCGTCGATATGGCCGAAGGAGGACAGCCAGATTCGTTTCTCGGCCGAGAACTCCGTTTTGTTGTAAAGGAAGGTGTTGTCAAAATAACCCACCGTATGGGTCAGGCTCACGATCGGAGCATCCTTCGCCAGGGTGATGGGCGCTTCCTTGCCAAGGCGGTTGGAGAAGAGCGGTTCGCCCGGGGCGAAACGGAGCCGGATGGTCCCGGAAAGGTCGTTATAGACCGGAACGGGCGAGAGCGATCCGTCCGCACCGTAGCGGAAGTATTCGAGCGTCCCCGTCGGCCAGACGCGGTCGAAGCGGACGTAGGTGGTCACGGAGAAGCGGGACAACCATTCGCGGTCGTAGCGGAGCTGGGCGCGGGCGACGTACTGCAGCGGCTGCGCCCTCCAGGAGGACATGAGGAGGTTGTCGCGATCCAGCAGCGAGAAGCTTTGGCCCGGCGCTTCGATGTCGTAACTGGCGGTCAGGGTGAGGAGGTTCCGCAGCGGCTCGTAGGGGTGGAAATCTTTCTTCTCGAAGGTGTGGATGTAGCTGACTGATCCCTTGAATTGCTTGTCGCGGAAGCCGTAGGCTACATATCCGTTGAAGAAATTCTTCTCATTGAGGCGGGCGGTGGTCATGCCGCCGATGCGCAGGCGGAATCCCTCGTGGACGTTGTAGTTCATCATGTTCGTGACCGGTCCGATGTCGAACTTACTCTTCAGGCGGTCCTGCGGGCTGGCCTGCCGGTCGGCAGGGGTTGTCGGGAAGTACTCCGAGGCCAGGGACTCGCCGATGCTGGCGATGCGGCGCAGCCGGGGCACAGAATAGATGTCCGTCAGGAGGCTGTCCAGAATCTTTTCCTTGCTGGTCAGGGGGACGGGACGGCGCGGAATCCACCAGTCATCCGGCCTCCACCAGTCCTTGTTGGCGATGACTTCGTCCGGCTGGCGAAGCAGGCTGTCCGGCACGGCCGTCTGCGTGAAGTCGTAGTTGTTGTGGACGATCTTCTTGTGGGCGTAGAGTTCGCGCATCCACTTGAAGATGTAGAACTGTGCGTAGGTATTCTTCTCCTTCGATGCCCAGGTCCCGTTCTCCGTCTTGTCGAAGGTCTCCTCGATGGCGAGGTTGCTGACGAAGTTGAGGTTGATGTGGGCCGGGATACCGAAGGAGTACTTCTTGACGGCATAGGTGCTGTCGTTGACGACGTAGAGATGGCCGGTGAAGCTGAAACTCTCGCTGTTGAAGGGAACGAAGGTCAGGTCGATGCACTGGACCCCGTCCACCATCAGGGTATCGGAAATGTAGTACTTGTAGTAGGCGGTGGCGAGCGAACTGGACAGCGGGCTCACGAAACGGTTGAGCAACACATCCATGTTGTCGTCGAAGATGTCGGAATCGGCGAAGATGGTCTGGATGTTGGTGGTGAGTCCGCCGTTGTCCAGCGGCTCGTCCAGGCCGAGGCTGCGGCGCCGCTCGACCCAGGTGCGCGTGCGCTTGGGCTGCTTCTGGTACCAGGTCGTGGAGAGTTTCTCGCGCAGGGAGATCGTCAGCACAGGGTCATTCTTGAACTGGGAGGTGTCGACGTATTTCTTCAGGAAGGGGAACTTCCTCCAGACTCTGCTGCTGTCGAAATTGACGTCGAACTTGTTCAGCGACATGATGAGCTTCTCGTAATTATCGACCTGATAGCCCTCCGTAGAGCGGACATGATTCTCTTCCTTGTGGCGGATGACGTTCTTGACGAGCTCGACGGCCGGATTGCCCTTCCGGCGATAAACCTTGTCGCGGCGGCGGCGCGGCTTGACGACTACGGCCTGGATGCCGTAGGTGTCGGGTTTCATCTTGATCTTGGCATCGCGCGTGGTCGTGTTCGGCCGGATGTTGAAGATGTAGGTCTCATAGCCTAACATCATGAAACTCACGTTGGAATAGCTGCCGTTCGCCTCGATGGAGAAACGGCCTTCGGGATCGGTCATGGTGCCGATCTGGGTGCCCGGAAAGATGACGGACACATAGGGGAGCGGCTCTCCTGTCGTGGCATCGGTCACGACACCACGGACGCGGGTCTGCGCCTGGGCGGCGAGGCCCAGCAGACTGAACAGGAGAAGGATGATAATACTTCTTTTCATAAATGGGGGTGCAAAGATACGAAAAAAGCGGGAATATCCCGCCTTTTTCCTTGCAAAAGTCTCACAGCGTCAATGCAATGCCCGCATGGCGTTAAGGACGGCGAGCACGGTCACGCCGACATCGGCGAATACCGCCATCCACAGGGTGGCCACGCCGCAGGCTGCGAGAATGAGTACCAGCAACTTGACGCCGACGGCGAACCAGAGGTTCTCGCGGGCGATGCGCAGGGTCCGTCGGGCGATGCGCACGGCCAGGGCCACTTTCGAAGGCTTATCGTCCATCAGGACCACGTCGGCGGCTTCGATGGCGGCGTCCGAGCCCAGTGCGCCCATGGCGATGCCGAGGTCGGCGCGGGCGAGGACGGGGGCGTCATTGATGCCGTCTCCGACGAAGGCGAGCGTGCCCTGCGGCAGCAACTGCTCGACGCGGGCGACCTTATCGGAGGGCAGCAGAGCGGCGTGCCAGGCGTCCAAGCGTAGCGGCGCGGCCACGGCGTCGGCCACAGCCTGCTGGTCGCCGGTCAGCATGACCACCTGAGCGATGCCGGCAGCGTGCAGCTCGGAAACCGCCTGCGCGGCATCCTCCTTGACCCGGTCGGAGATGACGATATGGCCGGCATACACGCCGTCCACGGCCACGTGGACGATGGTGCCGGTGAGGTGGCAGGGGTGAGAGGCGGCGCCAAGCTCTTCCATCAGCTTGTCGTTTCCGACGGCAACGGTACGGCCTTCGACGGTGGCCGTCAAGCCCTTGCCGGCGAATTCCCGGATGTCCAACACGCTGCAGCCGTCCTGCTCGTCGGGATAGGCGCGCAGCAGGGCCTGGGCGATGGGATGGGTGGAATGGCGCTCTACGTGCGCGGCCAGGTGCAGCAACTCGTGCTCGTCCAGCTTTTCCGGATGGACGGCCGTGACGGCGAAGACGCCTTCGGTCAGCGTGCCGGTCTTGTCGAAGACGACGGTCCGCACACGGGAAAGGGTGTCCAGGAAGGCAGAACCCTTGACCAGGATGCCCTGCCGGGAGGCGCCGCCGATGCCGCCGAAGAAGGTGAGGGGCACACTGATGACCAGCGCACAGGGGCAGGAGACGACCAGGAACATCAGGGCCCGGTAGATCCAGGTGGCCCATTCACCTGTGAACAGCGGGGGAAGGATGGCCAGCAGCACGGCCAGGCCGACCACGATGGGGGTATAGATGCGCGCAAAGCGCGTGATGAAGTGTTCGCTGCGCGACTTATTCTCGGCGGCATGCTCGACGAGCTCGAGGATGCGCGAGGCGGTGGATTCGCCGAAGGCCTTGGTGGTCTGGATGCGCAGCACGCCGCTGAGGTTGACGCAGCCCGAGAGGACTTCGTCGCCCGGGGCGACGCTGCGCGGCAGGCTTTCGCCCGTCAGGGCCACGGTGTCCAGCGAGGAATTGCCTTCCAGTACGACGCCGTCCATCGGGACTCTCTCGCCGGGGCGGACCAGAACGGTCTCGCCGACGGCGACGCTCTCGGGCGCGACCGTCAGTACGGCGCCGTCCCGCTCGACCTGGGCCGTATCGGGGCGAATGTCCATCAAATGGCTCACGGAGTGGCGCGAGCGGCCCTCTGCGATGCCCTCGAAGAGCTCGCCGACCTGGAAGAAAAGCATGACGAAGACCGCTTCGGGGAATTGGGTCTCAGCCCCCGGGAGGAAACCGATGGCGAGCGCGCCCAGCGTGGCGACGCTCATCAGGAAATTCTCGTCCAGTGCCTCGCCGTGTGCGAGGGCCTCGGCGGCTTCCTTCAGGGTGTCCCAGCCGACGAGGAGGTAGGGGACCAGAAAGAGCAGCAGGTACTGCCAGGTCGCCCAGTTTGTCTTTTTTTCGATGAGTACCGCGCCGACCAGCAAGGCCGTGGCCGCAGCAATCTTGATGAGACGCTCCTTGGGGCTGTCCTCATCGTGATGATGCTCATGGTGGTGATGTTCGTGTGCCATATTGCGTTCTTTTTATTTTCCGACGGCAAAGGTAGCGGAATGCGAACGCAACCGGGTTGCAAATAATAGCGGCAATTGCTATCTTTGTCACTGCGATTAACCGATATTTTCCTGCCACTAATCAATTATTAACATAATGAAAAAGATCCTTATCCTTTTGGCTACCGCCTGTACGATGCTGTCGGCTTGCGGTCAGCCCCAACTCAAGCCCTGGACCAAAGGCGGATTCGACACGCACAAGTATCGCAATGTCTTTGCGGAAATGGGCTATTCCCAGAAGGAGATCGACGCCAAGCTGGAGTCCATCTACCAGGAAGTTTTCTGCGGTCCGGACAAGGTGTATTTCGAAGTCGGGGACGACATGGGCTACATGTCCGATGTCAAGAACTTCGACGCCCGTACCGAGGGTATGTCTTACGGTATGATGGTCGCCGTGCAGCTGGACAAAAAAGATGTTTTCGACCGCCTGTTCCGCTGGGCCAAGAAGTATATGCAGTACCAGGACGGCCCGATGAAGGGCTACTTCGCCTGGAGCCTCGCTCCCGACGGCACGATCCGCGGCGCGGGTCCGGCCTCCGACGGCGAGCTCTATTTCGTGACCTCGCTCATCTTCGCCTCCAACCGCTGGGGCAATGACGGGGAGATTAACTACCTCGCCGAAGCGCAGTTCATCCTGAACTCTGCGTGGGAGAAGGATGGTTCCGAAGGGATCATGCCCTTCATCAACAAGGAGAACCACCTCATTATCTTCACCCCGGACGGCCGTGGCGTAACTTACACCGATCCTTCCTACCACCTGCCGGCCTTCTACGAGGTCTGGGCTCGCTGGGCCGACGACGGCCGCGCCGATTTCTGGCGCGAGTGCGCCAAGGCCAGCCGCGAGTACCTGCACAAGAGTATCGACTCGGAAACCGGCCTGAACCCGGATACGAACAATTTCGACGGCTCCTTCATCGAGACGCCCGCTTTCTTCGGCCGCCGCATGAAGCCGGCGTTCCGCTTCGACTCCTGGCGCGTGCCGATGAACATCGCCCTCGATTATTCCTGGGCCTGCGCTGATCGTGAGTGGCAGACGAACTACGCCAACACCATCCAGGACTTCTTCTATTCCAAGGGTATTGACGCGTTCGCCGACCAGTACAACGTGGACGGTACTGAGGTTGACTTCGCCATGCCGGCCGGTATGGGCGAGCTCCGCGGCACGGGCACCCGCCACTCCGTGGGCCTTGTTTCTACCTTGGCCGCCGCTACGCTGGCCGCCGACCACGAGATCGCCCGCGAGTTCGCGCAGCGTCTCTGGGACAGCGAGAACAAGCCCTACGAGGACGGCTACTTCGACGCCTACTACGACGGTCTGCTCCGCCTCTTCGCTTTCATGCATTTAAGCGGTCACTACCGCGTTATTGAACCGGCTAAGTAGTCATCCCGGAAACTCCCTCTAAAACAGGACAACCCCCTCGATAATGAGGGGGTTGTCCTGTTTTTGGTGCGAAATGCGGGATGATCCGGCTAGCAGTGCTCGTCGAGGATTTCAGCGATGTCGTGTACCGGCCGGTCGGCCTCGCGCACGAAGGTCGCCAGGCAGAGCGGACAGCCGGTGACGATCTGATCGGGATCTGCCACCGTGAGGTTCTCGAGGGCGTTCTGCGTCATCGGGCGGCGCTGCTCGAAGCTGAGCGAGAGACTGCCCAGGCTGCCGCCGCAGCAAATGCTCTCGGCGTGGTGCTTGCCGGCCTCGACCAGCTCGCCGGCAGCGGCGAGCGCCACGCGCGGTTGCTCGTAGATACCGCAGCCGCGGCCCAGCTCGCACGGGTCGTGCCAGACGAGGCGGAGACCGTCTTCGTGGCGGACTGGCAGTTTGCCGGCGGCGATGAGCTCCTGGAAGAAGACGCTGTGGTGCACCACGCGGATGCCTTCCAGGGGATAGTCTTCTTTAAACACGCGATAACAGATAGGGCAGGAGAGCAGCAGGGTGTCGCAACCGCTGGCGCGGATGATCTCGACATTCTTGGCGATGAGCTCTCGCGCCTGCTCGGTGCGTCCCGCCATCATCAGCGGGCGGCCGCAGCAGAGCCCGCCGTCCGGATCCATCATCTTCCAGGAGACGCCCGCCTTGTCCAGCAGGGACGCGGTGGCGCGGAGGATCGAAGGTGTGAGCTGCGTCATGCAGCCTGCGAAATAGAGCACGCCGCCGCTGCCCGCCACAGCCTCGGCCATCGGCCGGACGTCGAGGTTCGCGTAGGAAGGGGAGAGGGCGAATTTGCGCCGCTCGCGCTGGGCGACGCGCAGTTCCGGTCCCTGTACGCCCACCTGACAGACGGCGGAGCATTTGCCGCAGAGCAGGCATTTGTCGGAGATCTCGGCGATGCGGCGCTCGTTGCCGCGCCGCAGCATGCGGTTCAGATAGACCGTACAGTCGCGCAGGTTGGCCTTGCGCACGCTCATCGGGCAGGCGTCGATGCAGACGCCGCAGGCGGGACAGGAATAGACTTCCAGCAGGGCGAAACCCTTGCGGGGATGGCGAATCTTGATCCCGGCGTTGCGCATCGGGATCAGCAGCATCTCCGCGGGAATGTGCATGTAGCGCGTGAACGGCAGAACGCACATAAAGACGCAGAGCGCGATGGAATAGGCCCACCATGTCGGCAACTCGTTGAGGTTGTTGCCCAGGAACTGTCGGAACACCCAGCCTACGGGGATGGTCAGGAAGCTGCCGCCGCTGATGTGGGCCGTGAAGCTCTCGGCCAGCAGGCGCAGCGGGAAGATGGCCCAGAGAGAATAGAGACCCACCTGGTCCAGAGCGCTCAGGCGCGTGGTGCGCCGCATGCCCACGATGCGCGAAGCGAATCGCTTGATGATGGCGAGCACGATGCCGCTGAGTATCAGCAGCAGGAAGAAGTCCATCAGGAACATCAGCAGCGCGCCCTGCAGGGTCTGCTCCGTCTCTGCGACGAAGTAGTTGAAGAAAATCGGATAATAGAAGAAATGGATGCGCTCCGGCACGAAGAGCATGACCTCCAGGTGCCCCAGTACGATGAGCATGAACCAGCCGAAGGCGATGCTCGAGTGCATGAAGCCCAGGACCTTGTTTCGCTTCCACAACTTCACGTGGATGAGGCAGTTGAGGAAGATGTCCCGGACGTTCATCCAAATGTATTTCGGGGTGATGAGCGACAATAGGAAGCGCTTGCGGTCTGCCTTCGGCAGCTGGCAGACCACGCGGACCATCGCGACCAGGCAGTAGCCCAGCACGAAGATCATCCCGATGACGAACGGGATCACGAACGGATCGAAGCCGCTTGCAAAACGTTCCCTCATCGCACGACCTCCCCGTTTTTATCCAGCCGGCAGAGCGTCAGGATGAGCTGCCGCGTGTTGATGCCGCGCGGACAGACCATCGTGCATTTGCCGCAGAGCATGCAGCCGGACAGCATTTTATCGACTTCTTCGTCCCGGCCGCGCTGCAGGCCGAGCAGGACCTTGCGGACACTCATCCCCGTCCAGGACGACGACGTGCAGGTGGCGCTGCAACTGCCGCAGCCGATGCAGGTGAGCGCGTCCGGCTGCAACTGCACAAGGCGGTCGTAGCGGCGCCGATCCACCGTGTCGAGGTTGACGGCTGAGCTGGGGGAGAGTTTGAATCCGAAATCCATCTAAGCGCGTTTCGAGAAATACTGGTGAATGGCGAGGGCGGCACTGCGCGCTTCGGCGAGCGTTTCCGGTACGGTCTTGGCGCCGGTGCAAGCCCCGGCGAAGAAGATGCCGGGCCGGGAGGATTCCGTGATGGAGGCGAGGTTGTCTCGGCTCTTCAGGAAACCGTCTTCGTCGATGGCGACGCCGGTCTCGCGGGCGTAGCGCTGCGCGTCCGGATTGCAAAGGATGCCTGCCATCAGCACGAGCAGGTCGAGCGTGACCTTGACCGGCTTGCCGTTGAGGGTATCTTCGGCTTTCACGACCACACGTCCGTCGACGGCTTCACCCACTTCGGACACGCGCCCGCGGATGAAGTGGATGCCGTGGTCGCGCTGGGCCTTGATATAGAAATCTTCGTATTTCTTACCGAAGAGGCGCAGGTCCATGTAGAAGCAATAAACTTCCGCATCGGGGAATTCTTCCTTCATCTCGATGGCCTGCTTGATGGCAGTGATGCAGCAGACCTTGGAGCACTGCGTGTTGCCGGCCTTGAGGTCGCGCGAGCCCACGCAGTGAACGAAACCCACGGCCTTGGGCTGGCTGATTCGCTGGTCCTGCCGGGTGTTGAACCAGTGCTCTAGATCGCGGTTGGTGATCACGCGGTCGTAAATGCCGTAGCCGTATTCCTCCTTCTTCGACGCGTCGAAAAGGCGGAAGCCGGTGGCGAAGAGGACGGCCTGGCAGAGCAGCGAGGAGCCGTTCGAGAGAACGAGATTGTATTCGTCCTTGAGCCGGTTGATGGCGGAAATCTCCGTGTTAAGCAGGGTCTTGATGCCGGCAGTCTGCGCTCGCAGGGGCTCGATGAGCTCCGCCGCAGGCGTCATGTCGGGGAAGAGGCGGTTCCACTGGGCGACGTGTCCGCCCGTGGCGTCCGATTTCTCGATCAAGACGGGTTTGTAGCCCAGCGCAGCAAGCTGGCGGGCGGCCTCAAGTCCGGCGATGCCGGCTCCGATGACGGCGACGACTGGTTGACGGTTGACCATATTCTAGAAGCATTTGAGGGACGTAGGTAGCCCCGGGGTCATGATCTTCTTTTCGTCCATTCCAAGGTATTTCCTGGCGGGGTCGTAGGGAATGCCGATCTTGTCGAGCAGCGGCTCCGCGGCCACCTGATGCACCTGCAGTCCGAGATCCCACGGGTCCACTCCGAGTACGAGCCCGGCCAGCTCCTCGTAGGTGAGGGCGGGGATGCCGTAGCCGCCTCGTCCGTAAGTCTTGCCCGTCTGTTCAGCGATGACATACTGCCAGCGGTCCAGGAAATAGGGGCAGCCCGGGCAGTTGGTGATGATCGCATCCGGGTGGAAGGGCTCCATGGATTCGAATTTCTTATGCGTGTTGGACAGGGAATAGCCCCGGTTCGCGCGCACGTGGTACTGCCGGAACCCGTATCCGCAGCAGTGGCGGCGCTCCGGGTAATCGATGACCTGGCCGCCCCAGGACTCGACCATGCCGCTGAGTACGCAGGGGTACTCTGCGCCGCCGACGCCCTTGTGGGGGAACATTTTCGCGTAATGGCAGCCGATGTGCTCCACGATGCGCAGGGGCTCGCCCGTGGCGCGGGAGACCAGGTGGTATTTGGCGCGCTCGGCGATCTCGCCGCGCAGTTTGAACATCAGGTCGCTGGCGTGCGCGATGTACTTGGGTTTGTTGAATTCGCGGCGGCAGGCTTTCCAGAGATTCTCGCGGATCTTGGCTTCCAGGTCCGGAAACTCCCGCCAGGACTCGAGTACCTCACAGTAATTGCCGAAGGAGGTGATGCAGGAGGTAACGAGGTTTTCGTAGCCGGCCTCGGTCATCAGCGCGAACTGGCGCGCCACGACGGTCATGGCCGTCTCCTGCGGGATGGTGTCGCAGTGGTAGGCGATGCCGGCGCAGGTGGTATGGTGCTCGGTCTCGAAGATGTCGCGGCCAAGCAGGTCGCGGCAAATCGTTAGGAAATACTTCTCGCTGGCCGGGAAGAAATTCTGCCGGATGCAGCTCCGGACATAGAAATAATGATTGTCCGGAATTTCTTTCTGGTAGTCCGCCCAGATCTTCTGTTTGCCTTGATAGATCATCTTCAGTCGTCGTCCCCGACTTGATCGGGGATCTTATTCATTGTTGAAATGCCCCGGCGAGCAATGCTCGAAGGTAAATCTCGTATATTCTTCAAAGTCCATTCCCATCTCTTCGGCCTTCGCGCGGGAGGCTTTCTCTACGGCCTGGATGCGCTCCGTGCCGCCCGTGACATCGAAAATGGCCTGGAGCTCGTCCAGGTCCTCCTGGGGGATGTGGCGCAGGACGCCGGGGCCTTTGCCCTCGTAGTTGGCGCCGAGGCGACCATAGACCTCCTCTTTGTTCTCGATGACCCAGCGTGACACGGGTCCGGCTTCCGGATGGTCGTCGGGGTTGAAGGTGCTGGGGTGAACGCAATAGCCGTGGTGAAGGACGTTGCCGGTGAGGATCTTGGTCAGTGGCCAGAGCTGGCGGCCCTTCTCCGAGCAGGTGAAGTAACCCAGCTTGGCGGAAAGGTTGCGCAGGGCCATGATGATCAGGCCCGCCGTGTTGCCGCGCGGGCAGCGCGTCGAGCAGGACATGCACTCGCCGCAGTACCAGATGGTGTCGCTCTTCAGGAGCGCCTCGATCTCGGCCTCGTCCTTTCGCTGGACCGTGTCCACAATCTTGCGGGGGTCGTATTTGTAAAACTCCGCGGCCGGGCAGATGGCTGTACAAGTCCCGCAGTTGATGCAGGTCTTGAGTCCTTCCCGGAAGCGGTAGTCCTTCATGAGTTCGTCGTACAGTTTACTCATAGGGTACAAAGGTAAGAAAAAAAGAATGAACAGGGGAGTAGGATAATAGTAAAAATAATAGTAAATTTGTAAGGATTTACCCCAAGTAGATTTGCTGATGGACAGACATCTCGACCCACATTGTGAAGCTATTCTCCAGGAGTACCGGGACGCCCTCCCGCAGTGCAAAACCGTGGCCAAGGAAGTGTATGACACGCTTAAAAGCACGTTCGCGCAAGCGGGTTTGCTCGTGGCCGCCATCGAGTACCGGGTCAAGGCGGAAGATTCCCTGGCCGGAAAACTCGAGCTCAAGGGTGGCAAGTACAAGAGCCTGGCGGACATCACCGATATCATAGGCCTTCGTGTGATCACGTTCTATACGGACGATGTCGATAAGGTGGCTTCGGCCGTAGAGCGCCTGTTCACGGTGGACTGGGACAACTCCGTCGATAAGCGCAAGATCCACGAAATCGACAGTTTCGGCTACCTTTCCCTGCACTATATCTGCTCGAAGGAGGGTTTCCCTTACCGCTTTGAAATCCAGATGCGTACGGTCCTGCAGCATGCCTGGGCCAATATGAACCACGACACGGGCTACAAGAGCGGCGTGGAGGTGCCGAAAGTGTACCTGCGCAACCTCAGCCGCCTGGCGGGCATGCTGGAGCTCGTGGATGAGCAGTTCAGCCTCATCCGCAGCGAACTGACTGACTATCGCCGCCGGGTGCGTGCGCTGGTCGCCTCCGGCAACCTGGACGACGCCCCGTTGGACGGCGATACCTTCCGGAGCTTCCTCGACCTCAAACCGTTCGATGCCCTGAATCGCCGTATCGCTTCCGTGAATCAGGCCGAGATCCAGGACGTGCCGCTGATGCCTTTCCTGGCGGTGTTCAAGATGCTGGAGTGCCATACGCTCGGAGACGTGTCCAAGATGATCAAGGAGTACGGAGAGGGCGCCTATCAGATCGCCTGCTATCAGATCGGCCTGACGGACCTGGACATCATCTCCTCGTCCCTGGGCCCGCAGGATGTCTGCATCGCGTGCATCCTCAAGCGCGGTGGCGGCCGGGCCGGCATCCGCAGTATGTTCGACCTGCTGAACGGCCCTTCGGAGAGCAATGAGATGATGGCCGAGTTCCTGACCCAGCAGGCGCAGGATTTACCGTTCATGAATCAGCAATAACCCATGGCAAACAAAGCACTCAATACAGAACTGCTCGACCGCGCCATCATTTTCGCGGTCCGTGCCCACGCCGGGACTGAGCGTCGCGGCAAGGGTTTCCCTTATATCGTCCATCCGATGGAAGCGGTGGAGATCGTAGCTACCATGACGCCGGACCAGGAACTGCTGGCCGCGGCCGCCCTGCACGATACCGTGGAGGATACGGACGTGACCGTGGACCAGATCCGAGCCGAATTCGGCGACCGGGTCGCCGACCTGGTGGCTGCCGAGAGCGATGCTTTCGTGGAAGGCGTCAGCGACGAAGACAGCTGGCATAGCCGCAAGCAGGCGGCGATCGAGCGTCTGGCCAAGGCCCCGCACGACGCCAAGATGGTGGCGCTGGGGGACAAGCTGTCGAATATGCGCGCGATTGCGCGTGACTACGCCGTCCAGGGGGATGCCCTGTGGAACCTCTTCCACGCCAAGGACCCCAAAGACCATGCGTGGCACTACCGCGGCCTGGCGGACTCCCTGCGCGAATTGCAGGACACCTTCGCCTTCCGCGAATTTGAAAGTCTGATCAACCAAGTGTTTGGAAAAGAATAATATGGAAGCTATTAAAATATCCCTCTCTGATTACGTGCTGGCCGGTGGCGGAGCTAACGGCGAGAGCTACGACCACAAGACCGACCCCTCCGTGATGCTGAAACTTTACCATGCGGGCAAGATTGAGCAGCCGCTCAGTGAGATGCTGCTGGCCCGCAAGGTCTATGAGGCCGGCATCCCGACGCCCGAGCCGGGCGAGTATGTGGTCACGGAAGACGGCCGATACGGCATCCGTTTCCGCCGCATCGTCGGCAAGAAGTCCTACGCCCGCGCTGTCGCCGATGATCCGGCGAACGTGGAGAAGTATGCGGCCGAATTCGCCGAGATGTGCTTGAAACTGCATCAGACGCATGTCGATACCACCCTGTTCGAGAACGTCAAGGACCATTATTACAAGCTGTTGGAGCAGAATCCGTTCTTTACGCCGACCGAGAAGGACAAGCTGGGCCGCTTCATCGCCGACATGCCCGACACGGACGTGGCCCATCATGGTGACCTGCAGTTCGGTAATGCCATTTTTGTGGGGGACCAGCGCTATTTCATCGACCTGGGCGATTTCTGCTACGGCGGCACCCTGCTCGATGTGTCCATGGTGTACGTGTGCAGCGTTCTCAGCAACGAGGAGTTCGTTCTGGATGCCTTCCACATGCCCAAGAGCCTGTCCGGGGAGTTCTGGCGCTATTTCTCGAAAGCCTATTTCGGCGCGGACCGTCCCCTTCGTGATATCAACGAGGAGGTCGATCCCTATGCCGGTCTCAAAACGCTGCTGATCGAGCGCGACACCAAGTGCCCGATGCCCGAGTTCCGGGAGAAACTGGTTTCCATCCTGAAGTAAACTCTCATGTCCATCCTGCCCGCCATATCGATCCACCTGGAGACCGGCAACGTCCTGTTGTTCTTCTCCTTCCTGGTCCTGGTCGCGATCCTGATTTCGCGCCTGGGGGCGAAGTTCGGTGTGCCGGCTATGTTGCTCTTCCTGCTCATCGGGATGGCCGCCGGCCCGGACGGGCTCGGCGTGGAAATCAAGAATCACGAGCTGGCGGAGTTCCTCGGCCATCTCGGAATCACCTTCATCCTCCTGTCGGGCGGCCTGCGGACCTCCCTCGAGGAAACGCGCCCGGTGATGGGGCGGGGCCTGATGCTCTCTACGGTGGGTCTGGCCGTGACCTCCCTGGCCACCGGCTTCTTTATCTATTGGGCTCTGGGCGACCGGATCGGCGGCGCTGGCGCCACGCTGCTGGGCTGTTTCCTGCTGGCGGTCATCCTGTCCTCGACGGATTCCCCGTCCGTTTTCTCCGTGTTGCGCAGCAAGCGGCTGACCCTTCGCGAGAACCTGGACCCGGTGCTGGAGCTGGAATCCGGCAGCAACGATCCGATGGCCTATACACTGACGCTCATCCTGGTGTCGGTCATTACGTCCACCGACCACTTCGGCCTGGCGGGCGCTTCGTGGCTCTATGGTGCCTTTATCGTTGCGCTGACGGCCCTGTGGCAGATCCTGTCGGGTGTCGCCATCGGGCTTGGCGTGGGCTTCGGCGCGCGCTGGCTGATGCGGCGGTTCACCTTGTCCACCGGTCCGCTCTATTCGATCCTGATCCTGATGCTGGCCCTGTTCGCCAACGGACTTGCGTCCATGATTGGCGGAAACGGCCTGGTGGCGCTCTATGTGGCGGCCATCGTCATCGGCAATATGCGCGACCTCCCCTTCAAGCGGGATGTCCTGAAATTTTTTGACAGCACGACCTGGATGGCTCAGCTGCTGATGTTCCTTCTGCTGGGTCTGCTGGCCCGGCCGTCGCACATGCCGGCGGTGATGTGGCCGGCCTTGCTCATCGGCGTGTTCATCATGTTCGTGGGCCGTCCGCTGGGCGTTTTCCTCAGCCTGCTGCCGTTCCGGCGCTTATCTGTCCGGGCCCGGTCCTACATCTCCTGGGCGGGCATGAAGGGAGCCGGTCCCATCCTGTTCGCGATGTGTGCGGTACTGGGTGGCGTCGAAGGCGGCGTGGAGATCTTCAATATCGTGTTCTGCATCACCTTGCTTTCGCTCCTGATTCAGGGCACCCTGCTGGTGCCCGTGGCTCGCAAACTCGATCTCTGCATCGAGGATGATCCGGAGGCGGAGACCTTTGGCATGGAGATCCCGGAGGAGATGGGAATGCTGCGGGACCATACCGTCACGGAGGAAGACCTTTCCCGGGGTCCGACCCTGCGCGACCTGCATCTCCCGCACGGTATTCGCGTGGTGATGGTGCGACGCAACGGAAAATTCATCGTCCCGCACGGCAGCCTGGCGCTGCAGGTGGGGGATGAACTGGTTATTATCATGGGTGACACGGAAGACTGACAGGTATGGAAATAAGCGATAATATCAAAGCTTTGGCCCGGAAATCTGCCGGAACGGGCCTGCTGCTGATCGTCGTGGCCGCGGTCACGCTCGAGGCGACCTCGCTCATTCAGTATTTCTCCTCGCAGCGCATGCTGAAGGAGGAGGCATCTCTGCGGGCAGAGAGCGAGCTGCGCTCCACGCGAAATCAGATTATGGATATCGTGGACCAGGCCGAGTCTGCCGTGCACAACAGCATCTGGATCACCCGCTGGTGTCTGGACTATCCCGACAGCCTGGCCGTGGTGGCGCGCCGCATTGTGGAGGAAAACCCTTCCGTGATGGGCTCCACCATCGCCCTGGTGCCGGGCTATAACAAGAACCTGCCGCTTTTCGCTCCCTATGTCTGCCGGACGGCGGACGGTGGGACCGAGCTTAAGACCCTTGCCACGGAAGAGTATAACTATCCGGCTCAGGAATGGTTCACTGAACCGCTGAATTATGGATTCGGCTATTGGTCCGAGCCGTATATCGATGAAGGGGGCGGGGAAGTGCTGATGACGACCTATTCCGTCCCGGTGTCGGATGACCAAGGCCGCATCGCCGCCGTGCTCACTGCCGACATCTCGCTGGACTGGCTGACCGACCTGGTGGGCAGTCTGCGTGTTTATCCGGATGCGTTCAGCGTCCTGATCAGCCGCGAGGGCAAGATCATGGTAAGCCCCGTGGCGGAGTTGAATATGCATCAGTCCATCCGGGATTATTCGAAGGGCGCCAAGGATACTTCCAACTTCAATCTCCTGGCGGACGAGATGCTCTCGGGCAAAACCGGCAACGTGGCGCTTCGCCAGAGCCGTCGCGAACGTATGTTCGTCTTCTATGCGCCGGTGGAGCGGACGGGCTGGTCGATGGCCATCGCCATCCCGGACGGCGAGATCTATGGCGAGATCCGCCGGATGAGCATGCTGGTCACCATCCTCATGCTGATCGGTCTGGGCATGCTGATCCTCATCCTGCGCTCCGCCGCCAGAAACCAGCGCAAGGTGGCCAGCCTTAAAGAGAAGAAGGACCGGATGGAGAACGAACTCCTTATCGGCCACAATATCCAGATGTCGATGATTCCCAAGACCTTCCCGCCTTTCCCGGAGCGGAAAGATATCGACATGTCTGCTTCCATCGTCCCGGCCAAAGAGGTCGGCGGCGACTTGTATGATTTCTATATCCGGGACGAAAAAATGTTCTTCTGTATCGGTGACGTGAGCGGCAAGGGCGTGCCGGCCTCCTTGGTGATGGCCGTCACCCGCAGCCTCTTCCGCTCGGTTTCCGCCCACGAGAAGAGTCCGCAGCGCATTGTGACCCTGATGAACGAGTCGATGACGGATATGAACGAGAATGAGATGTTCGTCACCTTCTTCTGCGGCGTGCTGGATATGGCCTCGGGCCACCTGCGCTACTGTAACGCCGGCCACAACCCGCCGCTGATTTATACCGATAAGATTCAATTCCTCCCTACGAAGCCGAACCTGCCGTTGGGCATTATGCCGGGTATGTCCTTCGTCGAGCAGGAGACGGACTTGCGCTACGACGACGCTCTGTACCTTTACACGGATGGCCTCACGGAAGCCGAGAACCTTTCGCACGAACAATTCGGCGAGGATCGGATGATGGACGTGCTTCGTACGCGCCGGAATGCCCAGGATAACCTGGAAGCCATGCAGAAAGCGGTCGCCGACTTTGTGGGCGATGCCGATCCGAGTGACGACCTGACCATGTTGTTTATACATTACCTCAATAATATGCAACCGGACGAAACCGAACGCCATCTGATTCTGTACAATGACATTCAGCAGATTCCTCAGCTGGCAGAATTCATCGAGACCATTGCCGATGAAACCAATCTGGACCAGGGGCTGGCCATGAGCCTGAACCTGGCTTTGGAGGAGGCTGTGACCAATGTTATCCTCTATGCCTACCCGGAGGGCTCCGATGGCCTGGTGGACATCGAAGCCATCGTGAGTAAGGAGAAGCTGAAATTCGTTATCTCCGACAGCGGCAAGGAGTTTGACCCGACTGCTGCACCGGAGGCCGACGTCACGCTGGGCGTGGAAGACCGGCCGATCGGTGGCCTGGGCATTTACCTTGTTCGCAAGATCATGGATTCGGTCAGCTACGAGCGGACCGATGGAAAGAATGTTCTGTCAATGATTAAAAAATTATAATTAAGCATATGGAAGTTAATATCAACAAAGAAAATTCCGTGACCACCGTTCGCCTGATCGGTCGGCTGGACACCCCGGCGTCCCAGGACGTCGCCCAGAGTTTCGAACCTTTAATGTCGGATGCTACCGGTACGATCGTGCTGGACTGCTCGGAGATGAGCTACATCTCCAGCTCCGGTCTGCGTATCTTCCTGTCCCTGCGCAAGGCAGCGGCCTCCCAGGGAGGTAAGGTCATCGTGAAGAGCATCTCCAACGACATCCGTCAGGTGTTCATGATGACCGGCTTCCTGAATCTCTTCGAGATCCAGTAGGAGCGGTTAAGCGGAAAAGATAGAGAGCTTCCTTCGGAGGCTCTCGTCGATCCGTGCTTCAGAAAGAATTCCCGAGCGGACGGCGTCCGCGACGGCGTCGAAGGCAGCGCAATAGTCCAGCGGACAGAGCAGCAGATCGGCGCCGGCCTGTAGGGCGCGCACGGCGGCTTCACCGCTGCCAAACGCCCGGGTGATGGCACCCATTTCGAGCGCATCGGTAACCACGGCACCGGTAAAGCCCAGCTCGCCGCGCAGCTTGTCCGTCAGAATGGCGGGGGAGAGCGTGGCGGGCAGGTCGTTGCCTGTCACCGCCGGGGTGGCGATGTGGGCGGCCATGACCAGTTTTGCGCCGGCCTGGATGCCTGCGCGGAAGGGGATCATTTCGCAGGCGGCAATCTCCGCCCAGCTTTTCTGCGTGAAGGCGTAGCCGTGGTGCGTGTCGGCCAGCGTGTCCCCGTGGCCGGGGAAATGCTTCAGTGTGGCGGCGGGGCCGGCCTCCTGCAGGCCGCGCACCCAGGCGGCGACCAGCGGCGCGGCCGTTTGCGGATCGTCGCTGAACGCTCGCGTGCCGATGATGATGTTGTCGGGGTTGGTATTGACGTCCGCCACGGGGGCGAAGTCGATATCGAAACCGTATTTCTTCAGATATGCTCCAATGCTGCGCGCCGCCTCGTACGTGGCTTCGGGCCCTGCGGCCGCCAGGGTGGCTGTGCTTTCGTAGCGCGGCACGTCGAAGGCCGGATTGCGCGCGATGCGGCTCTTGTGTCCGCCTTCCTCGTCAACGCAGAGCAGCGGGGCTCCCGGCAGGGCGCGGAGATTCCGGATGAACGCGCGCAACTGCTTTGCATCCTGGATGTTATGTCCGTAGAGCAGAATGCCGCCCACGGGATACTCCCGTGCGCGTGTCCGCATCCCGTCGCTCACCGCCTGGAGGCGGTACTGCGGCAACTCCGACTCGGAATCATAGCGGATGGCGGGCTCAAGCGACTCCGGCCGGACAATGAACAACTGCCCGACCTTTTCCCGCAGGGACATTTTTTTGAGCGTTTTCTTTGAAAGCATGTCCCAAAATTACGAAATTATTTTATCATTCGCAGCCACTTGCGGTAGCCGAACACCGCGACGACGCAGTAGAGGCCGTAGATCGCGGCCTTGAAGGGGATGCCCTTGCGGACGTAGAGAATGCAGCAGACCACGTCCACCACCAGCCACAGAAGCCACTGCTCGGCGTATTTCTGCGCCAGGGCCCACAAGGCTACGATGCTCAGGGCCGTGGTGAAGGCGTCGGCCACCGGCACGGTAGAGTTGGTCCAGTGCGTGAGCATCCACCAGATTCCGAACCAAAGCAGCAGCATCGCTGCCAAGGAGGGCAGGATGTGCTGCTTGCGGTATCGGGTGATCGGGCGCTCGGTGCGCTGCTGCGTTTCCGCGTGTTTGAACCATTTCCACGACGCATAGCCGTACACGCCGGCCAGGCAGTAGTAGATGGCCATGCCGAAGTCGGCGTACAGACCGGCCTTGTAGTAGAGCACCATGTCGATGGCCGGCATGATGATGCTCGCCAGCCAGAGCCAAATGCTGGCCTTGTACTCGAGGATCAGGTAAACCAGTCCGACGACGAATCCGAGAATGTCCAGGAAGCGCAGCGTGTCCATAAGCTTAGAATCTTAAGGTGATATGTCCCAGCACGGTGAGCGGAGCCACCGGGATGAAGCCCAGTTGATAGTAGCGGTTCTCGGGCATGTGGCCGTAGCTCTCGCAAACAGCGCTGTACACCCAGCCGCTCTGCGCCACGCGGGCGGAGAAGACGTTGTTGAGGTCCAGGCCAAAGACCACTTCTTTGAGGACCTTGCGCGGCTTGAGCGTGTAGCCCAGAGACAGGTCGGAGAGGCTGTAGGCCGGCAGGGACCGGTCTATGTGTTCGCTGTTGTCCAGGTACATACGACTGACGTATCCCGTGTGCCAGACGGCACGGAAACCGCCGAAATGGACGGTCACGAAGCCGTTGAGGATCGCCGACGGCGAGAAGGCCAGCGCTTTGTCGGTGTAGTGGAAGCTGCGGGCCTCGTCACCGTTTCCGTCGCAGTGATATTGGGCGAAGTCGGGATTGTCCTTCCAGTCGTCCCAGTCCTCGATGACCTCGTCGAAGTCCAGCAGGCGGTTACGGCTCAGGGCGGCGTTGCCTTCGATGTTCAGCCAGCGGGTGATGTCCCAGCCGGCCGTGAGTTCGGCGCCCAGGCGGTAGGAATCCGGAATGTTGGTTGTCAGGGCTTCGCCAATCTCACTCTGCGCGCCGGTCTGGACCAGCTGGTCCCGGTAGCGCATGTAGTAGAGGTTCACGCCGGCGTGGAAGCGTTTGCCTTCATACTGGTAGCCGGCTTCCCAGTCGAGCGCACGCTCGGCGCGCGGAGCGGGATACAGGCCGTTGTCGGTGAAGTTGTTACGCTCCGGCTCGCGGTGCGCCATTGCGAAAGAGGCGTAAGCCCGATGGCCGCCGCGCTGGAAATTGACGCCGGCTTTGGGATTGAGGAAGTTGTATTTTACGTCAACATCCAGGATGTGCTTGCTCGGGATGTCCGTGTCCTCGTCGATGATATACTTGTCGTTGTAGCCGTCCGTCTTGTAACCGACGTGGCGGAACTGCAGGTCCCCGAAGACGCTCCAGGCGCCGTCGATGGCGTAGGAAGCCTTGACGAAGCCGCTCAGGTCGAGTTTGGACGCATCGGAGTCATAATACTGCCGGGGGGCTTCCTTGGAAATGCCATACTTCTGCGCAACCGCTTCGCTGCTGGTGTAGGTCAAGTAGCCGAAATGGTTGCCCTGGAACTGCTGCCAGGACAGGCCGCCGACGACATCCCAGGCGCCTTTGCGGAAAGAGACGTTCGCCACGGCGCCCCAGGCGTCCTGCCGAAGGCCTTTCTGGCGGACGAAATCCACCTTCTTGATCTTGTTGCCGTCAGCATCCTTGAAGTACTCCAAGCCGTATTTGATGATTTTGTTGTTATAGCGGAATTCCTCGTAATAGCCGTAACCGTGCGTGTAGTGCGGCGAGACGGAGAGTTTCCAGTTCTCGTTGATGTCCCAGGCAAAGTTCAGGATGTGGTGCGTTTGCCAGAAGTTGTCGGTGGTGCGGGGCCAGAGGCTGCCGTCGCTCATCTTGTAGCGGTTGACGGAATAGTTGGTCCCGTCGATGGAGACCAGTTCGTAAAGGGAGTTGTACTGGCCCAGGCCGGCATCGCACAGATCCGCATAGGTGTGGATCCCGGTGGCAGCGCCGTAGGTACCGTCCATGATGGACAGGTCGTCGTTGCCGGCCGTGACGCCATTCCAGGCCTGGCCGGTGACTTCGAAATTCCCCAGAATCCTGTAGGAGAGCTTCCAACTGCGGCCCAGCCAGCTCAGGCTGCCGAACCAGTTGCCGGAGCGGCCGTCGGTGCCGTGCAGATAGCCGTCGGTCGTGGTCTGGTGGTAGCCGCCTTCGAGGATGAGGTGGTTCCAAAGCAGGCCCGTGGAGGCATTCACGCCGAGGTTCATCGTGTTCCAGGAGCCGTAGGATGCGTTCAGCTCGGCCGTTGGCACGAGCGAAGGGGCCTTGGTGCCAAGGGCGATGGTGCCGCCGAAGGCACCGTCACCGTTGGTCGATGCGCCCACGCCGCGCTGGATCTGCACGCTGCCCATCAGGGAGCCGTAGGAATTCATATTGGCCCAAAAGACGGTCTGGTCCTCCGGAGAATTGAGGGGTACGCCGTCGAGCGTGACGTTGATGCGTGAGCCGCCTGCGCCGCGGATGCGCATATAACTGGTGCCCGTGCCTACGCCGTTCTCGCTCCAGGCGAGGATGCCCGGTGTGCGGGCGAAGAGCATCGGGAGTTCGATACCGGTGGTGGAGAAGTCCTGCAGCTCGGCGCGCTGGATGTTGGCCACGGCGAAGGGAGCGTCCTTGGCGGCGCGCACGGCGCCGATCACGACTTCCTGGAGTTGTTCGACCTGCAGGGAATCCGGCTGCTGGGCAGCAGCCGGGAACACGCCGGTGGCTGCCAGCAGAAGCGGCATCGCGGCGTTCAGCAATTTTTTGTGCATTGTAAAACCTTAATTGTAAATAAATTATACAATAAGGGGATGGGAAGATAGCTATTTCCTACGCGGGCATTACCCCGATCAGGTATGAGGGTATCATCTCAGCCTCGGCCTCACGGGCCTCAGCACCCCTTGGTTTGCGACCTGCAAACCGTCGGCAAAGATAGCGCAAAAGCGCATTCTTTGCAAAAAAAGTAAGAGATTCGCCGGTCGGAGCCGGCGAATGACGACGCTAGCGGTGCCGGAAGGCGAGCTCGCGCTCGAGTTCGGACAGGGAGATGCCCTGCTGCTCGAGCAGAACGAGCAGGTGGTAGATCAGGTCGGAAGCTTCATAGACGAAGCGGTCGCGATTGCCATCGACGGCCTCGATGACGGCCTCGCCGGCCTCTTCCACGACTTTCTTGCCGATGGCCTTGGGGCCCTTGATAAAGAGCTTGGTGGTATAGGAACCCTCCGGCATCTTGGCGTGGCGGTCGGCCACAACGCTCGCGAGGGTGCGGATGAAGCCCTCGTCCTCCGGCGTGTCGAAGCAGGCGGTGGTGCCGCGGTGGCAGGTGGGGCCGTCGGGGCGCGCCTTGATGAGCAGCGTGTCGGCGTCGCAGTCGGCATACATCTCCACCACGTGCAGGAAATTGTTGCTCGTCTCGCCCTTGGTCCAGAGCGTCTGCCGGCCGCGTGACCAGAAGGTCACCAGCCCCGTCTCGGCCGTTTTCGCAAGAGCCTCTTCGTTCATGTAGCCCAGCATCAGGACCTTGAGGGTCGTGGCGTCCTGGACAATCACCGGCAGCAGGCCGTCGCCTGTCTTATCTAATTTAAAATCGCTGAACTTCATATTCTTACGTTGATTCCAGCGGCGCGGAGCGCCTGTTTGAGTTGCGGGATGGGGATCTGTCCGTAGTGGAAGATGCTGGCGGCGAGGGCGGCGTCGGCGCGCCCCTCGGTCAGCACGCGGCGGATGTCTTCGACGCTTCCGGCGCCGCCCGAGGCGATCACCGGGATCGTGAGCTCGTCCGCCAGGCGGGCATAGACCTCGTCGGCGTAGCCCGCACAGGTGCCGTCGTGATCCATCGAGGTGAAGAGGATCTCCCCGGCGCCGCGCTCCTGCGCCTCATGGGCCCAGGAGAAGAGTTCCACGTCCGTCAGGCGCTTGCCGCCGTGCGTGGTACAGGTCCAGCGGCCGTCGATGCACTTGGCGTCGATGGCCACCACGACGAACTGGCTGCCGTATTTCGAAGCGATCCGGCTGATGAGCGTCGGGTCTGCGATGGCAGCGCTGTTCACGGAGATCTTGTCGGCACCGGCGTCCAGCAGGCGGGCTGCATCTTCGATGCTGCCGATGCCGCCGCCCACGGTGAAGGGGATGTCGATGCCCTGGGCGATGCGCTCCACGAGTGCGGCGAAGGTGCGCCGGCCCTCCTGGGTGGCGCTGATGTCGAGGTAAACCAGCTCGTCGGCCCCGTCCCGGGAGTATTTCACGCCCATATCGACGGCGTCGCCGACTTCGCGGAGCCCCTCGAAGTTGATGCCCTTGACGACCTGGCCGTCCTTTACATCGAGGCAGGGGATGATGCGCTTTGCGACCATGACTTGATATCTTCCAAACTGATACGGTTCTCATAAATAGCCTTGCCCACGATGGCTTTGCGCAGATGCAAGGCGTCCAGCGCGCGGATGTCGGCCATGCCGGAGATGCCGCCGCTCACGGTAAAACTGATTTGGGGGAACTCCCGCTGCAGGCGCACATAAAGCGCGGACGCGGGGCCCTGCAGCATGCCGTCGCGGGAGATTTCCGTGACGATGCACTCCTGCAGCCCGAAGGGCTTGAAGCGCGACACGAGGTCCTCGATGCTCAGGGCGACGGAATCCTGCCAGCCGGACACGGCGATGCGTCCGTCGCGCACGTCGGCGCCCAGGATCATCTTCGCGCCAAACTTCTTGAGCCAGGCTTCGAGCAACTCCGGATGGCGGGCGGCGACGCTGCCGATGATGGCGTGCGTGGCGCCGGCGTCGAAAGCCGCCTGCACCGACGCTTCGTCGGAGAGCCCGCCGCCCCATTCCACCTCGCAGGACACGGCCTTGGCGATGGCCTCCAGCGTAGCGAGGTTCTTCGGGGCGCCGGCCTTGGCGCCATCCAGGTCCACGAGGTGGATGCGCTGCACGCCGCAGTCGGCATAGCTGCGCGCCACGTCGGCCGGGGAGCCGTCGTACACCTTCTTCTGATAATAATCACCCTGGGTCAGGCGCACGCAGCGCCCGTCAATGAGGTCGATGGCGGGAATAATCTGGATCATAAGGCGAGGAAATTCTGGAGAATGGCCGCTCCCACGGAGCCGCTCTTCTCGGGGTGGAACTGGGTGCCGTAGAAATTCTCATATTTCAGCGCGGCGCTGAAAAGCTGCTCCCCGTGGCGGCAGGTCGCGATGGTGTCGGGACACAGGCCGGGGAAGTAGGAGTGGACGAAATAGACGAAGCTGCCGCCGTCCAGCCCCTTGAACAGCTTGCTGTCCAGGTTGCCGATGGCGTTCCAGCCCATATGGGGGACTTTGGCGTCCGGGGCCTCGGTGAAGCGGCGCACGTGGGCGTCGAAGATGCCCAGGCACTGGGTGGGACCCTCCTCGGAGTCGCGGCACATCAGCTGCATGCCCACGCAGATGCCCAGTACGGGGCGGCGCAGGGTCTTGAGCAGACCGCACAGGCCGCGGGCTTCCAGGCTGGCCATCGCCTCGGCGGCGTTGCCCACGCCGGGGAGGATGACCTTGTCGGCCGCGAGGATGCGGGCGGGATCCGCGGTGAGTTCATATTCCGCGCCCAGGCGCTGCAGGGCGTTGCCGACCGAACGGATATTGCCGGCGTCGTAGTCGATGATCGCAATCATAGCAGTCCTTTGCTGGAGGGGAGATCGTAACTGAAAACATCGCGCCGCACCGCCTGCTTGAGCGAGCGGGCGAAGGCCTTGAAGATGCCTTCGGCGAGGTGGTGATTGTTCTCGCCGCGTGCCTGTACGTAGAGGTTGGCGCGCATGGCGTCGGAGAGCGATTTGTAGAAATGCTTGAACATTTCCGTGGGCACGTCGCCCACGTACTCGCGCGTGAACTGTACGTCCCAGACGAGCTCGCTGCGGCCGCCGAAGTCGAGCAGCACGATGGCGCGGCTCTCGTCCATCGGGAGGGCGAAGCCGTAGCGGTCGATGCCGCGCTTGTCGCCGAGGGCCTGGCGCAGGGCTTCACCGAGGGCGATGCCGACATCCTCAATGGTGTGGTGTTCATCGACCTCCAGATCGCCTTTGCACCTGATTTCCAGGGCGATGCCGCCGTGGTGAATGAGCTGCGTGAGCATGTGGTCGAAGAACTTCAGGCCGGTATCGACGCCCGACGGGCCCTTGCCGTCCAGATCCACACGCACGTAGATGTCCGTCTCGCCGGTCTTGCGGGCGACGGTCGCGCTGCGCGCGCTGCTGCGGATGGTCTCGGCGATCTCCGCCCAGCTCTTTTCTCCCACCAGCAGCGCTTGCGCGCCGAGGTTCTGAGCCAACTGGCGGTCCGTCTCCCGGTCGCCGATGACCCAACTGGCCGCGAGGTCGTAGGAACCGTCGAGGTATTTGCCGAACATCCCCGTGCCGGGCTTGCGGTTGGGGGACTTGTCCTCCGGGAAGGACGGGTCGATCAGGATGTCGTCAAAGACCACGCCTTCGCCTTCCAGCGTGTGCAGCAGCAGGTTCTGGGCGGGCCAAAAGGTCTCTTCCGGGAAGGCGGGCGTGCCGAGGCCGTCCTGGTTGGAGGCCATGACGAGCTCGTAGCCCAGACCTGTGAGGGCCTTCAGGCCGCTGATGGCGCCGGGCACGAAAACAACCTTGTCCAGGGCGTCGATCTGCTCGTCGGCGGGTTCGCACAGCAGGGTGCCGTCCCTATCGATGAATATCGCCTTTTTCATATGCTTGCAGGGATTCTAACAATTTATCATTCTCGGACTTGAGCCCGATGGTGATGCGCAGGCAGCCCGCGCAGCCGCGGACGCGGTTGCGGTTGCGCACGATGATGCCGTCGGCGATCAGGTGCGCGTAGAGTGCGTCCGCGTCGTCCACCTGCACCAGCAGGAAGTTCGCGTCGCTGGGATAGACGCGGCGCACGAAGCTGAAGGCGGGGAGCGTCGCGGCGATGCGCCGGCGCTGGGCCACGATCTCGGCCACCTGGCCGTCGACGGGCTTGTCCAGCGCCTTGGAGACGAGCTCCTGGGTGGACTGGTTGATGTTGTACGGGTACTTGACCATCGACATCAGCGCGATAATGTACGGGCTGGCGAAGGCCATGCCGAGGCGCAGTCCCGCGAGGCCGTAGGCCTTGGAGAGCGTCTGGAAGATGACCAGGTTGGGGAACTCCGCCAGACGTCCGCGCAGGCTGCCTTGCGCGCTGAAGTCGGCGTACGCCTCGTCCAGCACCACGATGCCCGGGAACTTGCGGATCAGCGCTTCCAGCTCCGCGGCCGGGAACGCATTGCCCGAAGGGTTGTTGGGGCTGCACAGGAAGAGCAGCTTGGTGTGCGCGTTGGTAGCGGCGAGCAGCTCCTTCGCGGGGAGGGAGAAGTCGGCCCCGAGGGGCACGCGGCGCATCTCGATGTCGTTGATGTCGGCGGCGACGTTGTACATGCCGTAGCTGGGGTCGATGGCGACGGCGTTGTCCACGCCCGGCGTGCAGAAGATGCGGAACATCAGGTCGATGGCCTCATCGCTGCCGTTGCCGAGGAAGATGCTCTCCGCCGGCACGCCCTTGATGGCGGACAGCTTGGCCTTGAGCGCCTTTTGGCGCGGATCCGGGTAGCGGTTCCAGCCGGTGGGGTAGGGGCTCTCGTTGGCATCGAGGAAGATGCCCAGCGAGCCCTGGTATTCGTCGCGGGCCGTGCTGTAGGGGCAGAGGGCGCGTATGTTGGGGCGCACGAGCGCTTCAATATCCTGGCTATTCATTTTGCAGGCGGATTTTGACGGCGTTGGCGTGGGCCTGCAGGCCCTCCGCTTCCGCCATGGTGACGATGGTTTCCGAGAGGCCGCGCAGGCCTTCCGGCGTGAGCTCCTGCAGGGTCATCTTGCGGTAGAAACTGTCCAGGTTGACCCCGCTGAAGGAGCGGGCCCAGCCGCAGGTGGGCAGGGTGTGGTTGGTGCCGGAGGCGTAGTCGCCCGCGCTCTCCGGGGTCCACGCGCCGACGAACACGCTGCCGGCGGCCGTGATGCGCTCCGCGAAGCCCCAGGCGTCCGCCACGGAGAGGATCAGGTGCTCGGGGGCGTAGGCGTTCGCGAAGGCGATGCGGTCTTCCTGCTCGGAGAATACGACGCAGCGGCTCTTTTCGAGCGCCTGGCGCACGAAGTCCGCGCGCGGCAGCTCGCGGGTCTGCCGCTCCACTTCTTCGCGGACGGCTTCCGCGGTCGCAGCGTCGGGGCAGACCAGCATCACCTGGCTGTCCACGCCGTGCTCGGCCTGCGAGAGCAGGTCCGCGGCGGCGAAGGAGGCCGGCGTGCTGCCGTCTGTGACGACCATGACCTCGGACGGCCCGGCGGGCATGTCGATGGCCACGGTGCCGGCCGACAGGAGCTGCTTGGCCGTGGTGACGTACTGGTTGCCGGGGCCGAAGATCTTATCGACCTTCGGGACGGTCTG
>JAEFAI010000004.1 GCA_016291185.1 Bacteroidales bacterium
GCGGTGGGGAACCACCTCTTCTCATCCCGAACAGAGAAGTTAAACCCGCCCGCGCCGATGGTACTGCCCCACCAGGTGGGAGAGTAGGTCGCTGCCGCTTTTCGGAAACCCTGAGTCCAAAAGACTCGGGGTTTCTTTTTTTGTGGCCTATCCGCTGGCATTGCCCGTGCGGGGGCGTTGTGGAGGGCAAGACCGTCATTCGCCGGCTCCGACCGGCAAATCTCATAGAAAATTGTTATATTTGTAAACTATGAACGAGAAGAAATCCATTTGGGAGAGCGCCGGCAAGGCCGGACTGGTCCTTGGCGGTATCTCTGTCGCCTATATGCTCATCACGATGCTGACCGGCAAGCTGGCCGGCAACGGCCCCGCTTTCCTGTTGGGCCTGCTGAATGTCGTGCTGTGGATTGCTAAATTTGCCGGCTGCATCTACCTGATGCGCTTCTTCATCCTGAAGTATGCCGCGGACGATCCGACCGTGGATAATTCCCGCGCCTTCCGCTTTGGCATGCTGACAGCCCTGCTTTCTGCGCTAATCTATTCGGCCTTTTACCTGGCCTACACCAGCTTCATCGCTCCGGACATCTTCGAGCAGGCGCTGGAAACCCTGCAAGACAATCCGATGTTCGACGAGAGTATGATGAGCGAGATGGATGAGCTGATGCCTAAGATGCCGACCTTCGCCTTCTTCGGCAACCTGATCTACTGCTGGCTTTTCGGTACGATCCTCGCGGCGATCTTCTCCCGCAACATTTCTTCCTCGAATCCTTTCATTGACGAGCAGTAATATGGATATCTCCGTCGTCATTCCCGCCTTCAACGAGCGCGAGTCCCTGCCCGAGCTGTCCGCCTGGATTGCCCGCGTGCTGCAGGAACAGGGCTATAGCTACGAAGTGCTGATCGTTGATGACGGCAGTACTGACGGCAGTTGGGATGTCATTCGCGAACTCGCGGGTGCCGATGCGCACGTGCACGGGCTGCGCTTCCAGCGCAATTACGGCAAGTCTGCCGCTCTGTACTGCGGCTTCGAGCGCGCGCAGGGAGACGTTGTCTTCACGATGGACGCCGATCTGCAGGACTCGCCGGACGAGCTCCCGGAGATGTACCGGATGATTACGGAGCAGGGCTACGATCTCGTGTCGGGCTGGAAGCAGCACCGCAAAGACAACGCCCTGACGAAAAACCTTCCCTCAAAGCTATACAACGCCACCGCGCGCCGCGTCACTGGCATTAAGCTGCACGACATGAACTGCGGCCTGAAGGCCTATCGCAAGGAGGTCGTCAAAAGCATTGAGGTCTATGGCGAGATGCATCGCTACATTCCGTATCTGGCGAAAAATGCGGGTTATGCAAAGATTGGCGAGAAGCCGGTCGTGCACGCCAAGCGTAAATACGGCAAGAGCAAGTTCGGTATGAACCGTTTCGTGAACGGCTTCCTGGACCTCCAGACGCTGTCGTTCCTGATGCGTTTCGGCAAGGACCCGATGCATTTCTTTGGCTACAGCGGCCTGCTGATGTTCCTTGTGGGATTCGTGATGACGGTCTGGATCATTGTCGAGAAGCTGATCCATCAGGCTCAGGGCCTGAAATACCGTCCCGTCACAGACCAGCCGCTCTTCTACCTGGCGCTCGTGTCCGTCATCCTCGGCGTCATGCTCTTCCTCGCCGGATTCGTCGGCGAAATGGTCGCGCGCTCCTCCGCCGATCGCAATCGCTACAATATTTCAGACGAGCTTTAGACGAGGCCGAATTCCTTTGCGAGCGAGATGAGCTCGGCGGTGTTGGATCCGTCGAACTTGACCAGCAGTTTCTTGCGGTACCAGCGGATGGTCTCGTAGCTCAGGTGTAGTGCATCCGCAATCTGCTGGGTCGTGTAGCCCTTGGCTACGAGATCGAGAATCTCCTTTTCACGGTCTGAGAGCTCCGGTGCGGCCTCCTTGCGGGCAGCTGAGCCCCGGCGCAGATCTTCCAGCGTCTCATCCATCACCTGGGCCGTTTCGGCCTGCTCGCGACGTGCGCGGCGCAGCCGGTGGATCGTGAGGGAGGTGACGCCGCCGAGCAGCAGAAGCAGCGCGCATGCGATCAGCAACGCGGCGAGCTGCCGTTTCTGGCGAGCCAGCACGTCACTCAGAATGGTGAGGTTCTCGGTCCGGAAGAGCGGAGCGTCGTCCGGGTGGGTGGCGTAGTATTTTTCCGCTTCCTGCAGATAGGGAAGCGCCTTCGCAGGGCGGTGCTGCTCCGTGTATAGCCGCCCTAAGCCTTTGTATGCCTGGACGATCATCAGCGAATCCCCCGAGACCTCGGCATAGTTAAGCGCTTTTCTGTAGGCAGGGGCGGCCTGGCGCAGTTTTCCTTCGTCGGTCCAGGTTTCGCCGATATTGTAGTAGAGGACGGAATTGCTCTCGTTCCACCCGTATTTTTCAAAGATCTCCCCCGCCTTGACATACCAGTCCATGGCTTCCGGGATATCGCCCATCACATTGTAGAGGTTCCCGATGGTGCCGTACAGGGCGGACCGCTCGTTGTCGATCTCCTTCTCATTGTACCCGTTCGGACTCAGGGGCGAGGTGGCGCCAGCCGCCATGGCCTCGACCGCGTCCAGTGCGTGGCGGTAATAGACCAGCGCGCTGTCATACTGTTCGCGGCCGTAGAACTGGATCCCGAGGTAGCGGTACGCGTCCGCGTTGGCCTCCTGCCAGCCCTGCGGCACACTGATCCCGAGCGCCCGGTGGGCGTAGAACATGCTTTTCTCGCCGTTCAGTTCGAGGTAGCCAAGCATCAGGTCCCGGTAAGCCCGGTTCAGCTCCAGCAGCTCCGACTCGGAGGCGCGATCGACATCGTCCGGCGTCCAGCGCGCAACGGCGCGCTCCAGGGAGTCCAGATTGTGACCCCGGTGGTCGTTGTAGGCGACGGCAGATGTGGATATGAGAAGCAGCGCGGCGGCGCAGAGGATTCCGGCGGAAAGACATTTATTCATATTGCGAAGTTATCAAAAAACCGCCAATCATCCGCAACTTCCGGGTGGAAAGCGGCACTTCCACCCTTTCGGGGGGTGCGTAAAGTTTTGGAATTCTTGAAATTTGTGGTCAAACGAACAAAGCATATGATGAACGACACGCAGATTACCCTGACAGAACGGGAGCACCAGGTGCTCCGCCTGGTGGCCGCCGGACAGACGACTCCGCAGATTGCCGGGACCTTGAGTCTGGGTGCTGAGACCATCCGCTGGTACCGCAAAAAACTGTTGGCCAAATTCGGCGCCTCCACATCCGCGGAGATGGTCCGGCTGGCACTGGAAAAAGGACTACTCAAATAATTAATAATAAAAAGATGAAAAAAATTGTCATGATCCTTACCCTCGCGGCGCTCATCTGCGCGCCGGCGTCGGGCCAAAACATGCTGGAACGACTGAAGAATCGCGCCAAGAACGCGGTGGAGAACAACCTCGGCGACAAGGTTGAGAAGGGTGTCAACGACATCCTGAACGGCAACGTCGGCAAGGGCAAGAACAAGCAGGAGCAGGCAGAGAAGCCGGCTGCAGCGAGCGCGCAGGAAGCGGCAGAGCAGCAACCGGCTGCCCAGGTTGCCCCCAAGAAGCAGGTCGAGTCCGCTTACGCGAAATCCGATTTTGTTCCCGGCGACGTAATTTTCTTTGAAGATACCTTCGAGCAGGAGCAGCTGGGTGAGTTCCCGTCCCAGTGGGACCTGCTGTCCGGTTATGCCGAGACGGGTTCCTTTGCGGGCCGGAAGGTCATCGCCTTTACCGATGACGGTCAGGGGTCTGTGATTCCGCTGATGAAGGAGCCTCGCGCATTCCTTCCCGAGGTGTTTACGCTGGAGTACGACGTGTTCCTGGGCGAGCCCTGCGATTCCGAGGATGAGCGCGAAAGCGGCACCAGCATCCTCCGGCTTACCTTTGCCAATGGCGAAGCCGTTGAATACAGCGACGGCGAATGCGGAGACATCGATTTCTTTTACAGAGGAGACGGCTCCTCCAGCATCTCCTGGAGCATCATGAAGCCGGACGCTTCCTCCAACCTGCAGGGAAGGAAGGAGCTTGGCCTGAACTCCGGCCTTTCGGATTATAACGAGACGGACAACCCCCTCATCCCGGGCGCGTGGAATCACTTTGCCGTCTCCTTCAACAAGCGGGCTCTCAAGGGGTATATCAATGGTGTTCGGGTGATCAATATCCCCCTGGCCCTGGCCCCCAGGTGCTTCTGGTTCGACCATTCGGGTAACTATATCTACAGCGGTGTCTCCAATGTCCGCCTGGCGCAGGGCGCCGTGCCGCTCTATGACCGTCTGGCCTCCGAAGGTAAGATCGTGACCTACGCCATCACCTTCGATACCGGCAAGGCAACCATCAAGCCCGAGTCCATGGTCGAGATCAACCGCATCGCGGACCTGATGAAGAAGGACGCGAGCCTCAATTTCGAGGTTCAGGGCCACTGCGACGCCACCGGCTCCGACGCCGTTAACGACAAGCTCAGCCAGCAGCGTGCCGAGGCCATCGTGGCCGCGCTCGTGGAGCAGGGTATTGCCGAAGCCCGCCTGACTCCGGTCGGCAAGGGTTCGCACGTTCCCATCGCCGACAATAGCACCGATGAGGGCCGGGCGAAGAATCGTAGAGTGGAATTTGTCAAGAAATGAGATTCGCCGGTCGGAGCCGGCGAATGACGAAAGGAAAGAAATGAAAAAGAGAGTATCTATTATAATGGCCCTGTGCCTCGCGGTAGCCGCGTTGGCTCAGGAGAAGCCCCGCTGGACGGGCCCCTATGCACTTCAGGCGCCGGAGGATCACTACCGCATCAGCCTGCGGACCTTCGATAGCCAGGGACGGACGGTCACGAAAGAGACCGTGGCCCGCATCGACTACATGATCGCGCACAATACCCTCTTCCTGGGAGAAGATCGCGCCGAGGTGCATGAGCGCTTCGATTATCAGACGGAGCTGGGCTACAACGGCGGCCGCGGCGCGGACGACCACGTCCACCTCTACTTCGGCGACGGCAACCCGCCCCTGCCGGAGAACGAGGACGAGGGCCACGACTGGTTCGAAGAGTATGCCCCCGAACCGGCTGCCAGCGCTGTCCTGGCCTTCGTGCCGGAACTGTGCGAGTTCGGCTGGGACAACCAGGCCGATCCGGACACGGATCCCGGCATCGTGCTGCAGCGGATGCGCCAGCTGGGGCGCGCGCAGTCCTTCCTGGACCGCTTCTACGCAGGAGAGGAAACGATTTGCGGGGTCCGGTGCTGGGTGTTTGACTTCCGCGGGAAGGGCTCGTACGGCCTGGGCGAGGACTGCTGGTGGATCGATCCCGCCACGGGTCTGGCGCTGCGGCGCGAGAGCCCGGACGGCAGCGGCTTCGCCGTCGAAGTCTTTGACCTCGACTACCGCCTCTGGACGCTCGACGTCCGTCCCGAGTTGAATCCGGAGAGATAGCCAACGTAGAATACCCGAAAAATAATTTCTGGCCGCCCGCGAGGAGGGGCAAGACCGGAATGATAAAAAATTTGCTATCTTTGTAGGCTTAAACAATTTTAACACGACATGTTGACGATAGCATTCACCGATGGCACCATCCGTCCCTGGGACGACGATGAGGCAAAACACATCTTCTGGCACTCTTCCGCGCACTTGATGGCGGAAGCGCTGGAGGCGCTCTACCCGGGCGTTAAGTTCGGCGTGGGACCGGCCGTTGAGACCGGCTTCTACTACGACGTGGACCTGGGCGACCGGCAGATTTCCGAGGCCGACCTCAAGGCGGTCGAGGACAAGATGATCGAGCTGGCGCGAACTAAGGAGACGTTCGAGCGCAAAGAGGTGTCCAAGGCGGATGCCATGGCCTATTTCAAGCAGAAAGGCGACCCGTACAAGTGCGAGCTCATCCAGGACCTGGAGGACGGCACCATCTCGTTCTACACGAACGGCGGCTTCACCGATCTCTGCCGCGGCCCGCACGTCAAGCACGTTGACGACATCAAGGCGGTCAAGCTGACCGCCATCGCCGGCGCCTACTGGAAGGGCGACCAGAACCGCGAGCAGCTGACCCGTATCTACGGCGTCACCTTCCCCAAAAAGAGCATGCTCGACGAGTACCTGACCCTGCTTGAGGAAGCCAAGAAGCGCGACCACCGCAAGCTCGGCAAGGAGATGGAGCTCTTCACCTTCTCCGGCCGCGTGGGCCTCGGTCTGCCGCTGTGGCTGCCGCGCGGCGCCGTGATGCGCAACACCCTCGAGAACTTCCTGCGCAAGAAGCAGGCGGAGCTGGGTTACCTCCCGGTTGTCACGCCGCACATCGGAAGCAAGGATCTCTACGTGACCTCCGGTCACTATGCCAAATACGGCAAGGACAGCTTCCAGCCGATCCACACGCCCCAGGAGGGCGAGGAATATATGCTCAAGCCGATGAACTGCCCGCACCACTGCGAGATCTTCCGCAGCAGCCCGCGTTCGTACCGTGACCTGCCGCTCCGCTTCGCGGAATTCGGTACCGTCTATCGCTACGAGCAGAGCGGCGAGCTGCACGGCCTGACGCGCGTCCGCGGCTTTACCCAGGACGACGCCCACCTCTTCTGCCGCCCGGACCAGCTCCAGGAGGAGTTCGAGAAGGTCATCGACCTCATCCTCTATGTCTTCAAGACCCTGAAGATGACGGACTACATGGCCCAGGTGTCGCTGCGCGACCCGGACAACAAGGAGAAATACATCGGCACGGACGAGAACTGGGCCAAGGCGGAGCAGGCCATCATTGACGCCGCCGCCAAGAAGGGCCTCAAGACCGTCGTGGAGAAGGGCGAGGCTGCCTTCTACGGCCCGAAGCTCGACTTCATGGTCAAGGACGCCATCGGCCGCCGCTGGCAGCTCGGCACCATTCAGGTGGACTACAACCTCCCGGAGCGCTTCGAGCTCGAGTTTACGGACGCCGACGGCAGCAAGCAGCGCCCGGTGATGATCCACCGTGCGCCCTTCGGATCGCTGGAGCGCTTCACCGCCGTGGTGCTGGAGCACACCGCCGGCCACCTGCCTCTCTGGCTCTCGCCGGATCAGGTTAAGGTGCTGCCAATCAGCGAAAAATATGAAGAATATGCTGAAAAAGTTTGCGAATTGCTGAAAAATTCCGAAATTCGCGCTTCCATAGACGCTCGTAACGAGACGCTCGGCAAGAGAATTCGGGAGATTTCCCTTCTCAGAGTGCCTGTGATTGCGATTGTCGGCGAGAAAGAAGCCACGGAAGGTACCGTCTCTGTCCGCAGGGAAGGTGTCGATCAGGGCTCCATGTCCGCTGAACAGTTTGTGGAATATTTGAAAGCAGCGCAAGCTGAAGAACTTAAAAATTAGGAGGATTTAACTATCGCCGGACCTTACAGACCGAAGCCCTCGGGCTTCAAGCCGGGTGGCCGCAAACCCGATCCTCGTCAGATGCAGAAGCGTGACGAGAATGAGCTGAACATTAACGAGCAGATCACTGCGACGCAAGTGCGGCTCGTTGGAGAGAACATCCCTGAGCAGGGAGTGTACCCTATTGCTAAGGCTCTGCAGATGGCGGAAGACCTCGAGCTGGATCTCGTCGAGATCAGCGGCAAGGCAGATCCTCCCGTGTGCAGGATTCTGGATTACCAGAAGTTCCTGTACCAGCGCAAGAAGAAGGCC
This sequence comes from Bacteroidales bacterium, assembly GCA_016291185.1. The sequence continues at coordinate 7,658 of JAEFAI010000004.1, forward strand.
AAGGAAATGAAGGCGAATGCCGCCAAGGTCGTGATCAAGGAAATCCGCTTCGGCCCCAACACCGACGAGCACGATTTCCAGTTCAAGCTCAAGCACGCGCAGGAGTTCCTCCAGGAGGGCTCCAAGGTGAAGGCGACGATCTTCTTCCGTGGACGTTCGATCATGTTCAAGGATCAGGGCGAGAAGCAGCTCCTGCGTTTCGCCGTCGAACTGGAAGAGTTCGGCCGCGCCGAGAACATGCCGGTGCTGGAAGGCAAGCGCATGACGATGATGATTGCTCCTACCAAGAAAAAGTAGGGATCATATATTTTATTAACAATTAATTACAAACACAATGGCAAAGCTTAAAACGATCTCCGGTGCCAAAAAGCGCTTCACGCTTACCGGATCGGGAAAAATCAAGAGGAAGCATGCTTACCACAGCCACATCCTCACCAAGAAAACCAAGAAGCGCAAGCGTAACCTGGACCATTTCGCCCTCCTCGAGAAGGTGGATTACGGTCGTGTCCGTGAAATGTTGGTTCTCTAAAAGTATTGAATTATGCCTAGATCAGTTAATTCTGTCGCATCCCGCGCACGCCGCAAGAAGATTCTCAAGAGAACCCGCGGTAACTTCCTCTCCAGGAAGAATGTTTGGACCGTAGCCAAGAACACCTACGAGAAAGGTTTGACCTACGCATACCGTGATCGCAAGACCAAGAAGCGCAACTTCCGCGCCCTCTGGATTCAGCGTATCAACGCCGCTGCCCGTCAGTACGGTATGTCCTACTCCCAGTTCATGGGCAAGCTGAACGCTCAGAATATCGGACTGAACCGCAAGGTCCTCGCCGACCTCGCGATGAACAATCCGCAGGCGTTCGAAGCGATTATCAAGTCCGTAAAATAGTGTAAGAACGTGAGCCTGAAGGAATTCACCCGCAACAAATGGACAAAGTTCGCCTTTTGGGCTTTGCTCTACACGGCGTGGGTGGTCTGGCTCGGGAACTTCTGGTGGCTTTTCGGCCTGGTGGTGGTCTTTGACATCTTCATCACCCGCAAGGTTCACTGGAATTTCTGGAAGAAGCGCTACAAGGAAGGGGAGCCGCGCAGCTCCTGGAATGACTGGCTCGATGCCATCATCTTTGCTGTCATCCTGGTCACCTTCATCAACACCTTCTTCTTCCAAGCCTTCAAGATTCCTTCATCCTCGATGGAGAGCAGCCTCTACACAGGAGACCGCCTCTTCGTGAGCAAATTGACATACGGTCCCCGGATCCCCCAGACTCCCCTGACCATCCCCTTCACGCACAACGTGATCTTCGGACGCGAGTCCTACTCGACCCTCATCCAGAACGATTACCGCCGGCTGAAAGGATTTCGGGAAGTGCGACGCGGCGATTACGTGGTGTTCGGTTTCCCCAACGGAGATACCGTCCTGCGCAAAGACCCGGTCGCGGACTACCACATGCTGGTGCGCATGCTTGGCAAGCCGGCTGTGGACAAACTGGGAGAGAAGGTTGTCCGCCCGATGGACAAAAAAGACCACTACGTGAAGCGTTGCGTCGCGATCCCCGGGGATACCCTGGAGGTCAAGGACGGCCTGGTGTGGATCAATGGCGAGCAGGAATCGGTTTATCCGGGTCTGCAGCTCAGCTATCAGGTCATCACCAGCGGCCAGAAGATCAACGCCAAGACGCTGGAGAAGCTCGGCATCAACCCCGCCGACGCCTGGTTCGACGCAGCCCTGCCCGGTTATCCGGCGCTCTGCCTGACCGAGGCGATGCGGGAAGAGCTGGCCAAGGTTTCCTCCGTGGAGCGCATCACGGCCAACCTGGACACCGATCCGGCGGCCGTCGCGCAGGAGATTTTCCCCTTCACGCAGGACTCCGGCTGGACCCGGGACTACTTCGGTCCGCTGTGGATTCCCCGCAAGGGGGCCACGGTCGCACTCACGCAGGACAATGTCGCGCTTTATGAGCGGATCATCACGGCCTATGAAGGCGGCGATCTGCAGCAGGCACTCCGCGAGGGCAGCTACACGTTCAAGCAGGACTATTACTTTATGATGGGTGACAATCGGCACAACTCGCTCGACTCCCGATACTGGGGGTTTGTCCCCGAAGACCACATCGTCGGTCGTCCGGCCGTGATCTGGCTCTCCACGGACAGCGGGAAGCGGTTCCCCAACAATATCCGGTGGCGCAGATTCCTGAAGTTTCTGTAGTTTTCAATTTGGAAATCAGAAAATTAAAAGCGATATTTGCACCCCGCGTTAAGAAAAAGAGAATAAAAAAGATACAACCATGGCAAAAGTTTGTCAAATCACCGGAAGGAAGAGAATGAAAGGCAACAACGTTGCCCATTCCAAGCTGCGCACCAAGCGCGACTTCTCCCTGAACCTCAAGAACAAGCGTTTCTGGAGCGAGGAGGAGCAGAGGTATGTGACCCTCAAGGTTTCTTGCAAGGGTATGCGGATCATCGAGAAGAATGGTCTTGAGGCCACGCTTCGCGAGGCCAGTAAGAAAGGATTGATTAACCTTGTTTAAACTCTAGTATTATGGCAAAGAAAACGAAAGGAAACAGGGTGCAGGTCATCCTCGAGTGCACGGAGCAGAAGGCCAGCGGCGTTCCCGGTATGTCCCGTTACATCACCACCAAGAACAAGAAGAACACCCCTGACCGCCTCGAGCGCAAGAAGTACAATCCGTTCCTGAAGAAGGTGACGGTCCATCGTGAAATCAAATAATTAAAGGAGATTAGAATATGGCAAAGAAAGCCGTTGCAACCTTCGCAGCCAAGGCCGGTGCCAAGAGCATGGTCAAGTGCATCCGCATGGAGAAATCCCCGAAGACCGGCGCTTACGTTTTCACGGAGCAGCTCGTCGAGGCCGAAAAGGCCAAGGATTATTTCGCCAGCAAGAAATAATTTTCTCCTGAGCTGAGATAAAGCCGGTCCCGCGACCGGCTTTTTTCGTCCTCCCCCGTCATTCCCGACCTGATCGGGAATCTTTCTTCCGATTATTTTGTATCTTTGTAAACTATGGCAATTAGTTTCTTTCAACGGATTTCCCGGGCCGTGATCGGCAAGTCGAGGGTCGATGACGACACCCTCGATGCGATCGAAGAAGCCCTGGTTGAGTCGGATATGGGCGTGGAGACGACCCTGAAGGTCATCGATGCCCTGGAAGAGCGCGTCGAGCGTGATAAATTCATGTCGTTCGACGAGCTGGTGGGCCTGCTCCGCGAGGAGATCGGGGCCCTGGTGGGGGAGAGCGTGGCGCCGTTCGACTTCAGCAAGAAACCTTACGTCATCCTCGTGGTGGGCGTGAACGGCGTCGGCAAGACGACGACCATCGGCAAGCTCGCCGCCATGCTTAAGGCCCAAGGCAAGAAGGTCCTCCTGGGCGCTGCGGACACCTTCCGCGCCGCGGCGGTGGACCAGCTGACCATTTGGGCGGAACGCGCCGGCGTGGACATCGTCAAGCAGGCCATGGGCTCCGACCCGGCCTCCGTGGCGTACGATACCGTCCAGGCGGCGGTGGCGCGCGGCGCCGACGTCGTGCTGATCGATACGGCGGGGCGTCTTCACAACCGCATCGACCTAATGAACGAGCTGACCAAGATCCGCAACGTCATCCGCAAGGTGGTCCCCGACGGACCGCACGACGTGATGCTGATCCTGGATGCCTCCACGGGCCAGAACGCTTTCGCGCAGGCGAAGGAATTCGCCCGGGCGACGGACATCACCAGCCTGGCCGTCACCAAGCTCGACGGCACTGCCAAGGGCGGCGTGGTCGTGGGCGTGTCCGACCAGTTCCACATCCCGGTCAAGTTCATCGGCGTAGGCGAGGGGATCGATGATCTGAAGGTATTTGACAAGAAAACATTCGTTGAGCAGCTTTTTGCCCCGGAAGATTTGAAATAACAACAGCATATGAAACTCAGTTACAATTGGCTCAAGGAGTATTTGAAGTGTGACCTCACGCCGCAGGAAGTGGCGAACGCGATGACCGCGATCGGCATCGAAGTTGACGGCGTGGAGGAGCAGGAGCAGATTCCCGGCGGACTCGCCGGGGTCGTGGTGGCGAAGGTGCTGACCTGCGAGGCGCACCCGGATTCCGACCACCTGCACGTGACCACCGTGGACGCCGGCAACGGCGAGCCTGTGACGGTGGTCTGCGGCGCGCCCAACGTGGCGGCCGGTCAGAAGGTGCTCTTTGCCCAGCTCGGCACCGTGCTGCCGGGCGACTTCAAGATCAAGAAATCCAAGATCCGCGGCGTCGAGTCGTTCGGTATGATCTGCGCCGAGGACGAGCTCGGCATCGGTACGGATCACGCCGGCATCATGGTGCTGCCGGAGGATGCCGTGATCGGCACCCCGGCCAAGGAATACCTGAAGCTGGGCACCGAGGCCGTCATTGAATACGAGATCACGGCCAACCGCATCGATGCGGCCTCCCACTGGGGTGTGGCCCGCGACCTGTATGCCTGGCTGCGTCTGAACGGCCGCCCGTGCGAGCTCGTGATGCCCTCTGTGGACGCCTTCTGCGAAGGCAAGGGCGAGGGCCTCGAGATCGAGGTACGCGACGCTGACGGCGCTCCGCGCTACACCGGCATTACCCTGAAGGGGGTGAAGGTCGGCCCGTCTCCGGAATGGCTCCAGAACCGCTTGATGAGCATCGGGCTGCGCCCGATCAACAATATCGTCGATATCTCGAACTTCGTGCTCTTCGAGCTCGGACAGCCCCTCCACACCTTCGACGCCGGCAAGGTCGGCGGCCGCGTGGTGGTGCGTCGTGCCGCGCAGGGTGAGATCATCCGTACGCTGGACGGCGTGGAGCGCAAGCTCGACGCCCGTGACATGGTGATCGCCGACACGCAGGCGCCGATGTGCATCGCGGGCGTGTTCGGTGGCGAGGACAGCGGCGTGACCGAGGCTACCACGGACGTGTTCGTGGAGAGCGCCTGGTTCGATCCCGCTTCCATCCGCCGCACTTCCAAGAGCCTCGGCCTGCAGACCGACGCCTCCTTCCGCTTCGAGCGCGGTGGCGACCCCGAGATGCCCATCTATGCCCTCAAGCGCGCCGTGCTCCTGATCCAGGAGTGCGCGGGCGGCGAGGTCGTGGGCAAGATCCGCGAGTCCTATCCGAAGCCCTACGAGCGCAAGCAGATCGAGCTGGACTATGCCCGCATCGAGCGTTTCGTTGGCCAGGAGATCGGCCATGACACGATCGAGAATATCCTTACCTGGTTGGGCTACGACTTCCTGGAGAAGCGCCCCGGCGGCGCTCTGGTGGCCGCTCCCTCCTATATGGTGGACGTGTATCGCGAGTGCGACGTGGTGGAGGAAATCCTCCGCATCTACGGCTACGACAACATCGCCCTGCCGCACCACATGAAGATGTCCGTGTGCGCCACGCCGAAGCCGGATCCCGAGGCGGTGCGCAACGCCGTCTCCAACTTCCTCGCAGCCAACGGCTTCGTGGAGATTATGAACAATTCCCTGACCAAGGGAGACTACTATACCGGGTTGAAGACCTTCCCGGCCGAGAAGTGCGTCCGTATCGTGAACCCGCTCAGCCAGGATCTCAACGTGATGCGCCAGACCCTCCTGTTGGGCGGCCTGGAGGTCATCGCTTACAACCTGAACCGCCAGCTCAGCTCCCTGCGCACCTTCGAGTACGGCAGTGTTTATAGCCGCCTCACCGACAAACCAGGTGAGACCCTGGAGGGCTACGAGGAGCACACCTGCTTCACCCTGATGCTGACCGGCACGCCGGAGAAATCCTGGCGTGCGGAGGCCGCAAAGAGCGACTATTTCCAGCTGAAGGGCTACCTGGAGCTGCTCCTGCGCCGCTATGGCGCCGATCTGGACCAGCTCTGGACCGAGGCTGCCCCGTCCGACATCTGGGCGGAAGGCATGACCTACTCCCTGCCGGGCAAGGGTCCCGTGCTCGCGACGATGGGCACGGTCAGCCCCGCGCTCACGCGCAAATTCGGCATCAAGCAGCCGGTGTTTGCGGCCGAAATCAGCTGGCCGGCGCTGTTCGCGCTGGTGAAGCGTGACAAGGTGGCCTTCAGCGAGCTGCCGAAGTTCCCGGCGGTGCGCCGCGACCTCGCGCTCCTGCTCGACGAGGCTGTCAGCTATGCGGACCTTCGCGCCGCAGCTTTCAAGCAGGCGAAGAAGCTCCTGCGCCAGGTGGGCCTGTTCGACGTGTACCGCGGCGATAAGATTCCCTCTGGCAAGAAGCAGTACGCCCTGAGCTTCCTGATCCAGGATCCCGAGCGGACCCTCACGGACCAGGATACCGAGCGCCTGATGGAACGCCTGCTGGATACCTTCAAGAAGGATTTCGGCGCGCAGTTGCGGTAAGGCGATGCGTCGGGCGGCTCATATCGTAGTGCTGGCGGTCGTGCTGGCGGCGCTCTGCGCCTGCGGCCATCGCGTCCGCCGGATCCCCGAGAACAAGCTGGTCCGCATCTACCACGATATGTTCCTGTCCGATCAGTGGGTCCGGGATCATCCGGATGCCCGGACGGCTGCCGACACGACGCTGCTTTTCGATCCGATCTTCGAGCGCTACGGCTACACCTTCGAGGACTATGACCATACGGTCCACTATTATCTGGATCACATTGAGCAATATGTCAAGCTCTTGAATCAGGTGGAGCGGCAACTGCGCGAGGAAGGGGAGAGTCTCCAGCTGGAGGCGGACCGCCTGGCGGCCCGGGAAGTGGAATTGAACAAATACCGCCGCGCCTTCCGGAAGAAGGACTTCTCGACGGATTCGCTGCGCTGGGCCGGCATCAAACCCTTGTGGCCTGTGGCGGATACCCTCCCGGGGCAGGATACGCTCTTCCAGACCGACTCGCTCGCCCGGGCAGACTCGCTGGCGGTGCCGGAACTGCTGGAGCAGGATGTTAAGTTGCCGAAGAAGGCGCCCGAAGCTCTTCGTGCATTGAAAGATAGTATAGACGTAATACAATAAAGCCTATGGATTATTTGGAGAAATACGGCTACGCTCCCGTTGACGCGGAGATAGCGACCCGCCTGCAGGCCGTCTCGTCCTCGCTGGACGCCCTGGCCACGCCGGAGGTGCTCAAGAAATGCTTTTCCCTGATGGACCTGACCACCCTGAAACCCGATGACACGGTCTCGTCCGTCAGCAATTTGGTGGACAAGGTGAGCCGCCTCCAGGCGGAATACCCGTCCTATCCGCTGCCCGCTTCCGTGTGCGTGTATCCCAATTTCGCGCCTGTCGTGCGCGAACGTCGCTGCAGCCCGGAACTGCACGTGACCACGGTCGCGAGCTGCTTCCCCTCCGCGCAGAGCTTCCTGGAAGTGAAGGTGCGCGAGTGCGAGTTGGCCGTGCAGGGCGGTGCTGACGAGGTGGACATCGTTCTGGCGCTCAACGCCTTCCTGGCTGGGGATTACGCTGCCGCGTCGAATGAGATCGTGCAGATGAAGCAGGCGATCGACGCCGAGGCCGCCCGTCAGGGCCGCCGCGTCGTGCTCAAGGTTATCCTCGAGACGGGCCTGCTCGGCTCCGCAGAGAACATCGCGCGGGCTTCGTTCCTCGCGATGGAGGCCGGTGCCGACTTCATCAAGACCTCGACGGGTAAAGTGGCGGTCAACGCTACGCCGGAGGCCGCCTGGGTGATGTGCGAGTGCATCAAGGCCTTCTACGCCAAGACCGGCCGCAAGGTCGGCTTCAAGGCGGCGGGTGGCATCTCCAACGATCGCGACGCCCGGTTCTATTATGGCATCGGCGCCACGGTGCTCAGCGAAGATTGGGTGGAGAAGAATCATTTCCGCTTCGGCGTGAGCCGCCTGGGCAACAGCCTGATGAGCGCAATCGAACAAAAAGAGGTAAAATTCTTTTAATTTGTACGATTCTTACGATTCGCGCAATCGCAAAACAGGCCCTGCACGCTGCTGTGCGGGGCTTTTTACATATTAAACGATTAATCGGAAAATTAATCGGATCATTCCTGCGACCTTTGCCTGAGACAAATACTCAGGCTTATGAAAAGGTTGATTCAATTCTTTTTGACGGCCCTGCTGGCCGTCTGCTGCACCGGGCGGGTGCTGGATGTCCATCAGGAGCTGACCGACGAATCGGGCGTGGGCCACGAACAGATCGTTCTGGGTAAGCACTTGGAGGATCCCTATTCCGTGGACAATATGGAGAAGGCGCTCGCCGCGGTGTATCCGACCAAGGCGTCGCGCGTCCCCGTACCCATGACCCATCGCTATGTCCGCTTTTTGCCGTCGGATAATAGGGATCTGGGATTGCTGGAGACTATGGGATTCGAACTGCTGGATCATCCGATGGATTACGAGATCGTGAAGGAGGGGGACTGGTATCACGATCCGTCCATCCCGGAGGACGATGTGACCTGGCAGTATGCCGTGGTGCCGAAGGATGTCAAGTTGCCGTCCGTGATCCCGTTTGAGATCCTGCATGAGTGCTATATCCCCGAAGAGGGTGCGCAGACCCGGTCGGCCGACGGCATCGACTGGGCGGCCGTGGAGCGTGAGTCGTTCCGCCTGACGGGCAACGGCGACCTGCTCGACGATCCCGCGCTGACCAAGGGTGGCAGCGACGAGACGCCCTCCGGCCGCATCACCATTGTAGATTCCACCTACGGCGTGCCGGAGGGTGTGCGCGGGGTGCGCGTGGCGTGCAATATCTTTGTGAAGACGGCCCATGCTTTCACCGACGATGAAGGACGCTACCGGATGACGCGCAGCTTTTCCGGGAAGCCCCGCTACCGGCTGGTCTTCAAGAATTCCACCGGCTTCTGCATCGGGCTGAACCTCTTGCTGGTGCCGGCCTCAATCTCCGCACTGGGCAAGGGGGAAGCGTCCGGAATGGACGTGCAGGTGACGCAGGACTCCGACCGACGGCTGTTCAGCCGCTGCGTGGTCAACAATGCCGGCTTCGACTACTTCAAGCGTTGCGCCGCGGCGTCTCCCTCGGTCAAGACGCCGCCCTCGAACCTGCGGCTCTGGCTTTTCCAGGGCCTGGATTTCGGTTTTACCGCCATGCTGCAGCAGGGCGTGCTGATCGACCGAGGAGAGATTGGCAAACTGCTGGGCCCATACGCCACGCTGCTCAAGTTCTTCCTGCCCGACGCCCTGGTGGGCCTGAAGGGAAAAGATACGTATGCCGATATCTATGGTGAGGCGCTCCACGCCTTTGCCCACGGCAGCCACTTCATGCTCGCAGGAAACGACTACTGGGACCGGTATACCCGTCAGCTGTTGAAGGCCTATCTGAGCTCCGGATTCACGATCTACGGCGTGGGGTCGGAAGAAGACCACGGCTATTGCGAGGTGGCAGAGATGTGGGCTTATTTCGCCCAGGCGGAGCTGTATAAGGCGCGCTACGGGAGCGCCAATGTGCCGCATTTCGGTGAGAACTGGTGGTTCCATCCGCAGATTTTCTCGTCGTTGGCCCAAGAGGGGTTGGAGTGGCATAAGATCTTTCAGGTGCTGGGTTCGGACGTGACGGACCGGGAAGTCCTTCGCAAAAAACTGAGCAGCTATTATCCAGCGTACAAAAGTGCTATTAATAAGGCATTTGCGACATATAACTAGAACTCATGAAAAACGATCGGATGGAATGCGCACCATTGAGTTAAGTTTTTTTTGTCATTCTTGCAAAAAGTTGTATCTTTGCAATCCATTCGAGCGCGGGTGGCGAAATGGTAGACGCGCTAGTTTCAGGAGCTAGTGTCAATTGCGACGTGTGAGTTCGACTCTCATCCCGCGCACAAAAGAGGCAACCGATTTCGGTTGCCTCTTTTCCCTTTTAAAATATATACGTTTAGGTTAGGACTACTTCAGTAGTTTGCATACTTGATGAGGGAGGGATACGATCACGTTTAGTTGGTTTATAGAAGTCTTTTCGTTCCTAATATTTTTAATTCCACTGCAAATATAAAAAAGAAATATTAAAATCCAATCATAAAAGGCTAATTATTTTGCATCAACCTGATAATTTCTTATTCTTTTCGGCAAAACGTGGCGTTTTTGAAAAATATTTTATAAACTGGGGTTGCGGGGCGAGCGGTAAAAACGTTTGCACGGATGCTTGATTACTACTAACTCCGCCCTCTAGTTTATTTGTATAACAAAATGAAGAAGGGTGGTGGTCCGGTAGTCTTCAATCAGGTCAATGAGGTAATTAAGAATACTGTCGCGGGATTCTTCCCCCGTATGTCGAAGACTTAGAGCTACAAGAAAAGGATTGGCATCCACCAATCCTTTTCTTGTAGCTCCGAGCAGAATCGAACTGCTATCTAAGGTTTAGGAAACCTCTATTCTATCCGTTGAACTACAGAGCCATCAGATTAAAAAAAGCCGCCATCGGGCGGCCCTTCACAGATTACTCAGCGTTTTTGACAACGATCTGACGGCCTCTGTAGTACCCACACTCAGGGCAGACGCGGTGATAGATCACGGTCGCGCCGCAGTTCGGGCAGGTGGCGAGGGTCGGAACCGGCGCAAAGTCGTGCGTACGGCGCTTGTCCCGGCGCTGCTTGGAAAGTTTGTGTTTCGGATGTGCCATTGCTTTATCTTTTTAAACTATTATTTACTCAAATACTTCGTAGTCTCCTGATTGCATTCGCCTTCGGGGTGCACACGCTGGAGCGGCAGCGAGGTGCACACATAATCGTATACATCCTGCGACAGGTCCAGTTCGCCACCCTCGGGGGTGTACGTCTCCTCAAAAGAGGCGTCCACCGGAATGACGAGGTCCTCGAGGCATCTGTCGCAAGCGACAGTCACGCTGCCAGTCATCGTGCAGGCGGCGTCCACGGTCAGCCCGCGGCTGATCACGTCGGCCGTCACTTCCAGATCGGCGTCCAGGATCTCAACGTTCCCGAAAGTTTCAAAGAACTCGGCTCCGGCGTGCCACTTCAGGTGGTTCGTTCCGGGGGCCAGACTTGTCAGTTGAACTACAAAGGGTTGCAAAGTTAGTAATTTTTTTGCTATTAGCAACTAAAATTAATCTTCGTTGTCGCTGTTGCGTTTGCGGGCCAGCGGGTCGAGCAGGATCTTGCGGATGCGCATGAAGTGCGGCGTCACTTCCACCAGTTCGTCATCCTGGATGTACTCCAGCGCCTCCTCGAGGGAGAACTTGATGGCGGGCGGCAGGATGATCTTCTCGTCGGAGCCGGCAGCGCGGACGTTGGTCAGCTTCTTGGTCTTGCAGATATTGATATTGAGGTCGCGCTCACGCGTGTGCTCACCCACCACCTGACCGGCGTAGATGTCCTCGCCGGGCTCCACGAAGAAGCGGCCGCGATCCAGCAGCTTGTTCATCGAATAGGCAATGGCCTGGCCGGTCTCGATGGAGACGAGCGAACCATTGTTGCGGTGCTCGATTTCGCCCTTGTAGGGCTGATACTCCTTGAAGCGGTGTGCCACGATGGCCTCGCCCTGGCTGGCGGTCAGCAGGTTGGAACGCAGACCGATCAGGCCGCGCGTCGGGATCTCGAATTCAAGCAGTGTACGGTCGCCGCGCGGCTCCATGCGCACCAGCGCACCCTTGCGGCGCGTGGCGATCTCGATGGCGGCGCCCACGAACTCCTCCGGCACCTCGATGGAGAGGTCCTCGATCGGCTCGCAGCGCTGGCCGCCGATGGTCTTGTCCAGCACCTTGGGCTGGCCGACCTGCAGCTCGAAGCCTTCGCGGCGCATGGTCTCGATCAAGACCGAGAGGTGCAGCACGCCACGGCCGTAAACCACGAAGGAATCGGCCGTCAGGCCCGGTTTCACGCGCAGCGCGAGGTTCTTCTCCAGCTCCTTCTCCAGGCGCTCCTTGAGGTGGCGCGAGGTCACGAACTTGCCGTCCTTGCCGAAGAAGGGGGAATTGTTGATGGTGAAGAGCATGCTCATCGTCGGCTCATCGACGGCGATCGGCTCCAGCGCCTCCGGCTTCTCGAAATCCGCGATCGTGTCGCCGATCTCGAAGCCGTCAATGCCCACCACGGCGCAGATGTCGCCGCACTGGACTTCATCGACATTGGCCTTGCCGAGGCCTTCGAAGACCATCAACTGTTTGACTTTCTGCTTCTGCACTACATCGTAGCGCTTGCACAGGCTGATATTCTGGCCGGTCTTGAGGGTGCCGCGGGTGATGCGGCCGACCGCGATGCGGCCCACGTAGGGGCTGTATTCCAGGGAGGAAATGAGCAGCTGCGGGGTGCCCTCGACCATCGGCGGGGCCGGGATCACGTCGAGGATCGTGTCGAGCAGCGGGGTGATGTCGGTCGTAGGCTTCTTCCAGTCGAGCGACATCCAGCCCTGCTTGGCGGAACCGTAAACGGTCACGAAGTCAAGCTGCTCCTCGGTAGCGCTCAGGTTGAACATCAGGTCGAAGACCTCCTCCTGCACCTCGTCGGGGCGGCAGTTGGGCTTGTCCACCTTGTTGATCACGACGATGGGCTTCTTGCCCATCTGGATGGCTTTCTGCAGCACGAAGCGCGTCTGGGGCATGCAGCCCTCGAAGGCGTCAACGAGCAGCAGCACGCCGTCGGCCATGTTGAGCACGCGCTCCACTTCGCCGCCGAAGTCGCTGTGGCCCGGAGTGTCGATGATGTTGATCTTGACCCCCTTATAGAGGACGGAGACGTTCTTGGCGAGGATGGTGATACCGCGCTCGCGCTCCAGGTCGTTGTTGTCCAGGATCAGCTGGCCCAGGTTTTCCGGCTGGCGCACCAGGTTGGCCTGATAGATCATCCGGTCCACGAGCGTGGTCTTGCCGTGGTCAACGTGGGCGATGATCGCTATGTTTCTGATTTCTTGCATATTCTGTATCTGTACTATTTCCGATCTATATAAAATCATGCAAAGTTACGGATTTCCGCGGAAAATCATAATTCAAATTATTAGTATATTTGCAAGTTATGTGCAAAAAAGGCATCATAGCCCTGCTGGCGGCCCTGCCGCTGCTCTTCGCCTGCGGCAATCCGTCCCCGAAGACGGGAGAGGTGCGCCACGTCCCGGAACTGCTCGCCGCCGTCCCCTCGGACGCGCTGGCGGTGATCTGCTTTGACCACCTGGAGGAAGGCATCCGGCTGCTGGACTCGACCAGCGTCCTGCGGCAGCTGAACCTGACGGCCTTCAAGCAGTCCAAGATGGCCCTGTCGCTGTGCTACAACGGCTCGCTCGTACCCGTGCTCGCGCTGGATGCGGGCCGCGCCGAGGCCGACTCCGCGTCGGCCGTGAGCACGCTCCTCGCCCAGGCCGCGACCCTGAAGCTGCAGACCGAGTACGTTCGCCCCGACGCGGAAGCAAAACGGCGCGGCTTCCTGCTTATCACCCCGTCCAATGCCCAGTTGACCGCCGTCCGGCGGCATCTGTCCGAGCATACGTCCATTCTCGACGCTCCCGGTTTCCGCCAGGCTCTGGCGGCCGCGTCCGGACGCGACTTCATCATTTTCCGCGGCAGCGGAGCTCCCGAGCGCCTGGCCCCGAAGGGCTGGTTGCGCGACTACTTCCCCCGCCGGGCGCTGACCCGTTTCCTGGGCAGTGTGGCGGACTGGACCGTGCTCACGCCCACGGCGGACGGCTTTGACGTCACGCCCGTCTGCGAGCAGGACGACGCCTTCTACGCCAACATCCTCGGCTCGTTGCCATTCGGCGACAGCCGTCTCGGCGCCATCCTCCCGGAGGATGTACGCTTCGCCCTGGCCCTGCCGGTGGCGCTCCCGCAACTGCGCGAAGCCGTGGATCGCTGGCAGGACGCGTCCGTCAAGCTGACCGCGCATCAGAAACGGCTGGAGACACTCCACAAAGAGAGCGGGAAGGACCCGCTCAAATGGGAGCGGGAGCAGGACGTCCGCGAAGTCGCACTCGTGCACTTCGGCACGGACGAGGTCGTGGCCCTGGTCCGCCCCGCGAAGCCCGCGACCGAGCGAGAACCCCGCGAGAATCCCTGGCGCGGCTTTCTGCCCGCGCTCTACGGAGACGCCTTTACGCTCGTCGATGACAGCTGTACTGCCTGCTCGCGCGGGTGGCAGATATATGGCAGTCCGGAGGCCGTCACGGCCTTTATCGAGGCTGCCCGTCCCGAAGAAGCGGCCTTCGTCTGGCCCGGCAAAGGCTGCCGCTTCGTCATTTATCAACCCGGAAAGACCCTTGCCTGGGGCAAGAAAGGCATAAAAATGATATGGAATTCCACTCTGTAAACAAACTACTCGAGAAGAGCATCAAGGAGAACTGGGAGCGCGAAGCCCTCTCCAACTACCAGGGCGTCACGCTCAAATATTCCGACGTCGCGGAGCGCATCGAGCTCCTGCACATCGCGTTCGATAAATGCGGACTCCAGAAGGGAGACAAGGTCGCCCTCTGTTCCCGCAACCAGGCTCACTGGGGCGTGTGCTTCCTGGCCGCCATGACCTACGGCGCCGTGCCCGTACCCCTGCTGCATGAATTCAAACCCGAGAACATACATTACCTGGTCAACCATTCCGAGGCCAAGGTCTTCTTCGTGGACGAAGTGATCTGGCAAGGCCTCTCCGAGGCGGAAATGCCCGGCCTGGAGGTGATCGTGCAGATGAACACCCTCAACTACATCTACGCCAAGAACCAGGACCTCGTGGAAGTGCGCAAGAACCTCACGCGTACCTTTAACCAGATGTATCCGGAAGGGCTCAAGCCCGAGCACCTCAATTACTATGAGGACCAGCCCGAGGAGCTCGCCCTGATCAACTATACCTCCGGCACCTCCGGCTTCTCGAAGGGCGTCATGCTGCCGTACCGCTCGCTGTGGTGCAACATCTCCTTCGCCACCGCCGTGGCGGAGCCGCAGATGACCTGCGAGTCGCAGATGGTCGCCATGCTCCCGTCCGCCCATATGTACGGCATGATGTTCGAGTTCCTTTTCGAGATGACCCTCGGCGCGCACGTCTATTTCCTGACGCGCACCCCGAGTCCGAAGGTCATCATGCAGGCTTTCTCCGACATCCACCCCGACGTGATCATCGCCGTGCCGCTGATCTTCGAGAAGGTTTACAAGTCCCAGATCAAGCCCGTGGTGGACCGCCACAAGTCCCTGATGCGCATCCCCATCGTGGACCAAGTGATCCGCAAGAAGATCCGCAATGGCCTGATCGACTCCTTCGGCGGTCGTTTCGAGGAGGTCATCCTCGGCGGCGCCGCCTTCAACCCGGAGGTCGAGAAATTCATGCGCCAGATCCACTTCCCCTTCACCGTCGGCTACGGCATGACGGAATGCGGCCCGATCATCACCTACGCCAAGTGGTGGAAGGCCCGCAAGGGCTCCTGCGGTCTCCCCGTGCCGGGCTGCGAAATCCGCATCGACTCCAAGAATCCTTATAAAGAACCGGGCGAGGTCCAGGTCAAAGGCGACAACGTCTTCCTGGGCTATTTCAAGAACCGCGACGCCACCAAGGCTTCCTTCACCAACGACGGCTGGTTCAAGACCGGCGACATCGGCGTGGTTGACTACGACGGATTCCTCTACCTGCGCGGCCGCTGCAAGTGCATGATCCTCAGCGGCAACGGCCAGAACATCTATCCGGAAGAGCTGGAAGCCGTCATCAACAACGTCACCTACGTGGTCGATTCGCTCGTCGTCGAGGACAAGATCGGCCTGACGGCCCTCGTCTATCCCGACTACCACCAGGGCGAGCTGGACGGCATGAGCGGCGAGCAGCTGGAGAAGCGCATCAACGACAGCCTGCCGGAGATCAACAAGCTCCTGCCCGCCTACGCGCAGATCAACCACATCGAGTTCCTGCCCGAAGACTTTGAACGCACGCCGAAGCGCAGCATCAAGCGCTACCTGTACCAAAGAGAAACCGGACGATGAGCAAATTCGACGACAAATACATGCGGATGGCCGCCATCTGGGCGAGCAATTCCTACTGCAAGCGCCGCCAGGTGGGCGCGCTGCTGGTCAAAGACCGGATGATTATCTCGGACGGCTACAACGGGACTCCCTCGGGCTTCGAGAACATCTGCGAGGACGAGAACGGCGTCACCAAGCCGTATGTACTGCACGCCGAGGCCAACGCCATCTCCAAGGTGGCCAAGTCGGCCAACAGCGCCGACGGTGCCACGCTCTACGTCACGGCCTCGCCGTGCGTGGAGTGCGCCAAGCTCATCATCCAGTCCGGCATTAAGCGCGTGGTCTATCGCGACGAGTATCGCCTCACGGACGGCATCGACCTGCTGCGCCGCGCGGGAATAGAGGTCGAGCGAATCGATGTGGAGGAATAGCCCTATGAAGAAATCCTCCATCCTCGTCGCCCTGCTGGGCGTCGTCATCGGCCTGCTGATCGCCCTGCTCGTGTACCGGATTGGCGAGAACCGCCGCATGCTGCGCGTGAACGCGAACGATTGGCGCAAGGTCTCGCTCATCCTGCAGAGCATCGATGAAAACTATGTGGACAGCGTGGACCGTGCCAAGGTCAGCGACGCCATCGCCGCTGCGGCCCTGTCCGCCCTGGATCCGCATTCCTCCTATATGCCCCCGCAGGTGCTCCAGGACTCCGAGGCCGACCTGATGGGCAATTTCGACGGCATCGGCATCCAGTTCAACGTCCCCAACGACACCGCCGTCGTGATCGAAGTCATTCCCGGCGGCCCGTCCGAGAAGATCGGCCTGCAGCCGGGCGACCGCCTGCTCAAGGTGGACGACACCAACATCGCGGGCGTGCATTTCCCGCAGGACAGCATGGTGCGCCGCATCAAGGGCGCGGCCGGCAGCAAGGTCCTCGTGACCGTGCAGCGCGGCCGGGAGGTGATTCCCTTCGAGATCACCCGCGGCAAGATTCCGACCTGGTCGGTCGATGCGGCCTTCATGGTCAGCGACACCACCGGCTACGTGCGCCTGTCCAAGTTCTCCCGCACCACGGAAGACGAGATCCTGCTTCACTGCACCGAGCTGCTGTCCGAGGGTATGAAGGAGCTCATCCTCGACCTGCGCGACAACACCGGCGGCTTCCTCGACCAGGCCTGCAAGCTGTCCAATTTCTTCCTGCCCCGCAAGGCGATGATCGTTTATCTCGAAGGCCGGAACCGCAAGCGCGAGGAGTTCCGGGCCGACGGATCCGGTCCTTTCCAGAAGCTGGGCCTGAAGGTCCTCGTGGACGAGGGCTCCGCTTCCGCCAGCGAGATCCTCGCCGGCGCGCTGCAGGACAACGGCCGCGCGCGCCTCTACGGCCGCCGCACCTTCGGCAAGGGCCTTGTGCAGGAGCCGTTCTTCTTCAGCGACCGCTCCGGCATGCGCATCACCGTGGCGCGCTACTACACGCCCTCCGGCCGCTGCATCCAGAAGCCTTATACCGACGATTACGATTATGAGGTACTGCGCCGCTACGAGAGCGGCGAAATGGTGACCGCCGACAGCATGCGCGTCGAGAAAGGCGGCATCCTGCCGGATGTCTTCGTGCCCGTCGATACCACCCGCGCCGGTTCCTTCTACGTGGCCTGCAACCGCAAGGCCACGGCGATGCGTTTCGCCTCCGCGTGGTTCGACGCCCACGGCCGTGAGCTCGCCGCCATTGACAACTACGATGCGTTGCTCGGCTATCTCGAGCGGGCGGACCTCGAGCGGGAATTTCTCGCCTTCGCTAAAAGCAAGGACGCCCTCGCACCCGACCCCAAAGAGTGGGCTGCGGAGAAACACTATCTGATGACGCAAGTCCAGGCCCTCGTGGGCCGCTACTCCAAGCTCGGAGACAAGGCCTACTACCATCTGTTCCTCCAGATCGACGACACATTCAAGGCCGCCATGGCGGAATAAGGTTTACACTTCCGTTTCCATCTCGATGAGCCAGGTCGGGCGGCAGACGCGGGCTTCCAGCAGGACGCGGGGGACGGAGGGGAAGCGGCGCTGCATGTAGGCGTCGATGAGCGGATAGTCGGAGATATCGCGCAGATAGATCAAGAAATAGGGCACCTTGTCGAGGGACGATCCGCCCTCGGCGAGCAGGACCGAGATGTTCTCCAGCAGGCGGTCCGTCTGGGCAAGGACGTCACCTTCGTGAAGGACCTGGCCGCGGTGGTCGATGCTGGCTGTGCCGCTGATGAAGATGTGCCCGTCGCTCAGGCGCACGCCGCGCTCGAAGGCCACGCCGTAGTCGTGGGTCGGGCTGAGGTGGGAGAGCGCCTTGAGGTAGGTCTTGTCCTCCTCCCGGATGCCGGGGTAGGTCAGGAAATCGATGGCCACCACGGCGGAGCGGCCCTCGGTGGCGCCGCCGATGCCCGTGGAGGCGATGTAGTGCGACTCATGGGTGAGGCCTTCCGCGTCGAAGACGTCGTTGCGGGCCTTCACCAGCCCGGCGTAGTTGGCGTCGATGTCGCGCACGTAAATCCAGGTGCGTACGCAGTGCGTCTTGAGGTCCAGCCCCAGCGGGCGAATGATGTCCAGGTATTTCTCGAAGAGCAGGCGCCCCTGGGCGTGGGAATCGCGGCCGGCGGCCTCCTCCTCGGTGAGCCGCAGGCTGTGGAACAGGCAGGCGGGCGCCTCGGGGGCGGTCTGCACGAGCGCCACGGCGTGGCTATGGTCGAGAGGCGGCTGCTCCACGATGGAGACGGCCGTGCCGGCGGCCCAAGGCGTGCGGGCGAGCGTGGCGTGCAGCGCGGCGGCCTGGTTCTGCGCATCGCTCAGGAAAAAGCGCACGAAGACCGGCTGCCGGCCCGCCGCCGCTTCTGCGGCGAAATGGTTCCGGAGCCTTTCGAAAAGCGAGGCCAGCGCCTCGGTATAGGTCCCGCCCGGGGCGGGGGAGATGATGCTAAAATGGTTCACGTTTCAAATATAATCAATTATGTGGCCTCTGGCAATCCTAATTACTGGGGAGATTCGCCGGTCAGAGCCGGCGAATGACGGGTCAGGTCAGGAGGGCGATGCCGACGATCAGGATGCTGATCAGCAGGATGAACGCGCCGTATATGACGCCGTACCAGATGCCGGTGGCGACGCCCCGGCCGAGGCTTTTCTTCCACGGGAGGCCCAGCCACTGGTGGTAATCGATGGTCAGGACGGCCAGCATGAGTGCGGCACTGACGGAAGTTTTCTTGCCGAAGCTCAGCAGCAGCGCGAAGAGCATGAAGAAGCTGAACTGGCAGAGGGTATAGGCCGCGGCCGTGGCGCAGGCTGACAAGCGTTGCTTGAAGCGCCGGAGGGCGATCCACATGGCCAGCCATAGCACAAAAAACTTTCCAAGGAAGAGGGGAATACCCTGGCTGCGGAGTTTGCTTTCGAACGCGGCGATGGATGCCTCGTGGCGCGTATCGACCTCTTCCGGGAACTCGTCCAGGTGCAGGTAGAGGTAGCCCGTTCGCATGAGTTGAATGGTTTTTTGGACAATGGTTTGCTGGAATTCCTCGTTCTTCTCGTCTTCCGGGGAAGCTTCCTCCAGACTCTTCTCCGAACGCTCGATCGCTACGTCGAAACGGGAGAAGGGATTCTCTCTCTTCTGCTGAACGGGTTGCAGGACGGCGGAGATGAGCGCGAAGAAGGCGTAGAAGATAATGAGCGCCGTCAGCGGTGCGAGATAGCGCTCGTGCTGGCCGGACGTGTAGTCCCGGATCATGTATCCCGGACGCAGGAGCAGGTGCGCGAAGGTGCGCTTCGCGTCATCGTTGAGGAAGGGGATGTCGTCGAACGCTCCCTTGTAGAAGGTTTGCTTCCGGGCCTTGCGAGCCTTCTTCTCCTTCCTCCAGGGGAGAAACCCCAGCTCCTGCCAGATCTTAAACGCCCGCAGGCGGACAGCCAGGGATTTCATCTTGTGTTTCATCTCAGAACCCGAAGTAATCCCGCGCGTTGCGGTAGGAGATGTCTTCGATCATCTGCCCGATGCGCGGCATCTCGGACAGGGGCAGTCGTCCGCTGTCCACGTCCGCGCCCACCATGTCGCAGAGGATGCGGCGGAAGTACTCGTGGCGGGTGTAGCTGATGAAGCTGCGCGAATCCGTGAGCATGCCTACGAACCTGCTCAGCAGACCCAGCTGCGAGAGGCTGTCCAGCTGCTGGCGCATGCCGCTCTCCTGATCCAGGAACCACCAGCCGGCGCCGAGCTGCATTTTGCCGGGCACGGACCCGTCATTGAAGTTGCCGGCCATCGAGGCCATGACCACGAAATCCTTGGGGTTGAGGCAGTAAAGAATCGTTTTGGCCAGTTTGCCCTCGTCGTCGAGGCGGTCGAGGAAGCGATTGCCGGCGGCGGAGATCTGCAGGTCGAGGATCGAATCGAAGCCCGTGTCAGGACCCGCCTGCCGCATCATGCGGGTGCTGTTGTTGCGGATGGGGCCCACGTGGAACTGCTGCACCCAGCCAGTCTCGGCATCCATCACGGCGAGGTCGTGCAGCAGCGCGCTGTAGAACTTTTCGCGCTCGGTGGCGTTGGGGGTCTTGCCCAGCAGGACTTTCTTGAAGATGAGCTCGACCTCCAGCTCCGAGTAGTCTGTGGCGTAGAAGGTGTCCAGGCCGTGGTCGGAGAGCTTGCAGCCCGCTTGCGCGAAATAGGCGTGGCGCTTCCGCAGGGCTTCGATCAGGTCGGCGTAGGAGTCGATATTCTTGTCGGCGGCCTCGCCAAGGCGCTTCAGGTAAGCCTTGTACGCGGCCGGATCCTCGATGGCGATGGCCTTGTCCGGGCGCCAGGTCGGCAGGACCTTGGTGCCGAAGGGGTGCGCGGCGATCTGCTTGTGATAGCGCAGGTCGTCGGCCGGGTCGTCCGTCGTGCAGACGACCTCGACGCCGAAGCGGCGGATGAGCGACTGGCCGCTGAACTCAGGCGTGGCCAGCTTGGCGTTGCACTCCTCGAAGATCTCGCGCGCCGTGGCGGGCGAGAGGATTTTATCGATGCCGAACACGCGCTTGAGCTCCAGGTGCGTCCAGTGGTAGAGCGGGTTGCGCATGGCGTAGGGGACGGTCTCCGCCCATTTCTCGAAGACTTCCCAGGCCGAGTGCGAGCGCCCGGTCACGTATTCCTCCGGGATGCCGTTCGCGCGCATCGCGCGCCACTTGTAGTGGTCGCCGCCGAGCCAGAGCTCGGTGATGCTCTTGAAGTGGATGTCCTCTGCGACCTCCTGCGGAGAGAGGTGGCAGTGGTAGTCGATGATCGGTTGCTGTTCAGCGTGTGCGTGGTAGAGCTCCCGGGCCGTGGGCCCGGTGAGCATGAAATCTTCGTGAATGAATGCCATAGGCCCAAATTTACGAAAATATTCGGATATTTAATGAGCGAGAATGCGTATCTTTGTCCCTATGAAAAGAATCGGAATCTGCAGCGACCACGCAGGCGTGGACTACAAGACCCGGCTCATCGCCTACCTGCTGGGCAAGGGCTATGAGGTCGTCAATTTCGGTACGGACA
This sequence comes from Bacteroidales bacterium, assembly GCA_016291185.1. The sequence goes on from JAEFAI010000004.1 coordinate 28,996, forward strand.
GCACGGACAGTTGCGACTACGCGGACTTCGCCCACCCGATGGCGAACGCCGTAGAGTCGGGCGAGATCGAGGCCGGCATCGCCCTCTGCGGCACCGGCAACGGCATGGCCCTCTGCCTGAACCACCACAAGGGTATTCGCGCGGGCCTGGCCTGGAACCAGGAAGTCGCCAAACTCGTCAAAGAACACAACAACGCCAACGTCCTCGTGATGCCGGCACGCTTCGCTTCCTACCGTATGGTAGTGATGATGGTGCGCGCCTGGCTGACCACGGAGTTCGCGGGCGGCAGACACCAGAGGCGGATTGACAAAATCGTTCAGCCGTAATATAGAAGATTACCCGGAGGGGATCGTGCTGCCGGTGGACAAGCCCTATCGCTGGACTTCCGCCGACGTGATCCGCAAGATCAAGTACGCGGCCATCCGCCATTTCGGGAAAAAGAATCTCAAAGTCGGTCACGCGGGGACGCTCGATCCCCTCGCGACCGGCATCTTGTTGGTCTGCATCGGTCCCGCCACGCGGCGGGCCGAGGAACTGCAGCGTTCGCCGAAGGAGTACGTGGCAGGGGTGAGCTTCGGCGCCACCACGCCCTCGTACGACCTGGAGAAGGAGATCGACCGCCGCTGCCCGCTCGAGGGCGTGAGCGAGGAGACGCTTCGCGCGGTCCTGCCGGACTTCGTCGGCGAGCAGGACCAGGTGGCGCCGCTCTTCAGCGCCAAGTCCGTGGACGGCGTGCGCGCGTACGAAACGGCGCGGCGCCTGCTCAAGGCCGCGCAGCGTGAGGGCCGCGCCTTCGATCCCGGCGAAGTCCTGCAGTCCAGCCGCATCAATATCTATGATCTGGAGCTCCTCTCCTGGCACGTCTCGCCCGTGCAGGACTTTACGGACGACGGGCTTGGGCGCATCCGCGTGGCCGATATCTCCGGCGAAGCGTTGCCCACGGCGATGATCCGCGTGGCGTGCAGCAAGGGCACGTACATCCGCGCCCTCGCGCGCGACCTGGGCGAAGCCCTCAGCAGCGGCGCCTTCCTGAGTTCGCTGCGACGCATCAAAAACGGCGGCTTCACGATCGAAGACGCCGTCTCTCTGGAAGATGTATTGTCGGGATTCGCCGGTCAGGCCGGCGAATGACGAGGAATCGGGTCGGGATGACAATTAGCCGAGCTGTTGCTTCATGAAGCTCAGGCGGGCGAGACCTTCCTCCTGGCCGATGCAGTGCAGGATGTCCGTGATGCCCAGGCCGCTGGCCGAGCCGGTCAGCGCGAGCCGCAGGCAATTCATCACCTTGCCCATCGGCATCTCATGCGCGCGGACGTATTCTTCGAGCGTGTCCGCTTCCGAATTCGTCAGCGCCTCGAGCGCCATGTCGTAGAATTCCGGTTTGTAGAACTTGTCCACATCTTTCGGGACGAACTCTTTCGGCGCCACGAAGAGGTAGGACGCGATGTCCCAGAAGTCCTGCACGAAGGTCGCGCGCTCCTTGATCAGCGCCACGACGCGCTCGACGTAGGCCGGATCGGCGTCAACGCCTTTTTCTTTCAGCATCGGCTGCCAGATGGCCGCCAGGTCCGCGTCGGAATGCATGCGCAGGTATTCGCGGTTGAACCACTTCGCCTTGTCGGGATTGAACTTGGCGCCGGCCTTGCCCACCTTGTCCAGGGAGAAGGCCGCCACGAGCTCGGGCAGGGAGAAGATCTCCTGCTCCGTGCCGGGGTTCCAGCCCAGCATCGCCAGCAGGTTCACGAAAGCCTCCGGGAAATAGCCGTCCTCGCGGTAGCCGCGGGAGGTCTCTCCGGTGGGGGAGGTCCAGCGCAGCGGGAAGACGGGGAAGCCCATCTTGTCGCCGTCGCGCTTGCTCAGTTTTCCGTTGCCGACCGGCTTGAGCAGCAGCGGCAGGTGCGCGAAGCGGGGCTGGCTGTCCTGCCAGCCGAAGGCCTCGTAGAGCAAGTAGTGCAGCGGGAGCGAAGGGAGCCACTCCTCGCCGCGGATGACCTCGGTGATTTCCATCAGGTGGTCGTCCACGATGTTGGCGAGGTGGTAGGTCGGGAGCTCGTCGGCTCGTTTCCACAGGACCTTGTCGTCCAGGGTGGCGGTATCGACGGAGATGTGGCCGCGGATCAGGTCGTCCATCTCCACGACGCGCCCTTCGGGCATCAGGAAGCGCACGGTCCAGTCGGTGCGCTCTGCGAGCAGGCGCTCCACTTCGTCCGCAGGCAGGGTCAACGAATTGCGCAGGCTCCCGCGGGTGAGGTGATTGTAGATGAAGGTCTGGCCCTGGGCCTCGGCCTCGGCGCGCTTCTTCTCCAGCTCTTCGGCGGTATCGAAGGCGTAGTAGGCATGGCCGGCGGCAACGAGCTGCTCGGCGTACTTGCGGTAGATGCCGCGCCGCTGGCTTTGGCGGTAAGGCGCGTGGGGATGCCGCTCGGACGGGGTCTCCACCACCTTGCCGTCGGCGTCCACGCCCTCGTCAGGATAGATGCCGCACCAGCGCAGGGACTCGATGATGTACTGCTCCGCGCCGGGCACGAAGCGGTTGGAGTCGGTGTCCTCGATGCGGAGGATGAAGTCGCCGCCATGCTGCTTGGCGAAAAGGTAGTTGTACAGGGCGGTACGCACGCCACCCATGTGCAGCGGCCCGGTCGGAGACGGGGCGAATCTTACGCGGGTTTTACTCATATCTGTGCCCTCCGGATTGCGGGAATGTTCTCCAGCTCGGCGCGGGACTCGTTACTGGCCACGATCAGGGCCGGCTTCTCGTCCGGGTCGAACTTGAAATTCCGTACGTTACTCTTGCTGTTGAAACCGATGGTCTGCGAGCCGGCGTCCTCGGAGAGGGAGATGCCCTCGGCGCGGGCGACGTCCGCCTTGTCGTACTTGAAGCTGCGGCCGATCATGATGTAGTTGCCCATGTCGCGGGCGGGGCCAATCACGTCGGAGAAGCGCAGACCCGTGACGATGGAGGTGATGCGAATCGTGTCGCCGATCTCGGGATCGTCGTCCCAGATGAGGCCGCGCTTGAAGTTGTTGGCCCGGCCGGTGTACTCGTCGATCTTCTTGTTGATCTCGTTGAGGTCGTCCATCGTCAGGCCCTGCTCGTTGTGGCCGCAGGTGATGTTGACGAGCACCTTCTTGGCGCTCTTGAGGTCGAAGTCGTTGAGCAGCGGGGACTCGAAGGCGGCGCGGACGGCTTCGTCGATACGGCCCTCGCCGCTGCCGACGCCGCAGCCCATCAGGGCCATGCCGCTGTTCTTCATCATCGTCTCCACGTCCTTGAAGTCCACGTTGATGTAGCCCGGCTTCTTGATGATCTCGACGATGCCGCGCACGGCCGTGGCGAGAACCTCATCGGCCTGCGGGAAGGCGTCCTGGATCAGCTGGTTGCCGTAGTACTCGTGGAGCTTCTCGTTGTTGATCATCAGCAGGCTGTCCACGTTCTTCTCGAGCTCGTGGATGCCGTCGATGGCGCGGGAGAGCGCCTCGTTGCCCTCGTTGAGGAAGGGGAGCGTGACCACGGCCACGGTGAGGATGCCCTTGTCCTTGGCCATCTTGGCGATGACGGGCGCGGCGCCCGTACCGGTGCCGCCGCCCATGCCGGCGGTGATGAAGAGCATCTTGGTGTGGGTGTCCAGTACGATCTTCTCGATCTGGTCCTGGCTCTCGATCGCGGCGTTGCGGCCGTTGATCGGGTTGGTGCCGGCGCCAAGGCCGCGGCCCATCTGGATCTTGACGGGAACGGGGCTGCCCTTGAGGGCCTGTGCGTCGGTGTTGCAGACTACGAAGCTGCACCCCTTGATCCCCTGCGTGTACATGTAGTTGACTGCGTTGCAGCCGCCACCGCCTACACCGAGGACCTTGATGATTTCGTCGGAGGTCGCCCAGTTTTCGGGGACGATGGTATCGATCATGCTGTCATCTATCATAGCTGTATCCATTTTTATTTCATTTCATCAAACAGGTTGCCCATTGTGCTGTCGAAGGCGCCTTCTGCGGCCTCGGTGACCTGGTGGCTCTTCTGCCGGATCCAGGAGACGAGCCTGTTGGGCTTCTTCTCCGCTTTCTGCTTGCGCGGTGTGATGACGTCGTCCGGCTCCACCGGGAAGAGGGTCTCCTGCGGCTCGGGGGCCTCTTGAGTCTCCGTCTCGGCGCCTTCTTCGGCCGGTGCGGCGACCGGGCGCGGGGCCTCTTCGAGGCAGTTCAGACGCGGATCCCGTTTGGCTTCAAGGATCATGCCGATGGAGGCCACGGCGCCGGTCTCGCTCGTGCCCGAGCAGCCGGTGGCCGTGAAGGTCTGGCTGCGCGGATAACCGATGCGGACCGTGTAGCCGGACATCTCCTTGAGGAGGTTGGCAAGGTTCACGAGGTTGGCGCTGCCACCCGTGAGGACGATGCCGTTGCGGAGTTTGTCGGCGTAGCCACTGTCCTGGATCTGCCAGAGCACGGCCTCGATGATCTCGCGGGCGCGGCAGGTGATGATCTCGGACAGGTATTTGACCGGGAGCTGCTCGTAGGAGCCGTTCTCCTCGTCGTTGATCTGGATGATCTTCTCGCTGAGCGACTGCAGCTTTTCGGGCATGCAGGCGCCAAAGGCGAGCTTGATGTTCTCGGCCAGCTCCTCGTTGAAGCCGCACTCGTACTTGATGTCGGTGGTGATGCAGCGACCGCCGAAGGGGATGGCGGAGTAGTGGCGCAGGATCTTGCCGCGGTAGATGGTCAGCGAGGTCACGCCGGCGCCGACCTCCACGAGGGCCACGCCGTTCTCCTTCTCCGCATCGGTGAGGACCGCACGCGCCACGGTGTTCGGAAGGAACACCTTGCGCGCGGGGGCGACGCCCACCTCGTTGAGCATGATGTCGAGGTTGCTCACTGCCTTCTGGGCGCCCACGAAGACCTTGAAGTTGCCTTCGATGGCGTCGGCGGTCACGCCCACGACGTCGTGCTCGCTGGCGCAGACCAGCTCCTCGTCGGCCGAGAAGGACTGCGCCACGGCGCCGTAGATCTCCTCCTTGCTCTCGTCAGCGATGGGGTAGGAGTCGATGGCGATGCTCTTGAGGGTGTTGATCTCGTCGCGGGTGATGCAGGACGAAGGGTCGCTGCGCTCCATCCGGGCGCGGGCGATCTCCTGCCGCACGTCATAGCGCGGAAGGCCCACGACCACCTGCAGAATCTTGATGTTCAGTTCTTCTTCCGCCTCGTTGATGGCGGCGCGTAAGGGACCGGCTGCGCGCTTCGGGTTGAAGACGTAGCTGTTGCGGATGCCGTCGGACGGACGCTCCTTGTAGTAGATGATCTGGATGTCATCTCCCTCGATCTTGGCAACGCTCAGGGCGATCTTGGAAGAGCCAAGGTCGGCTGCTGCTATGTATCTTTCTGCCTGCATATGATTTGTTGTTTGTATTTCACGTTAACGGTATGATAGTAGCCTTGCGGCTTGGATGGTGCGATGACGCCGAGGTAGCGGTCGATGCGCTGCAGTTTGTCCGGGATGTCCTGCGGCTGCCCCACGAAGAACTCCTCCTCGCGGCCGCTCAGGCTCAGGAGCAGCTCCCCGCCCGGGCGGACGCGGATGTGCTCGACGCGGCGCTGCCAGGAGCGGTTGGCGGCGATGTGGCGGTTCATCTCCAGTACGCCGGCGATCCACGCGCGCTGCTGATCGTCCTGGGCCTCGCCCTTGTAGTCCGCGGGCGTGTCCACGGGGATGGCGCCCTCGACCACGGGCACGGGTGCGGTGTAGGACGGGTGCAACGGGAAGATATAGCCCTGTCCGTCCACGTAGAAGCCGTCCTGCTCGCTGCGCATGAAGCGCAGCACGGGGGCGCGCTGGGTGATGTCGAGGTGCAGGACGCCGTCGTCGGTGGCCCAGGCCTCGCAGCGGCTCACGGCGCTGCGGCTCTCGATCATGTCCTCGATGCGGGCGAGCTGCACGCTGTCCAGGCGCTCGCCGATGTAGGTGCCGTAGCGGCTGTCCAGATAGTCCCGCACGTCCTGCTCGCTGACGAAGCGCAGGCTGTCGGCGAAGTGCACGTCCAGCCGGCCGCAGACGATCTGGGTGGTCTCCTGCCGCACGAGGCGGTAGATGAAGAACATCCCGACGACGAGGGCAACGGCGAGAAGGGCGGAGAGGGAATATCGGATGGCGGCTTTCATTTACAGGCGCTTGCTGAGCATTTCGGTAATGGGTTCGATGAAGCGGTCAATGTTGCCGGCGCCCAGGGTCACGAGCACGTCGAGCGGCTCCTGCGCCAGCAGGGGCATGAGCTCGTCGCGCGTGATGAGGACCTTTTCGGGGGCGGTCACGTCGCGGAAGATGATCTCCGACGTGACGCCCGGGATGGGCTCCTCGCGGGCGGGATAGATGTCCAGCAGGATCAGCTTGTCCAGCCCGCTCAGGGCGCGGGCGAATTCGGGCGCGAAGTCGCGCGTGCGGGTGTAGAGATGCGGCTGGAAGATGCCCGTAATCTTGCGACCCGGGAAGATCTGCCGGATGGAGGAAATCGCGCTCGCCAGCTCGGCCGGGTGATGCGCGTAGTCGTCGATGTAGGTCAGCGCCGGGGTGTTCAGGTGAACGTCGAGGCGGCGCTGCGCGCCCTCGAAGGTGCCGATGGCGTGGCGGACCTTCTGTGCGTCGAGCCCGTAGCAGAGGCAGATGGCTGCCGCCGCGATGCTGTTCTCCACGTTCACCCAGCCCAAGGCGCCCACGCGGATGTCGTTCAGCACGCCGTTCGGGTAAACGAGGTCGTAGGTGTAGTGGCCGGTCTCGTCCAGACGCAGGTGCGTGCTGTGGAAGTCGGCCTGGGTGTCGTCGAAGTGGTAGGTGAAGATCTTCGCCGGCGTGTCGCGCGGCTGGATGGGCAGGCCGTACTTGAGGATGAGGGTCTCGCTGACCTGCGAGGCGAAGATGCGGAAGGCCTCCTGGACATGCGCCAGGTCGCCGTAGATGTCGAGGTGGTCGGCGTCCATCGCCGTGATGGCGGCGATCGCCGGGTGCAGCTGGTGGAAGGAACGGTCGAACTCGTCGGCCTCCGCGACCACGGTCGGGGTGTGGCTGACGAGCAGGTTGGTGCCGTAGTTCTTGGAGATGCCGCCCAGGAAGGCGGAGCAGCCGGAACCGCTCTCGGTGAGGATGTGCGCCACGAGCGTGGACGTGGTGGTCTTGCCGTGCGTGCCCGCGACGGCCAGGCACCGCTGCCCGTCGGTGATCTCGCCCAGCATCTTGGAGCGCTTGATCACGCGGTAGCCGTGCTCGCGCACGTAGCAGAGTTCCTGCAGGTCGGCCGGGATGGCCGGGGTATAGACCACGAGGGTGTCCTCGGGGTCGTTGGGGATCCGGGAAGGGTCGTCTTCATAGTGGACGGCGATGCCCTCCGCCTCCAGCGCATGCGTGAGGTCGGAGGGAGTGCGGTCGTAGCCGGACACGGCGCAGCCCTTGAAATGGTAATACCGGGCGATGGCGCTCATGCCGATGCCGCCGATCCCGATGAAATAGACGTTATGGTAAGTTTTGCTCATATCAGTTTATACACTTCGTCAACGATAGTCTGGGCCGCGTCGAGGCGGGCGAGCGGGGCGACGTTGCGCTCGATCTGCTGGATGCGCGCCTCGTCGTGCAGCAGTCCTAGAGCCGAGGGAAGCAGTTTTTCCGCCGCCTCGGCGTCGCGCACGATCAGCGCCGCGTCCTTGCGGACGAGCGCCATCGCGTTGTGGGTCTGGTGGTCCTCCGCCACGTTGGGCGAGGGGACGAACACGGCGGCCTTCTCGGCCGCGCAAATCTCGGACACGGAAGAGGCCCCGGCGCGGCTGATCAGCACGTCCGCGCAGGCGTAGGCCAGATCCATGCGCCCGATGAAATCCGTATAGTGGATCTGCGGGAGCTCGCGTCCCGCCATGAATTCGTCGATGCCTTTTTTATAAAACTTGCCGCACTGCCAGAGCACCTCGACGTCATCGCCGCCGGGGCAGCCGGCTTCGATCCAGGTGCGCATGGCGCGGTTCAGCGTGCCGGCGCCGAGGCTGCCGCCCACGATGAAGAGGTGGCGCTTGCCTTCGGTCAGGCCGTAGAACTCCAATCCCTCGGCGCGGTCCTGCGCCGTGTAGGCGTGGATTTCCGGGCGGATGGGGTTACCGCTGAAGACGATCTTCTCGGCGGGAAAGAATTTCTCCATCCCCTCGTAAGCTACGCAGATGCAGCCTGCGCGCCGTCCCAGGATCTTGTTGGTCAGGCCGGCGAAGCCGTTCTGCTCCTGGATCAGGGTCGGGATCTTCTTGCGCTCGGCCTGCCAGAGCAGGGGGGCGCTGGCGTAGCCGCCCACGCCGATGGCGATGTCGGGCTTGAACTCGTCCAGGACCTTGCCCGCGAGCCGGACGCTTCGCAGGAGCTTGCCGGGCACGCGGAGGTTGTGCCGCAGGCCTTCCCAGCCCAGCTGGCGCTGGAGGCCGGCCATCGGCAGGCCCACGATCTTATAGCCCGCTGCCGGGACCTTCTCCATCTCCATACGCCCCTCGGCGCCGACGAAGAGGATCTCCGTGTTCGGATTCGCTTCCTTGAGCTTGCCTGCGATCGAGATCGCCGGGAAGATGTGGCCGCCCGTGCCGCCGCCACTGATGATTACGCGCAATTTCTTATAACTCATAGTTGTCGTCTGTCATTTGTCCGGATTCGTAGGCGTCCAGGTCGTCGAGGCGCTCCTGGACCGCCGTGCTCTCATGCATCTCTACCAGCGGCGCCGCCATGCGCGTCTCCTTGTCGATGCGGCGCGCGGCGATGCGGCTGAAGGACAGGATGATGCCGAAGGCGATGCTGAAGCAGAGGAAGGCGCTGTTGCCGTGGCTGATGAGCGGCAGGGTCTGGCCGGTCATCGGGCCGATGTCCGCGTTCACGAACATGTGCAGGAAGGCCTGGCCCGCGATGAGCAGGCACAGTCCCGCCACGGTCAGTTTGGCGTAGTGGTCGTTGCCGCAGTTGCGCACGATGATCGAAGCGCGCGCGAGCAGCGACACATAGAGGAAGATGACGAGAATACCGCCCAGCAGGCCGTATTCTTCGATGATGAAGCTGTACATGAAGTCCTCGGACATGTCGGGGACCACGTAGCGCTGGGTGCTCTGGCCGGGGCCCTTGCCGATCAGGCCGCCCTGCTTGACGGCGATCTTGGCGCTGTAGGGCTGGCGGATGGCGTCCAGGGCCTCCTGGTAGGCGATTGTACCCTTGGGGTTATCGAGGACCTGCTGCTCCCAGTCGTCGTTCTCGAACACGCGGGCGATGCCGGTGCCGATGCGGTCGAAGAGCGGATGCTCGTTGTGCTTGGTGGCGCTGTACAGACCGAAGATGATGCCCAGCAGCAACATAGCCAGCAGGGCGAGCACGGTCATGTCGGGCAGGTTGCCGCCGCCCAGCAGGATCATCACGAACATCAGCAGGCCGATGATCAGCGCGCTGGAGTTGGAGCCCGGGATGATCATCGCGAAGATGACCAGGAACGGGGCGTACAGGTAGATGATCTTCTTGTAGATCACCTTCTCCGGGCCGCGGAGCTCACCCTGCTTAAGGGCGTCCATCGCCCAGGCCAGGTAGAGAACCATCGCCACCTTGACCACCTCGAAGACGTGCACCTGGAAGCCTCCGACCGACAGGATGCGGTAGGCGTTGTTGATGTTGAGCGCCTTGAGGAAGGGCAGGCTGACGTGGGCGTCCAGCAGGCCCAGCAGCAGGAAGGAAACCAGGAATCCCCACTGGCTGCACCAGCGGAAGAACTTGATGTTCTTGATGTTGTAGAGGATGATGATGACCGCCATGCCGGCCAGGGCCACGAAGAACTGGTTCTTGACAAGGTCCAGGCGGGTCATCCCTTCGCGCAGCAGACGCGACGACGAGGAGAACATGCAGACGATCGAGAACAGGAACAGCATGAGCACGATGATCCACACCACCTTGTCTCCTTCAAAGTGGTCGGCGAACGTCCAGATACTGGTCTTCCTGTTTTTCTCTTCTGCCATATCGTTTACAGGTGGCGGACCGCCTCCTTGAACAGGCGGCCGCGGTCTTCATAATTCTTGAACAAATCGAAACTCGCGCAGCACGGGCTCAGCAGGACCACGTCGCCCGGACGGGCAAATGCGGCGGATGCCTTCACGGCCTCCTCGGCGGAGCGGGTGTCCACGATCTTGTCGCTGCCGACGATGTCCTCGAAGGCGGCGTGGATCTTGGCGTTGTCCACGCCCAGGCAGACGATGGCCTTGACGTGCTTGCGCACCAGGTCGTTCAGGACGCTGTAGTCGTTGCCTTTGTCGGTGCCGCCGACGATCCACACGACCGGACGGCTCTGGCACTCGAGGGCGTACCAGGCGGAGTCCACGTTGGTGGCCTTGGAGTCGTTGATATAGAGGACGTCGCGTACGCTCAGCACGGGCTCGAGGCGGTGCTCGATGGGCGCGAAAGTCTTCAGGCTGGCGCGGATGCTCTCGTTGCTGATACCCGTGGCCTTGGCGGCCAGGGCTGCGGCCATGGAGTTATAGACGTTGTGCTTGCCGCCCAGGGCCAGCTCCTGCAGCAGGATTTCGGTCTCGTCCTGCTCGTAGCGCAGGACGATGCGGTCGCCGCTGCGCAGGAAGGCGCCCTGCGCGACTTCCTTCTCCTGCGAAAAGGGGAGCATTTTGGCCTTGATGACCACCTCCTCCAGCTGGCGGATGGTGATGGCGTCGTCGGAGTCGAAGATGAAGCAGTCGTCCGGCCGGAGGTTGCGCGTGATGCGGAATTTCGCCTGCGCGTAGTTCTCGAGCTTGTGGTCGTAGCGGTCGAGGTGGTCGGGCGTGATGTTGGTGATGATGGCGATGTCCGGGCGGAAATCATACACGTCGTCCAGCTGGAAGCTGCTGATTTCCAGCACGTAGTAGTCGTGCTTCTCGGTCGCGACCTGCAGGGCGTAGCTCTTGCCGATGTTGCCGCCCAGGCCCGCGTCCAGGCCCGCCTCCCGGAGGAGGTGGTAGATCAGGGAGGTGGTGGTGGTCTTGCCGTTCGAGCCGGTCACGCAGATCTTCTTCGCGCTGTCGTAGCGCCCGGCGAATTCGATCTCGGAGACGATGTGCGTCCCCTGCTCGCGCAGGGCCTTGATCATCGGGGCCGTGCCCGGGATGCCGGGGCTCTTGATGACCTCGTCGGCGTCCAGGATCTTCTCGGGCGTGTGCCCGCCCTGCTCGAAGGGGATGTCCCACTTCTTGAGCGTGGCGAGGTACTCGTCCTTGATCTTCCCGTTGTCGGACAGGAAGACGTCGAATCCCTTGACTTTCGCGAGCACGGCGGCTCCGACGCCGCTTTCCGCTCCTCCCAAAACTACAATTCTTGCCATATCTTTCTACTATCTAACTTTAAGTAATGCCAATGTGCTGACTGCCAGGATGATCCCGATGATCCAGAAACGCGTGACGATGCGCGGCTCGGGGATGCCCTTCTTCTGGTAGTGGTGGTGGAGCGGCGCCATCAGGAAGATGCGCCGGCCCTCGCCGTATTTCTTCTTCGTGCGCTTGAAGTGCGTGCGCTGGATGATGACCGACAGGCTCTCCATCAGGAAGATGCCGCAGAGGATGGGCAGCAGCAGCTCTTTGCGGATGAGCACGGCGCTCACGCCGATCACGCCGCCGATGGTGAGGCTGCCCGTGTCGCCCATGAAGACCTGGGCGGGGAAGGTGTTGTACCACAAGAAGCCCAGCAGGGCGCCCACGAAGGCGGCCATGTAGATGGCCACTTCACCGGCGCCGGGGATGTGCATAATGTTGAGGTAGTGCGCGTTGAGTGCATCGCCGCTCAGCCAGGCGATGATACCGAGGGCCACGCCCACGATGGCCGAGGTGCCCGTGGCCAGGCCATCCATGCCGTCGGTGAGGTTGGTGCCGTTGGAGCAGCCCAGGACCACGAGGATGATCATGACCATGTAGATGCCCCAGGAGCAATAGACGCCCAGCTGCCCGTGGAAGGGGGAGAGCCAGGAGTAGTCGAACTCGTGCGCCTTCACGAAGGGGATCGTGGTGACAAGCCGCTCGGTGGGGATGCTCGGGCTCAGGCAGACGGTCAGGGCTACGAAGAGGCCCAGCCCGAACTGAAGGATCAGTTTGCCCCGCTCGCTCATGCCTTCCTTGTTATGCTTGAATACTTTGATATAGTCGTCGGCGAAGCCGATGGCACCGCACCAGACGGTGGTGCCGATGAGCAGCAGGGTATAGATGCTGTCAAGCCGGCAGACGAGCAGGGCGGAACCCAGCAGCGCGGCGATGATGATCACGCCGCCCATCGTAGGCGTGCCCTTCTTCTGCATCTGGCCTTCCAGGCCGAGGTCGCGGATCTCCTCGCCGATCTGCGCGCGCTGCAGCTTGCGGATGATGGCGCCGCCGGCGAAGAAGGCGATCAGCATGCTGATCACGGCCGCGAGCATGGCGCGGAAGGAGAGGTAGTTGAACAGACCCGCGCCGGGGATGTGCAGGCCGAGGCTTTGGAGCCAGTCTACAAGGTGGTTCAGCATGACTCGAGGGTTTTGAAGGTTTCCAGTACAATTTCACGTTCGTCGAAGTGGTGCTTCTCCGTGCCGAGGATCTGGTAGGTCTCGTGGCCCTTGCCGGCCAGCAGGATCGTAGCGCCCTTCGGGGCGAGCAGCAGGGCGGTGCGGATGGCCTCGCGGCGGTCGGCAATGCAGACCGTCTTGGCGAGAGCAGCCGGGTCCAGCCCACGCTTGATGTCTTCGATGATGTCCTCCGTGCGCTCGGTGCGGCTGTTGTCGGAGGTGATGAATACGCGGTCCGCGAGGCGGCCGGCCACGGCGCCCATCTCTGGACGCTTGGTCTTGTCGCGGTCGCCGCCGCAGCCGAACACGCAGACGAGCTCCCGGTCGGGCGCGACGTCGCGCAGGGTCTTCAGGACGTTTTCCAGGGCGTCGGGGGTGTGGGCGTAGTCGATCACGACGCTCAGGTCCTTCGGCCCGCGGAGGGTTTCCAGGCGGCCCGGAGCGGGCTCCAGGCGGGACAGTGCCACGAGCGCCTCGTCCTGCGGGATGCCGAGCACGAGGGCGGTGGTGTAGATGGCGAGGAGGTTGTAGGCGTTGTGCGCGCCGATCAGGCGCGACCACACCTCGTTGCCGTCGATGCGCAGCAGCATTCCTTCGGGGCTCTGCTCGAGGATGCGGGCGCAGTGGTCGGCGGCGCTCCGGCAGGAGTAGCCGACCACATGGGCGGCAGTGTTCTGAACCATCACTTCGCCGTGCTTGTCGTCCAGGTTGATGATGGCCGTGGCTTTGGCGGAGAGGCCGTCGAAGAAGAGTTTCTTGCAGCGGAGGTATTCCGCGAAGGTGCCGTGGTAGTCGAGGTGGTCGTGGGTGAGGTTGGAGAAGATCGCTGCGCGGAATTCCAACCCGGCGATGCGCTGCTGCTCCACGCCGATCGAGCTTACCTCCATGAAGCAGTACTCGCAGCCCGCCTCGACCATTTCGGCGAGCAGGGCGTTGAGGGTCACGGGGTCGGAGGTGGTGTTGGCGGTCTCGCTGCGGCGCGTGCCGACGTAGTTGGCGATGGTCGAAAGGAGGCCGCACTCGTAGCCGAGGTGGCGGAACATGTGGTAGAGGAGGGTGACGGTCGTCGTCTTGCCGTTCGTGCCCGTGATGCCCACGAGCTTGAGCTTGCCGCTCGGATGGCCATAAAAAGCATCCGCCGCCATCGCTACAGCCTTGCGGCTGTCGCCGACGGTCACTGATGTGACCGCCGCAGGCACCTTCACCCCCTGCGCCCCCTCAAGGGGGATGGCCGGATAATCGCTTTCGCGATCCGGCCTGCTCGCGGGAACGTTGCTACCAGCGCAAGCAGCGCTCGAGGATTCGTACAGGACAGCGGCGGCGCCGGCGTCGATGGCTTTCTGCAGGTAGGCGCGGCCGTCGTTCCCGCAACCGTTCACGGCGATGAATAAGCTGCCGCTCTGGACGCGGCGGGAGTCGTTGGTCACGGATGTGATCTCCACATCCTCGCGGCCCTGGACGGCGAGCACGCCGCAGTTCTTTATGATCTCACTCAGTTTCATCTGTTTGCAGTGCTTCTTCTCAGTTCGTCCCGGAAGCAGGGGTCCATGTTGTACAACTTGTCCACCACGGTGCGGATGGCGGCGGCGGGGATGCCGCCTCCCTGGAACTGCCGGGAGGTCGGCTTGGAATAAACCATGCAGATGACGCTGTACTGGGGCTTCTCGGCGGGGAAGAATCCCACGAAGGTGCCCTGGTACTTGCGGCGTCCCTGCGCATCCTGGTACTGGCCGTTGGCGTAGGTGCCGAAGGAGGTGCCGGTCTTGCCGGCGACGGTGCATTTGGCACCCTTCAGCCGCTTGGCGGTGCCGTCCTCGGTCACGGCCTTGAGCGCGCGGGTGATGGTGTCGGCCACGGCCTTGGAGCACACAGCGGCGTTCAGCACGCCGGGGCCGCGCCGCTCCGTCACGATGCCGTTCTCTTCGATGTCCTCGACCAGGTAGGGCTTCATCATCCGGCCTTTGTTCGCGATGGCGTTGTAGAAGGTCAGGATGTGCAGCGGGGTCTCTTCGGTGCTGTAGCCGAAGCCGATGGAGCCGAGGTCGGTGTCGGTCCAGTAGCGCGTGGACGGGTTTGGAATGGTCGGCGTCTGCAGGCCGTCCAGGTCGAAGGCGAAGGCCTCGCCGAGCTTGTAGTTATAAATGTTCTGCAGGAAGCGCTCGGTCTTCTCCAGACCCTTGCCGCGCCCCTTGCTCTTGTCGATGCCGTAGTTTTTGACCGCCAGGGTCGCGAAGACGTAGTTGGACGAAATCTTGAAGCCGTCCAGGACCGAAATGCGGTTGGTGTGGTGCTGGCGGACGAACTCGGGGATGTGCGCGTCCCGGATGGAAGTTCCGGCCACGTTGCCGTTGGTGGCGGGCAGGGTCTCCTCCAGGCTCTTGATGAAGCCGTCGTTGAGCACGGACATCAGCGTGACGGTCTTGAAGACGGAACCCGGCTCGGCCTTGCGGCCGATGGCGAGGTTCTGGATCTCCTCGAAGGGGCCGTTGCCGTCCTCGCGGACGAGGTTGACCATGGCGCGGATGGCGCCCGTGGAGACCTCCATCAGCACGAAGCACGCGCCCTCGAGGTCCTGCTCGTTCTCGATCTGCTCGCGCAGCGCGCGATCGGCGATGTCCTGGTAGTCGATGTTCAGCGTGATGCGCAGGTCCTTGCCGTCCACGGCCTTGACGTAGGCGCTGTCGCTGTTGCGCACGCGGCCGTAGTCGGTCACGCGCATCCATTCGCGGCCCTCCTGGCCGTGCAGAACGTAGTCGAACTTGCCTTCGAGGCCGATGTGGGTGTTGGTGACCTCGGACTTGTTGTTGCGTACGAAGCCGATGGTGCGCCGGGCGAGTCTCCCGTAAGGGTACTGGCGGATGTGCTCCTGCTCCACGATCATGCCGCTGCGGTAGCGGCCGTCGCGGAAGAGCGGCAGGGCGATCACGCGGTTGTAGGCGTTGCGATCGACCGGGTGGCCGAGGCGGACATATTTGCGGCCGTTCTTGCGGCCGTCGGTGATGAGCTTGTAGTACTGGTCGGCCGTGCGGTCGCCGAATTCGGCGGCGAGCCCCTCGGAGAGCTGACGGGCCTTGTCCAGCCAGCCTTGCTCCTGCTGCGGGGTGTTGGTGTCCTTGAGCACGGTGCAGTCCATGTAGAACTGGTAAGTCGGGCAGGAGATGGCGAGTAGGCGCCCCTCGGCGTCGAGGATGTTGCCGCGGGCGGGCTCCACGATGCTGATGGTGTTGGACGGGGTGAGGGCGGTCTCGATCTTCGGCTCGGGTTTCCAGAGGAGTTGGATGAGGACGATCTTGCCGATCAAGACCAGCGCGGCGATGAGCATCGCCACGTAAAGCAGGTACAGGATCACGCCGATCCTGTCGCGCTTCTTGATCTTGGGGTTGGTGGCTTCTGTACTCATCGTTTTACGACCGTTGCAGGCTTTTCAGCCTCTTTGACATGCGAACCCAGCTGCTCGAGCATCTCCTCCACGCTTGAGCGCCGGCTCACGTTAACCAGCTCGAAGACCTTCTGCGAATGCACGATCTCGAGCTCCTTGAGCACCGCCTTGTTTTTCTCGACCTTGCTCATCGTGGTCTCGATCATCAGGCTGAACCAGATCACGAGTCCGAAGAGCAGGAAGGTGTAGGCGATGTGGACGAAGTAGCGCCCGACGTTGAGGCGGAGCAGGAACTCCCCCTTCAGGATCGCCTGAATACTGTTCTTGAAGAACAGGCCGATGTCTGCTATCTTCCAGGTCTTCATAGTTTCTCGGCGATTCTGAGTTTGGCGCTGCGCGCGCGGGTGTTGGCGGCGATCTCCGCCTCGTCGGGCAGGATCGGCTTGCGATCGACGGCCTTCAGGGGCGCGCTGCTTCGCCCGAAGACGTCTTTTTCCTCCTCGCCCGCGATGTTGCCGCTGCGGATGAAGTTCTTCACCATGCGGTCCTCGAGGGAGTGGTAAGTGATGACGGCCAGGCGGCCGCCTTTCTTGAGGGATGCAGCGGCGCCGGAGAGGAATTTCTCCAGCGCGCGCATCTCTTCGTTGACCTCGATGCGCAGGGCCTGATAGACCTTGGCGAGGTACTTATGTTCAGCGAATGATGGCAGGGCCGCCGCGATGGCACGGTCGAGGTCGTCTGTGGTGAGGATCGGCGCGGCGCCGCGGGCGGTCGCAATGAGTTGCGCCACCCGGCGGGCGTTGTCGAGCTCGCCGTAGAGCCGGAAGATCTTTTCCAATTCTTCTTGCGTATAAGAATTGACGATGTCAGAGGCGGTCTTACCGCCCTGCCTGTTCATCCGCATATCGAGCGGAGCGTCGAAGCGGAAGGAGAAGCCCCTTTCCGCCGTGTCGAACTGATGGGAACTCACGCCCAGGTCGGCGAGGATCCCGTCGAGCCCTCCTTCCGCGTGGAGGAGGGTGTAGTTATGGATAAACCGGAAGTTGTTGTGTATAAGAATGAAGCGCGGGTCGTCCGGGGCCTGGGCCAGGGCGTCCTCGTCGCGGTCGAAGGCCATGAGGTGTCCCTTGGGGGAGAGTCGGGAGAGGATCTCGCGGCTGTGGCCGCCGCCGCCGAAGGTCGCGTCGGCGTAGAAGCCGTCGGGGTTGAGGACCAGCGCGTTAACGCTGGGGTGCAGCAGGACGGGATTGTGGTACTCAGACATTTGCGGGCCCCTTTTTCGAGAGGCTTTCCGCGATGGCAATGAAATCGCCGCTTGACAGTCTGGACATCTCGTAACGCTCTTTGGCCCAGATCTCAATCTTGAAATCATTGCCGGAGAAAACCACTTCTTTGTTCACACCGATGGAATCAAGGAGTTTGCGGCTGATCGAGATGCGGCCGAACTTGGCGTCCGGCTCGACGATGTCACGATCCCGCATATATTCTCTCCAGAATTGTGCGTGTTGACGGTTGAAGGTGAGGTCGAGACTGTCTTTGACCTTGCCGGACTGCCGCTCCCATTCTTCGAAGCAGTACATCTCGAGGCAAGGCTCGAAAAGATCCTTCTTGACGACGAACCTCATGTCGCTTCCCGGCGGCAACGCACCCTTGAGCGGCGCGGGAAGAACCAGCCTTCCTTTGTCGTCCACGCGGGATGTGTATTCGCCGATGAAAGTGACCATTTCGTTCAATTCTTATACGCAATGGACAAAGGTAGTAAATTTTTTCCATTTTCTTCCAATCTCTTACATTTTTTTCCACTTTCCTGCATTTTTGGCAGCAAACTGGCCCAGCCTCGTCCCCGGTTCAATTCCCCGCTGCGGCGGGGCGTTCGTTGAGGGGTGATCTGCCGCGTCTGGAAGGGGAGTGCGCCCCGCGTCCCAGGTTTTGTCCCGGTAGAAGCGAAATAGGGGGTAAAACGCTCTTATCGGGACAAAACCTGGGACGCGGGGCGCATCGGAATGGGGCCGGGGCTGGGGCCGGGAGCCTATTTCATCGGGGTGAGGCGATAGGCGACGACATCGTGGGTGGGGACGGTGACGGTGCGGGCGGCGACGTTGAACTGACCTTTGCGGCGGCCCTTGGTGCGGGTGGTGAAGGGCTTCGCCTCGGGATGCCAGATGTCGCGGACGGAGTAGGTCGTGCCGGCGAAATCGGTGCGGCGCTTGCTGAGCGCGTCGTTGACTTCGAGCGCGGACCAGTCGAGGGTGAGGGTGACGTCCTCCTCACGGGTGTTCATCACGCAGAAGGCCCAGTCGCCGTCAGCGAGAGGCTTGAACCAGTACTGGACGCCGTCCTCATTCTTGAGACGCAGGCCCTGGATGCCGAGCGGATCCTGATCCACGGCGATCATCTCCCGGTTGGTGATGATCGCGAGCGTCTCGGGTGTGATCTTCGTCAGGTCGTTGCCGAGAATCAGGGGCGCGGCCATCATGCACCACATCGTGAAATGCGCACGGTCCTCGCTGTCCGTCATGTCGTAGAAAATGCCGTCCACCGTGGCGCTGTTGCCCACTTCGAGCATGTCCGGATCGTTCCAGTGGCCGGGGCCGGCGTACTCGCGCAGCGGCTCGTTGATGTCGATGATCTCGAGCACGCTCATCGGCTTCCACTTGCGGCGACCCTGCTCGTCGTAGCTGACGGACACGGGCGCGAAGGCCGGGCCGATGTCGCCCGTGGTGCGCCAGGAGTGACCGACGTCCTGCGCCCATTCCCAGGGCTTGTTCACACCCCATTCGCAGATGCTGAAGAGGATGGGACGGCCGGCCTTGCGCAGGGCGTTGCGCATCAGGGTGTAGGAGCCCTTGGCGTTGGCGTTCGTGGTGAAGCACCAGTCGTATTTGAGGTAATCCACGCCCCAGTGCGCGTAGGTGATCGCGTCCTGGTACTCGTGGCCGCGGCTGCCGGTGTAGCAGGCGCAGGTGAAGTCGCCGGCGTCGCTGTAGATGCCGAGCTTGAGGCCACGCGCATGGAGGTAGTCCGCGAGGGATTTCATGCCGGAGGGGAACTTCTCCCGGTCCTCGAGCACGAAGCCGCTCGCGTCGCGCTCACCGTGCCAGCCGTCATCGAGGTTGAGATAGACGTAGCCGGCGTCCACGAGGCCCAACTCCACCATCGCGTCGGCGGTGGCCTTGATGAGGTCCTCGTTAATCTCGGTCATGAAACAGTTCCATGAGCTCCAGCCCATCTGGGGCGTGTCGGCCACGCCTTCCCACTTCGGGAGGTCGGCCGTCGGCCGGGGCCGCTGGGCCAGGGCCAGGGTGCCGGACAGGAACGCGGCACTAAGCAGAAGAATGGTTTTTTTCATATGCTAGCGGCGTTGGTAGCCGGACTCGCTGTCCGGCGGAAGGTTCGAAAAAACGGGGGTCGCGACGGCTGCGGGATCGTATCCGTCGGGGTAACCGAAAACGGTGAAGTCGATCACGCCGAGCGGGAATTCCTTCGGCCAGTCGGTGACGGTCAGGCGCACGAAACGGCAGTTGACGGGCTCAAACTCCTCGAAGACGGTGTCGCGGGCGACCTGGTTCTTCGTGAGGTCCAGCACGGTGACATACTTCTCGCCGTCCTGCGAGACCTCGAGCCTGTACTTATAGACGGGCAGGACCTGCGGCGCGCCGAAGCGGCGGCCGGCGCCGGAGAACATCACGCGCATGCCGTTCACGGTGAAGTGCTGCACGACGTCGAAACGCGTGGCCGGGGAGAGTTCGACCGTGATGGACGGCTGGGCGTCGCCGGCCTCGGGCATCCACACGGTGCCGCTGTAGTTGTCCACTGCGAAGGCGGCCGGGAATCCGGGCTGCTGGGAGGAGAACTTGGACAGCGCGTTCATCGCGTTGATCTTGTTGATGGTCACGGGAATGGAAGCGGGAACACCCTTCTTCGCCACGGTGCCCGGCGCGGGCTGAGGCGTATCGGTGACCGTGCAGGACATCAGGCCGTCCGCGTCGAATTCGACGCGGTCCATGCCGATGCGGCGGCCGCCCGGCGGGTTGGACAGCACGATGGTGTAGAACTGCCACCACTCATCTTTATAATTCACGATGGAGCCGTGGGCCGTACCGGTCACGAGTCCCTCCGTCTTGCGGAGCAGCGGATTGTTGGGCGCGTAGGTGTAGGGACCGAGCGGGGAAGTGGCTGTGTAGTAGCCTTCTGCGTAGGTCTTCCACTGGGTGCCGGAGGCGGAATATTCGAGATAATAGATGCCGTTCCGCTTGATGATCCAGGGGCCCTCGATCCAGGCGACGGCCGGATACTCGTTCATCTCGCCGTAGCGCTCCCAGGCGTGCATCGGGTTGAAGCCGAAGAGGTGGGTCGGCTTTTCCGCGAAGCGGGTCAGATCCTTGGGGTCCAGCCTGACGCCGTAGATGCCGCTGATGCCGCGGCCCGGCCAGAAGAGGTAGGGCTGGCCGTCGTCGTCGACGAAGATCTTGGTGTCGAAGCCGCCGTTCCAGCCGTCCTCGATGGGGCCGGTGTCCTTGAACAGGCCCAGGTCCTTGTAGGGGCCGAGCGGATGGTCGGCCACGAAGACGTGGTCGCTGTTGCCGGTCAGGTAGAACTTGCCCTGGTATTTGACCAGGTCCGGGGCCACGGGGATGTGCTCCACGGCGTGGAATTCCCAGTTGAGCAGGTCGTCGGACACCCACATGCCGCCGCCGGTGCAGCACATATAATACTTTCCGCCCTCTTCGAGGACGGTGACGTCTCCGCTGGCGTTGCCGCCGGGACCGATCGGCATCGGGAGTGGGTTGCAGTAGTGTTGCCCATGGGCGATGATCCCCATCGCGAGTGAAAGGGCTGTGGTCAGGAGGAATTGGAGTCTCATATTGCAAATATAAATAAAAAAGACCGGCCGCAGCGTGCGGGCCGGCCTTTCTTGCGGGCGGGGTCGCTTACTGGATCAGCGCGACAATCTCGCCCTTCTGCACCTTCTTCCCTTGCGGGGCGGTGACGGCGACGATCTGGCCGTCGGCGGCGGGGAGAAGCTCCTCCATGCCGTACCAGGTCTGGACATAGCCGCAGGGCTTGCCGGAAGCGACCTGGGTGCCGACCGCCGGGGCGGTGGACTTGTCGTTCACATCCACCTGCCAGAGCATCTGGCCGGCGGCGGGCGCCTGGATGGGCGTGGCCTTGGGATATTTCGCGAGCAGCGCGTTCAGGTCGAACTCAGGCATCTCCACAACCGCGCGCTTGACGACGATCGGGGCGCCGGCCTTCTCGCGGAAGGCTTCGAGATCCTTGTTGAAACGCTCCTTGGCGATGCCGCTCTTGTAGTCGCGGTACTGACGCTCGTGCATGGCAAGCTCAAAGAGCTCTTCATCGTCCTGGCCGCAGTCCCAGCCCTCTTCCTTCATCATCTGACGGAACTTCGGGAGCTCGTCGGGATACTCGTCCTGCGGGTTGCCGGTGTAGAACTCCATGCCCTTCTCCTTGGCGAGCGCGACGATCTCCGGAGCGAGCGGCCCGGGCAGGGTGCCCATCTTGCCGAGGATCATGCCCCAGGTGTCCTTGTCGATCGTGGAGAAGCGCGGCTTGTTCTGCGCCATCGCGAGCAGGTTCATCAGCGCCGTATTCTTGACGTACTGGCTGAACGGGGTCACGAGGGGCGGGTAGCCGAGGCGCGGCCACACGTATTCCACTTCGTTGAAGAGCTGGACCATCAGCGAATCGAGGCTGCTCTCCGGCTTGCCGTTGGCGCGCTCGGAGGCGTTGATCGCGGCCTTGAAGCCCGTCAGGTCGGCCATCATCGAGCCCATCATGCCGCCCGGCAGGCCGCAACCGACGAGCAGGGAGGTCATCTGGGCGTTGGTCGGGTTGATCCAGTAGCCGAGGAAGTCGTCGATGAATTCCTGCGTGAGGCTGCGGACCTCCATGTAGGCGTCCATGTTGATGTCCTTCACGAGGAAGCCGTCGGCCTTCATCATCTGCTGGATGGTGATCACGTCCGGGTGGACCTTACCCCAGGAGAGGGGCTCGACGGCCACGTCGAGGTAGTCGGCGCCGGCGCGGGCGACCTCCAGCATGGAGGCGGGGGAGAAGCCCGGGCCGCTGTGGCCGTGGTACTGGACCTTGATCTGCGGGTGGCGCTTCTTGATGCCGGCGACGATCAGGCCGAGCTCCGTCGGACGGCCGACACCGGCCATGTCCTTGAGGCAGATCTCGTCCGCGCCGTACTCAACAAGCTGATCCACCAGCTTGAGGTAATACTCCACCGTGTGTACGGGGGAGTGGGTGATGGAGAGGGCGGCCTGGGAAATCATGCCGGCCTTCTTCGCGTATTCGATGGAAAGCTTGAGGTTGCGCGGGTCGTTCAGGCCGCAGAAGGAACGGGAGATGTCGGTGCCCTGCGCCTTCTTGACCTTAAACATTAATTCGCGCACGTCCGCAGGCACGGGGTACATGCGCAGCGCGTTCAGGCCGCGCTCCAGCATATGGGTCTGAATGCCGGCCTTGTGGAAGGGAGCCGTCCACTTGCGCACGGACACGTTCGGGTTCTCGCCGTAGAGGAGGTTCACCTGCTCGAAGGCGCCGCCGTTGGTTTCGACACGGTCGAAGCAACCCATTTCAATGATGGGCGGGGCCACCCGCACCAACTGGTCCACACGCGGCTGATATTTGCCGGAGGACTGCCACATGTCCCTGTAAACCAGGGAGAATTTTATCTCTTTTGCCATATTTCGGTGGTGTTTCTTGAGAGAAATCTCACAAAGATAGTGATTTTTCTTTCTTCCGCGCTTGCATCCCAAAAATATTTTTGTACCTTTGCATTCCCTTCTGAATATGGTGCGATTAGTTCAGTTGGTAGAGCACCAGATTGTGGTTCTGGGTGTCGTGGGTTCGAGCCCCACATCGCACCCCAAAACAAAGACCTCCCCGCCGGGAGGTCTTTTTGGTTTTGGAGCGGAGCCCATTCTCTTGCCCCGTCGCTGTGCGGCTGACCTGGGGGTGCTACTGGACCTCCGAAAGGGCCTTGTACATAAAGCCTGAGAGCTGGATCGGATTTGATCCGACGGTGAAGGTAATGGATTTCTGGTTGACCAGCGGGCTCCAGTCGCCGGAAGTGCGGTCTCCCGGATACTCATTCACGTTGTTGAAGGCAATCCACTGGAAGTCCGTTGAACTGCCGGGGTAGCGGAAATAGGTTCCGGCATCCGAATCTGGCGTGGCCTCCGCCGGACGATTAGACGAGACGAATGTAAACTTGCAATAATAGAAGCGCTGCGCTTTGTATTGCGCCGATCCTGAGAACGGAAGCCCAAGCATACCGGGGTCGCCGGCCATGAAGGTCAGTCTGTAGCGGGCGTCGGTCGCAACGGTACTTCCCGGCGTTCCTCCCAAGCATAGATTACCACTGTTGTCTAATACAGGATCCGGGGCGCCCGCGTCAAGCTTCTCGATCTTTAATTTAAAATAGGATTCATCTTTAATGCTGGGTGGATAAATGACCCAGGCGCTGCCATCCTCCTGGAACCAGGTCTTCATGTCGGAATTCTTGACTTCGAGCGAGTGCAGACGCGGCTTGCGGAGACGCTCGTAACGGAATTCCTGCGTCACATATCCGTCGGCTTCCAGACGGAACACGATCGGATCGTAGGACGGAGATCCCTTGGTGGCGGTCTTGAGAACGACCTCATGGTAGTTGGGCATGCCATTCGTACCCGTCGGGCCGGTCGGTGTCCAGCCGCTCTGGTAGCTGCCCGGCGATACGGCATACAGGCCGGAGCTCCTTCCGTGCTGTTCGGAATTCCCGCCAATGTAATTACCTTCCGCATCGGTCAGTCGGATGGTCGTGGCGTGGGGATCCGCGGGGTCAGTAAAATAGGCGAAGATAACAGCACGGTCATCGCTCGCGTTGCTGTACTTGAGTCCGGATTCTACCCTTCCATACGCCACATTGGACCAGTTGCTCCCGTTCTTGAAGCCTTCCAGCAGACCATAGGAATACTTGGGCATGCCCTTATTGAAATGATAAGGCTCAAGTGATGCGGTGTAGTAATCTTCCGCTTCCAAGGTCACACAGATATCGCCCATATTGTTGAGTGTGCGGAAGGAAAACTCGTTGGTCCCGTTTGTCGGGGTGAATGAATAAACACCCGTATCGATGAAATTCAGATTCGCTATTTCCTCCGTAATCGCGAGTCCGCGAAGCGTCATCGTAATCTCCGGATAAATATCGTGCTGCTGCGCGTCCTTGCCCTTGGCGTCAACAGAGAACACAAAGCGAACGGGCTGATCCGGCAAGCAGGGGACCGGGTCGGGATACTTCAACTCGTGAAATTCTTTATAATTGAAGTTATAGAACTCGTCCCAGGACGAGCCCTTGATATCCTCATGGATGAAGAAGGGATTCGTCACCCAAACCTTCGCGTGATTGTTGTCGCAATTGGTCTTGAAGTGACAGGTTACTGTGCGCCACATGCGCTCATCCGCCCCCATCGTCAGCGGGAATTTCTCGCTGTCGCGATAATCATCCCAGGAAATGGTCCGTAAATATTGGAAGGCGGGCTTGCCGGCATAGTCGGGGTGCAGAGAGGTGGATTCTCCGTACACAACGGACATGTTCTCTTCGGGGTAAGCCAGGTCCGGCGACAGGGTCATCCGGTCGGCTTCAATCGTAAAGGTCAGCGGGAACATGGATTTCAGCAAGCCGTCCGGGATGCTGAACGAGATGGTTTCCTCCTCACCTTTCCGGGGGAAAATGCGCTCTTGTTCGCAGGTGACTTTAAGCGGCTGCTTCGGAAGCACGCTAATGACCACGTCGCGGTAAATCCGGCTGGCGGGCGAGTTGGCCGTCGCTTGCTGTACGCCCGTGATTCGGATGGTCTGGCTGCGCGCCGTCCGCCCTTCATATCTTTTCACCTTGAAATAAACCTGAAGCCAGCCTTCGGACTCCTGGGTGGTCACAGGAAGCGCCTTCAGCTCAAGAGCCTCGATGACATCGTCATAGTCCCCGTTGGGAAGTTTTTTCTTATCTGTTGGCGGAAGCAGTTCCGCCTTCAGAAATTGATTCTTGGTCTGGTCCGTCTCTGTGATGGCGGCTCCCGTCTGGTTGGAGAAATAGACGTGGAGCGTGGTCTCTTCTTCCTCGTCCGCAGCCGTATAAGTCTTGGCCATCCAGTTCAGGTGCAGACGGCCGATGCCATCGGAAATATCGGAGAGGTGCCCGGTGGTAACGTCCGCCGAGACGTCCGCACTACCGGCGGATGCGGCGGCTGCCTGCGGGGTCGCGTGCCCTTTGGAGAGGATCCGGCTGACCCAGATCTGATACTTGAAGTTGCGGTAGATCGGGTAGTAACGAGACTCAAGATCTCCGTTCTCGTCCGCAATGGTCTCCATCAGGTCCACTTTGTAGTAACAAGGCTCTCCATGGTCGTCCGGGCTCTCTGGATGCTCATAGTACTTGCCGTAAATGATGACGTAAGACGGCGGGATGCTCTCGGAGGGGGCGGGGCGTTCATACAGGTACACGGCGCTCTCGTTGTCGCTTTGGGAATAAAGATCCTCCAGCGAGGAAGCCAGTGCGACTCGTCCTCCGTCTATGAACTGGTCTTCGTAGCCAGGGTCCCCGGGCTGCTTCGGAACGAACTCGGAAGCCTCGGGGATGGACGTGTCAAATAGCGTCCCGGACGGAAGGCTGGCGGGATAATTCATCGCCCGCAACTCATCAAAGCCTTTGGTCTCGTAATGGTTGACAAAGCCGCCTGTGGCGGTGCTGTAGGGGGCGATGGAGCCTCGGGACGGCACATTGATGACGGCCATGCTGATGGCTTCAAAATGAGATTGCTCCTTGGGCAGGGAATACAAAACGATCTTGGCCCAGTTGCGGATCAGCGGGATATTCTTGAATTGATCGTTGACGGCATCTTCTACCTGGAAGCCGCCATGGGCGTAGAACTGTTCATCCTCTTCCTTGCTTACGCCGTACCGGTATTTGTGACCGTTGTCGTCAGGCGCGGAGACATAGTATCCACCTTCTTTCTTGGCGGTGATGCCTCCCTGGAAGGTCTTCATCTGCCAATAGGCCTTGGCTTTGAGGGACTTCTCCTCCTCGGCCCCGGCTTCCGTATATTTCCTGAGCTGGGAAAGCTGGACGGGAATCACGTCGGAGTCCCAGCCGAAAGGAAGCGTGGAAGGGCCGTTCCCAAGGAAATGAATGGTTCGGTTGCTGGTGGACATCGGCAGGGTGACTTCGTAATTATACGTCGGCACCGTCCGGGTAATGGTCTGCACAATATACACCGGATGTCCCGTGTATTCCGTCGTCTCAATGTCCGTGACCGTCTCTTCTCCTGTCCCGGGATCAGTCGTTACTTCGTAGTAAAGCGGATGGTTGTCACCGTCTTTCTTCTGGACCTTCTTCTCTACCGGGAACTCAACCATGGTCGGGTCCCCAATCAACCGGGCCTCCTTGTAATCCTTGAGGTACCCGGATCCGCCGAATACGGCGAGGTGCAAGGTCTCCAGGCCGCCGGTCAGGTCGCTGTCAAGACCATCTCCGACAGCTTTGGTGGGCTTGTCGACAGGCGGGCCCTGAACGGAGAAGCGAATGGTGATGGGCAAGCCTTCAATGTCCAGGGACGGCTCCGGCTCCTGCATCTCTTCTTTGATGCAGGACACCAGCGCAAGCGCTGACAATATGACCCATTTCCACGCTTTCATCGTTCCCGGTCTCCCCAAGTGAATACTTTTCGGTTTTCTCCTGTAAGCTGATCCTGTTCGCCCCAATACCAGATATCGTAAACGCAACGGCCCAGGGCGAATTCTTCGTTGACGTCTTCCACGCCGCCGGCCACGACCTTGACCGCGCCGTTGGCCGACCAATAGTAGCCTCCCTCCGAGAAGAGGAAGGTAAACGCCTTGTTGGCGGACAGCATGGCTATAAACTTGATCTCTCCGCGCGTCGGCAGGCGCCAACGTCCGGCCGGATAGCCGTCTTCCTGGTAGGCGGCGCAGCGGTAAACGGCTTCCTCATAGTAGGTGCCGCGGTAATACTCCACGCCACCATATTTGGAGGCAATGAGGTAGCTGGGCGCCATGAGGTTGGCCGTTCGCTCGGAAGGGTCGGCGGGATAATAATGCTGCAGGGTGCGCTGTCCCGTAGGGTCTTCTATGCTTGGCGCCAATGTCCAGGCGGAATGGTGCTCTTCGGGCCAGGAATAGGGGACGCTGGCTTCCACGGGCTTCGGGCTGCCGAACCCGTCATACACGCTTTGCCACGCCGATTCGCTCCAGGTATTCCAGAAGTTGGAACTGGCCTCCGGGTAGGTCGGGTTGGGATAGTGGTCGAACCAGGTGCCGTCAACCACATCGCCATCCGCGGCTGCTTGACCGTGGAAGCGCTTCTTCCCGAGGAAGCTGTTCTCGTCTTCCAGATTGTCCACCGTGGTCATTCGGGCGTCCCCGATGACGAAATCCGAGTCTTCCGGCAAAACGGAGACATCGATACGGTACAGGGCTTTGCTGCCTCCGGTATAGTTGATGACCCGCCATTGCAGATCCTGCATCTCGGGAATCAGGCGGCTGAAGCTTTCCGCTACATTATTCGTGCTGTTCGTGTTGAACTTATAGTCCTTGTTATTCTTGTACCAGTTGCCGATAATATCATAGGACTTGGTGCGCTTGTACTGCGCGCCGTCGATATACACATATCCGTTGTGTGAGTTGTTGGTGTCGGAGTTGTTCCAAACCTTGATGTAGATACCCGGGAGCTGGACAATCTTGATGTTTTTCCGATACTCTTGATGGCTCAGGTCCGCGTGCTCCACCGAGAAAGAAACCGTGTACGGGGCATAGTCAAAAGTCTTTTCCGTGTAGTGATTTTCAATCGTGTGATGGAAGTGGATCTCCGATGCGTCTTCATTCATGCTGATCCAGCCGGGCACCAGCACCTCTCCCTGCTCGCTGACGAGCCGGGTGGCTTCTGTGCTGAAATCCAGATACAGGGATCCGACTTCGTATCCGTGTCGCCGTCCATGGTCGTTCGGGTCGTCGGTGACTTTCCGGACAAACCCGCGATTTCCCGGCCCCCGGCAGACATCCGGGTCGCTTTCGGGCAATGTCAAATCGGTATTCGGCACATCACCATAGAAGGGCCGCGTGGCGATGACGTTCTCGATGGTGATCGGATGGCTGCTGGTGTAGGGCACGGTGAGGTCCGTCACGTTATGGATCTCGTATTCCTCTTTATCGACGGAAAGATAGCGCGCTTTGCCGATCTCGGCGTTCTTCACGACCACGTTCTTGTCCTGCCAGTACACCACATAGACGGAGCCCGTCGTCTCGACCTCGGCTTCGTCCGTCTCCGCGCCGAGAATGCCCACGTCAATATTTACGTGGTACCAGTTGTTCCTCACGAAGTGGCAAAGGTAGTCGGAAGGATTTACGCCGGGCGCCGCATCGCGGACGTCGTCCGGAATGACGACTTTATAATAAAACTGTTTCTGGCTTTGGGGCTGCGGGACCCCCTGCGCATCATAGACCACCCGGACGAAGGGGATGATCAGTTTCAGGAACGGCTCCTTGGTCGGCGCAATCGAGGAACTGTGGCTCCACTGCTGGGGGTACATATAAAAAGGATAGGTGTTATAGTAATCGCCGGTTTTGTCGAAGTAAAACTTGAGCTCGTCGTTTTGCTTGTATGCAAAAGGCATCGGGTTTTCCTTAAAGCTGAAATACTCTCCGTCGACATCATGGTCCGGATCCGGGTCTCTCGGATTCGGGAAAGGCCCTCCGAGCGTGACCGTGTTTACGGCATTTACCAGGTACACCTGCATGCCCTCAAGCATCGGCATCCAGGTGTCATTGCCGGAGATCACCTCGTCGGCCACATTCACGCCTACCGTCAGTTTGCTGGCGTAGCGGACTGCTTCTATGGTGGCGGAGGAGGCCATGACCATGCTGCGCCCGTTGAGCCGCATCGTGACCTCGCCGCTCATCATGAAGTTCTTGTGGGAGTGCATCTTCGAGGTAAGGTGGTCATCGTACCGGTCCGGGAAGATAAAGTCGGTCGTTATGGTCCTGCTCTTCAGTTCGGGTAAAGACGTGTTCGCGAGATTGTTTTCATCCGCGACAAGAACATCGGGACAGTTGACAACGGCGAAGACGCGGCAGGTCTGGATGTCTTCCGTGTCGCTATACGGGAAGATCTTGTGGTTGATCAGGTCCGCTCCCAGGTCCAGGCGGAAAACATCGCTCTTGTTCTTGCCGGAGGTTACTCTCTTATGGTACGTGGCATCGTGCTCTGTGTCGCCGCCCGGATAGAAAAAGAAGTCCACATAGTCTATCTTGTTTTCGCGCAGAATCACGTAATTGCCTTGTTGGTAGTCAATGTCGATTCCGTCGGCCGGCGCCTTGGTGTTCGGGGAATCGTCGCTGATCACGGTCAGTTCAATGAATGGACACGAAAATTCCAGCCCTTTCGTGCAGGAGAGCAGGGAAACGGCCAGGATCAGCAGCAGATATGAGCACCACTTTCGCGTCATTGTATCCTGAAAATGCGGTAATTGTCATCAATCGCCTCGGAGTTGGCGTCAATAAAGCGATCTCCCACCTCGACGGAGAAGGAGAGCGTGATGGTGGACTCGATCGTCCCCACATCGTCCTGATGCATGTCCTCCTCGCTGGGGCGGATATAAATGTCCACCTTGCCGCCGTTCTTGGTCGGGTCGATGCTGATGGTGTTCTGGGGGTTGTCCGGATCGATGTTGGTGGAGACGATAAAGTATTTCGACGCGCCCACCGGTTTCACGTAAAGGGTTCCGCCCACCGGCGTTGTGATGCGGAGCCAGAAATGAGCGACAACGCTGGGAATCAGGGTCAGATTCTTTTTGGCGTTGGGGTCTTGATCCACCGTTCCTTCCTCAAATTTGAGCGGCTCGGTCACGTTGACGGAAAGCTCGTCAAAGCGGATATTTTTTACGATCTTTTCCCACGGCATGACGACCAGCCGGATCTGAAGATTCCGCCCGCTGAGGAAGTAGGCGAAGAGCGTCCAGGTATGATTGCGGGCAAAGTCTCCTTCTTCGTTCATGACAAATTCGCGGAATCGGCTTTCTCCGTCCACGGAGTACCGGACGCGCCCCCGCAGTTTCCGGTCGGTCTCCCGCAGATAAACGTAACCCAGGTCGGTCAAGGTGCCGTCGTCGATGGCCCTCTGAAGTGCCGCTTCGTATTCGGCCGGATCCTGATTGACATATACCAGGCGCTCCGGCAGGGCGTTGGTGCACAGCTCGCCTGCGCCTCCCCAGGGAACGGTAAGCGCCTCTGACTCATAGTTGTTGTCTGTGATAGTAAGGTCCGAATAATGGACGCCCGTTTCGCCTTCCGTGAACAGTTTCTCCAGCTTGGGAATGGTCCTTCCGCTGAAGACCACTTCGTTGATAGCGATGTCCGGAGGCGTCTCTCCTTGTTGCACTTCGGCCGGGGTTTTGCAGAATACCATTCGAATGCGCGAGACCATGCGCTGCAGGGTCAGCGATTCCACCTTCAGTCGCGGGACGGAGCCAGCGGGCTCGAGGTGCTTGCCCACGGCACTCATGGGCAGTCCGGTGGCCGGAACGGCCCGCGTCAGGGACGTGATTCCGAAGTAGTCCTGGGCTCCGTCGTGGCCAAACACGGCGTTGTCCAGATCCTGCATGGAATAGTTTTGCGGGCTGCTGAGGTCCAATCCGATGGACTCCGCGTTGGCCAGTACATAAACGCTCAGTCTGGGCGGGTTGAGCGCGAACTCCCAGTCCACGCTGATATCATACTCTTTGACGCCGCCATTCGACGGCCATTCCGAGGCGTTCACTTTCAGCGGAGCATTCTCGAGCAAGGTTCCGCTGTTCTCTCCAGTCTCGCGGAAAACCCAGATGCAGAGACTGTGAATGGCGTTCTCGTCTTCCTGTGCTTCCAGGTAGGCGTCCGCTTTTGTCGCTAACGGCTGGGGGAACTCGATGGCGACGCTGATATGCGCTTTGCGCTCGTCTCCAAGGTCCTCGCGCTGACAAGCCCACAGCAAAACGGCTGCGAGCAACAAAGACCCTATGAGACAAATCTTGCGCATTTATTCTAGAATTACGTAAGAACCGGGTGAATACAGCCAATTCAGTCGCGTCCGGATGCCCATCTTCAGCATGGGTTCTCCGAGGGCAGGAATGGTCATGTACGCGTTCTCCAGCGAGCTTACCTCGCAGCTCAGCGCGGTGTAGTGGTCTTGCAGGAAAGCGCGATCCTTCTCCTGGTCGGCTTCCGGCTCTTCGAGTTTGCTCTCCAGGTCGATCGCCCCCAGCAGATAAAAACTAAACCCGGGCAGGATGGTCCCGTCGCGTCCCTCGAATGCCTGATTGGTGTTGTTCAGGAACTCCAGGAAGAAGAATACATTCGTCCGCTTGGGGGTCGGGAACACCAGCGTGCGCAGCGGCGCCGAAGTCTGCGTCTTGGTGAGATACATCCCGGGCGTATGGTTGTCATAAAGGAAGTATTCCGGGAAAAGATCTTCCCCGGATGCGTCATCCGTCACCGGGGAGAAGTCGAAGCGCTGCTCATACTGGCCGCTGATGATAATACCCGTAACGGGGAAATCGCTGGTCGTGCCGCCGAGCGTCGATTCTCCCAACGGGATCAGGATGCTGTTCTTGTCGGGGAGATAGGCGCTGGAGGCCTTAACGGTCAGGGACAGCATCGCGCAGGCATACTGGAGGGGCTTGTCCAGCGCTACGGACCGCGTGCCCGCCGTCACGATCTTGCCTTGTCTGAAATTCCCCAGAATATCACTCCAACTCATATCCGAGGTGACGCTCTTATAGACGTTTGCGTCCAGGGTCGTGCTGATGTTGGTGTTCGCAAAGTAATACAGCGGGGGCATATAGCAGAACTGCCCCAGCGGGACGTTCCCGTCGGTTCCGGAGACCGAAATGACGAACCGGGTGCCATTCCAACGGAGGCGAACGGCGCCGTCCGGCAGTCCGTAATTGGTCGGGAAATCGTGAAAGGCCGGATTGGTGAAACGGATGTTGTCCGCATCGTCAATCTCCACTTTCATATTATAAGTGGCGGTGTTCTTTAGATCGTTGAACCGATTCAGCAGCGTCTCTTTGAGCCCGTTGTACAGATCGGAATAGAAGAGCTGCGCTTGAAGGGTATTGTCTTTAAACGTGTTCTTGTCTCCGTGCATAACGGGAACGCTGCCGTAGGCGGCCGTGGCATCATACGCTTTCAGCGCTTTATACAGGTTGGTGAGCCGAAGCTCCAGATGGAGGCCGCAGGCGCAGATCGCCTCGCTGTTATTCACGAACTCCAGGAATAATCCCCGAAGCGTGGGGTCCTCCAGGGTTTCCCCCCAAGGGACGGCCAGCTCTCCGCTTCCCGGATTGCTGACGGGATCGTCATAATAGTACTGCTGCGTGAAAGAGATGTCCGACATCAGGTATCTGATCAGGTTGGCCATGCCGTTCAGGGCCGCTTCCGCGATGCCGTCCGAAGCGATGGGATCTGGCGCGAAGCGAATCGTGGAAGCCGGGGCTTGGGGGGCCACCTGGTCCCACCCGAGTTCAATCAGCGATCCGTTCAGGTGCTTCTCGTCGGTCGTGGCGGAGCGAAGGGCGCGGCGCGGCGCACAGCCATACACCAGAACGGAAGAAGTCCCTTCCGGCAGGGTGGTGACGGCTCCGGAATACACATGCGAATGGTTCCCGTTGACCAGCCCGTCCTGGAAATAGCTCCCGTCATGTGCGGCATCCGTGAATTCATCGGAAATGTCCGTCAGGGCATGAGCCCCGTCGAGGGAGCGGCTGTCGGCTGAGACCAGATTGCGCGTGCCGGTGTTGAACGCGAGCAGGCGGATTCGCTCCATCCCCCTGAACTGCGGGGAGCTCTGTGTCGAGACCAGTTCGGAAATCCCGGCGCCAATCGAGTAGTCGGCTTTTGTGCGCTCCTGGGCCCCCTTTACGGACAGCGACAAGTCAATCGGGACCTCTGTGCGCCCAACAGCGGTACTGGACGGATCGTCCGGTCCGTCCAGCGGGGAATTGCAGGCGGCCGCCGCCCACAACACGCACAGCGATATGATCCACGGGTACTTCATCTCCTTAAAGCGGAACTTCAATCACCATCCCCGGATGCCAATCCAGCGTCACGCTTACCGCCATGGTCGGATCTGCTTCTCCGCCGGGGGTGTCCGGTAGGGCGGCGCCGCTGTCTTTCACGCTCAGCTCCACGATTTTAAACTGGCCGGGCCGCAGGGGACGCAGCATTCCCAGGCGGGTCTCCGTCACAGCGCCGTCTTTGCACGTGCAATAGACGCGGATCTCCCAAAGCGCTTTGTCGGCATTTCCCGACACAAAGGGCTCGCTCGTTTCAATCACCGTTTTGGTTTGTGGCGGGATATCCCGGGACGGGAAATTGACGGACGCATAGCAAATCGGTGCGCTGGCCTTGTCCGAAACGCTCACCTTGTCGGGACGAATGATGGGGGAGTACTCGTAGCGATACGTGCTGTCGGCCAGGTCGAAGTCTGTGGCGAAGCCGGTCAGAAACACCCTGGCGTCTTTGATCCCGCTGCCCAGCGTGTCCAGAATTACGGAAGTGGCGCAGTTCACCATGAACAGGCGCACGTCAAACTTCTGGTCCACTCCTTCCTGAATGTCCATCAGGAGGCGGGCCGAGTAAAGTCCGGTCTTGTGGCAGCTCACGGTGTCCTGCACCAGTTGGTGGAAAGAGGCCTGGTGGCACTTCTCTCCCTGGAGCAGCTGGACCATTTCGTTATCCCCCACATTGGCCGCAGCCAGGTGCATGTATTTGCGGATGGGGATATACAGGGCGTAGCTGGACTCGGCGGCATCCATGATGTGGCTTTCGTGGTGAAGCCGGAGGGAGTCGCCGGACACATCATAGAAGGAGAGATCTACATCATGGGCGAAATCCGTGAAAATGTCCTTCATCTTGGTCTCGAGGGCCGAAGAAAGGGAGACATCGGCGGCCATGCTGATCTGCGTCTGCAGCTCGGTGGTGAGGTTGGTCACCAGCTGCAGCTCGTAGTCCAGCGTGTAGTCGTTCTCGCAGTCCCGCACATCCTCGTCCACGAGGCTGCACGCGATGAGCGCTGCGGCCCCGAGGACAAAGAGAGCGATATGTTTCACGGATGCGTGCAAAGGAACAAAGGCTTACTGACCCAAAATCACATTGTTGAACTCCAATCCCGTCTGCCAGGACATATCCACGCTCAGGCCGATACTCATGGTCGTGGCACGAAGGTCGGGAACGGTGAGATAAGCGCTCTTCAGCGAGTTCGGACCAAGAACAAAGGTCACCTTGGTGATGTAGTCCTGGATGAACACGCGAGGCACTTTCTGGGAGCTGCCGTCGGCGGCGTACGGCGGAACGACATAGCCGTCGGTTCGATCCAGGAAGGTGTCCCTGGTCTTTTCTCCGTAACTGGGCTGATTGGGATTAGTGACATGCGGGCCTTCTGAATCGTTGGGATCCGGCATCGTAAGGTTGGGATTCAACGTGCCGATCAGGTAGAAATATCCGCCCGCCGGGATGAGGTTATAGTTGCCGTAGAAGTCCTCGCCTGTGTTATTCAGGAACTCAAGGGCCACATTCACCACAGCTTGTTCCGTCGCAGGCACCCAAATGCCATTGGTCTGCGTGCCTTTGAAGTTGTCGAACAAAACGGTATAATTCGGGTTGGACACGCCAGATACCGGAATGCTCTGGGCTTCCGTGTGGATGGCCCGGTCATAAACGAAGCCATCTTTAACGGTGGCGGTATAGCCGGTAATATTGTTCTGGCTGTCTGTTATGGGCTCGCCGACGGGCAGATAGTCCCACCCCACATTGGCGGGTTGCCCGCCGATAAGAATACCGGTCAGTTTGAAGGAGGCGTCTGTCGGCGTGATGTCCTTATCTTGTTCATTTGTGGCAGCGGCCTCGCCATGAACGAGCACCTGAATCGCGTGGTTGTTGTCGTGTAATACTCCGCTAGAGGTGGTCAGGTCGTATTTTACCTGCGTCTGCAGCATGGCGACGCCATAATTGATGTTGGTTTTCAATGCCACGCTCTTCGTGGCGGCATTGACCGTGTTCCCAGTCCAGTCAGCAGACCAGTTTGTCGAATTGATCCAGGCCGTCGTGCCATTCGGGTACTCGTTGGTCGTATGCGCCGTCGTAGAAGTACGAATGGGCCCATTGCCAAAATATAACAGTTCGGCCGGGAAATAATAACTTTCGGCATTATAGACGGTACCTTGCTGCGGAAGTCCTTGCATGCCGGAAACGTTAAACGATCGCGGGTAATAAAAGAACTTGTTGGCCTTGTCAAAGGCGATGTGGGTGCCGCCGCGCGGTAGGTGGAAAGCAAAGGGGAAATCAATCAGGCTAACGGCCACGCCGCCCACTTTGGCCGTGCTCAATGCCGTGCAGTCCTCTGCGGTAAGCTGGAATAGTGCCTGTTTATTCACATTGTCCTCATTGGTAGGATAGGTGATGGAGGAATAGAACGTGTCCGATTGTATCTTAGATAGGATGGTAGTCAAAGTCTGGAATCCCACATTCGTCATGGCGGCGCCATCCGTGCCGCAGTCGGATGCCGCTTTGAAATAGTCATTTATATGCAGGAATGCCGCGTTCGCAATATACTTGGCAAGCGCGTCCGAGGTGCTGCTCGGGGTCGCCCAGCGAATACTGTTCAGACCCGACCAAAGATCGGCGATCGTGCGGACCAAGGCGTCTCCGGCACCGGCACGAAGCTCTCCCTGGCTGGTTCGGATATCCGTCATCTGTTTGTACAGATTGGCCAGTCTCTTCTCCAAGGGTGACTGGGGGACATCGGCCGCCCCCGAGGGGTTCTCGGCGTGTACGATATACTTGTCATACGGACTGAAGTCATCGGAGTTGTTGGTTTGTCTGTTGTCATAGTCGGCCCAGCTGATCACAGGGTGGGTCATCCCTGAACCAGTCCAGCTAACTGCATACCCATATGCGGGCGGATTCTGGCCGGTGATGTATTGTTCCGGCGTGTCTGTCGCGGTAATGTTGACGGTAGACACACTTGTATTCATGATCGCGGTAAGAATGGCCGCCAACAACCGCTCTTCCCGGTAAAAGATCGTAATGTTGTTGTCCTCCGCAAGGCGCCGGCCCAGGGCGAAATCGCACGAAGACTCATTCGCGGAAATGGTGTATCGCTCCAGGTGGCCATACGCGTCATAGGACGTGACGTTGGAGATGGAACCGTAAGCGCTTGGATTGGGCGCAGGCCCGGCCATACCGCGTCCGTAAAACAGGAGCTTGTTCGTCTGCAGCGGGAGGGATACCTGCATGACACGGCGAGAGGTATTCGTCTCTGTCGATTGTGCGATATCGTTGTAGCCCAAAATATCAGAAAGCTTTATGTTGTCTGCTGCGTTCATGTCGCTGGCCAGGACTTTGTCGGGGTTCGCCGCGTCAATGATAGGCTGGAGATAGCCTTCTCCGAGCCCCAGGAAGGTGGAGCCGGGGACCGCCTGGGTCTCGGCTGCTGATTGTTTGGTGGACGAAGGGCTCGTGGAAATGTTCAAGACCAAGTCCGTCACCACCGTTTCCGTTGCCGGATCATAGTTCGGGTTGTTGACCACGGGCTCCCGCTGGCAGCCCAGGATGGCGCTGGTAATGGCCAGTGCGGTGATCAGGTAGAAGCGATTTTTCATAAGCTATTAATTTTATTGTTTGTTATTTGTCTGGTTGTTGATAGCTTGCCAAAGTTCATATTTCTTACGGGCGGGGCCGTAGGTGTAGATGCCTTCCAGGTTGGCCTTGGCCGCGGCGGAGCCGATGACGGACGCGTGGCGGATCAGGGCAATGGCCTGCTCTTCCGCCTGGGTATCCTTGTCGTCCAGCGCGGTGAAATAGGCGGCGATACCGAGGGCGTTGGCTGCTTCGGCATTGGCATAGACGCGCGACATCAGCGCGGCGTCTTCGTGGATGGCTTGCACGGCTTCGCGGTAGCGCTGGGCCTTGATCAGGTCGTAGATTTCGCCGTTGAGGCGTTTCGTGACCGGGTCGGTCGTCTTGCCGTAATAGACGCGGATGTAGCCTGCGGAGCGCTGGTCGGAGAGCAGCTCGCGGGTGACCTGGCGCCACAGGGAGCGGTCTGCCCGGATCAACTGTTCGCGGCGGTCGAGGTCGGGCGTGGTGGCGATGATTTCCAGCAGGCGGCGGACATGGGCCTTCGACATGCCCTTGGGCGCGTCGGCGAGCTGCTCGCAGAACCAGTCCCAGGCTTCGCCCTTGCCGAGCACTTCGATGCAGCGGCGCTCCAGGCCGACGTGCTCCTGCAGGTAGCTGGCGACGGAACGGGCGCGGCGGACGGAGAGGGAGTCGTTGAACTGCACAGGGCCGTCGATGGAGGACAGACCCACGATCGAGATGAGGAGCTCATTCGTGCGGGAATCCGCCTGGATGGCTTTGATGGCGTCCGTCAGGACGTCGAGCGTGGCGCCGTTGTGCTTGTAGCCACGGTCAAGCGTTTCCCCGTTGGTCGGGAACTGAACATATAATACGCTGTCGCGACCCGGGCGGGTGCGATAATCCAGCGGACGGTACCGTTCGATGGGGATGACCCAGGAGTTCCGGACGGCGAGGCTGTCGCCCGCGGTGGGCGGGTCGATGGCGTCGCTAAGCTGGACGACGAAAGCGACGGGCGGGGTCATGTAGGTGCGGGTCTCCAGGACCGTGGTCGTGGCGGCGTCCTTGCGTGCCCGCTTGGAACGGGCGAGGGAGTTGTATGCGATGTTCAGCCCCAGTTTCGGGACCACGGCGATTTGCTGCTCGTCGGAGAGGCGTGCGCCGCAGTGGGCACATTCGTAGCGGCTATATGCCGCCAGACCGGCTGCCGCGCCGACTTCCAGCTCGATGCGCCAGTGCTCGCCCATCCACCAGGACCGGCCGATGTTGAGTCCGCTGCCCCAGAAGGAACCTTGCAGGCGGTGATTCTGTAAGTCCGGGTAGAGTCCGAACGGGAGCTGGATGTTGCTGACGTTGAAATGCGAGTAAACGAAATCGACTCCCAGGAACCAACCGTCGAAGACGCGGCGGGGCCACCAGCGAATCTGCGGAACAACGGTATAATTGCGCCAATGCTGGGGGTTGTTCACATTGTCCCAGTCCCAGGCGAGCCAGCGCGGCCAGGGCTTGAGCCCGCCGCTGACGCCGATGCTGACGTGGTTGCCAACTTCGGATTCCAGGCTGAGGTTGGGTTCGGCGAGACCGTCCCAAAGGAGGTTGGTCCGCAGCGACAGACCGCGCCAGTCAGAAGTGTTGGGGGAAGTTTGTACCCGCACGGTATCTATGCGAACGTTTTGGAGAGCGTTCGTCTCAGGGCCCTTCAGGGCCAGCGTATCTACTTGGGGGCGTAATGATGGGGTGTCGCTGCCAAGGGTCGGCGTGCTGACGCTTAGAAGCGCGAATAGCAGGGCCGGAACATATATCAGTAGTTTTCTCAAACCGTCCAATTTTGGTTCTTCGGTCGTGCTCGAGTAGGGGTGCTCGCGGGCGCGATGTTCTAGGTTTTCATCGCAATTTTCGTGATTTTTTACCGAAAAAGCAAGAAATCGGTCAATAAATGACTAAAAATTGGCCCTTCGGACGGATCCGAGGGGCCAATGTGATGGCGTAGGGTTGATTCGTGGTGACCGAATCCTTGCCTATTTTGCCAATTTTTTCGCCTGTTTCAGGAGCGCTTTGGAGGGGACGGGGGCGAGGTCGGTGCGGGCCAGCGTCCAGCGGACGGTCCAGCTCAGCGTGGCACCGGGGGCGAGGGTGGTGTAGGCGCCCTGCTCCTCGATCTCGACGAAGGTCTTGCCCGGGTTGGCGTAGGCCTGGATCTCGGCCTCGGCGGGGGCGGCCTGTCCGGCCTTGAGATCCTGGAACTTCTTCACGAAGAGCAGGCCCTTGGCGCAGTAGGCAAGCCAGCCGCGGCCGTCGGCGTTGATCTTGCGATTCTCGCGGGCCTCGTCCATCACGTACCAGGCTGCGCCCTGGGTGAACTCGAAGGGCAGGCCGGTCATGTTGTTGGCGGGCTCGACAGCCGGGGCGACGAAGAAGAGCACGCCGTCGTTGGGCACGCGGGAGATCTCCCACGGGGCCACCTGGCGGGTCTCGCCGGACTCGTTGACGATGGTGTAGGTGATGGCGATGGCGCCCTTCTTCGGGTCGGTGGCGAATTCCTTGCGGACGCTGTAGCCGAAGCGGGACTTGTCGCCGGTCAGGACGAGCTTGTCGCCCTGGATCTCGGCCTTGAAGGGCTTGGAGTCATATTCCGCCACCGGGGGCCAGTTCCACTCGCTCTGCGGGCTGGTCCAGAAGGTGCTGCCGAAAGAGTTCGGCATGCGGCCCTGGTTGAGGACTTCGTCCTCGCCGAGCTTGTAGGAGAGGATCTTGCCGCCGCGGTTGGCGTCGATGGTCATGGTAGTCTGTCCGACGGCGATGGTGTACTTGCCGTCAGCCTCGGTGATGGTTTGCGCCGAGGCGCTTGCGGCCGCTGCGAGCAGGCAGGCGGCCAGGAGAGAGAGGTTGCGTTTCATGTATTGATTTGGTTTGGTTTCAAACTCTCAAATATAGCAAAAAAACGCGAACTGCTCTCCCCGCCGCTGACTGGCTAAGCGCCGTGGTGCTTCGCTGCGGGGGCGGGCTCGGTGGCGATGATCTGCGCGGCGCGCTCGAGGGCCAGGGAGATGTGGCTGCAGATGTTCTCCTGGCCGACCAGCTCGTCCATGCCGGCGTTCTTGAGCACCTTCATCACGGACGGGTT
This sequence comes from Bacteroidales bacterium, assembly GCA_016291185.1. Next base: position 68,729 of record JAEFAI010000004.1, read on the forward strand.
GACGCCGGAGAGGACCACCTTCACGCCCATCTGGGCACACATGCGGCACATATTAGAAAGGTTGTGCACGCCCGTGGAGTCGATGAACGGGACCTTGCGCATGCGGATGATGCGGACCTTGGCGCGGCCGCCCATGTCGCCCATCATCTCCTCGAACTTGTTGCCGATGCCGAAGAAGTAGGGACCGTTGATCTCGTACACCTTCACGCCCTCCGGGATGGTCAGGTGCTCCAGGTTGCCGAGCACGTCGGAGTCGGCGTTCGGGTCGATCTCGTCGCTGAGCACGGAGACGTTGGTCGTCTCGGCCATACGCTTCATGCACAGCAGGCAGGCGATCAGCACACCCACTTCGATGGCGACCGTCAGGTCGAAGATCACGGTCAGGAAGAAGGTGACCAGCAGCACGATGATGTCCGACTTGGGGTTCTTGAGGATGGCCTTGAAGCTGCGCCACTCACTCATATTATAGGACACGACCACCAGCACACCGGCCAGGCAGGACATCGGGATGTACTGCACCAGCGGCATCAGGAAGAGGTAGATGAGCGCCAGCACGATGGCGTGCGCGATGCCGGCCACGGGGGTGCGGCCGCCGTTGTTGATGTTCGTCATGGTGCGGGCGATGGCGCCGGTGGCCGGGATGCCGCCAATCAGCGGCGAGACCATGTTGGCGATGCCCTGGGCCATGAGCTCCTGGTTGCTGTCGTGGCGGTCGCCGATCACACCGTCCGCCACGGCGGCGGAGAGCAGCGACTCGATGGCGCCCAGCATGGCGATGACCATAGCCGGCTGCGCCAGGCGCGTGATGGTCTCCCAGTTGATCTTGGGGACCTCCGGCTGGGGCAGGCTGCTGGAGATGGTGAAGCGGTCGCCGATGGTCTCGATGCCCGTGACGCCCGCCCGCTTGAGCAGGAGCGTGACCACGGTCATCAGCACAATGGCGACGAGCGAGCCGGGAATGCGGCGGCTGACCTTCGGGGTGAAGACGATGATGAGTATACTGGCCACGCCGATCAGCAGCGACCACCAGCTCACGGTGTCGAAATGCTGCGCATAGACGGCCCATTTGTCGATAAACCCGGCCGGAACGCTTTCGATCTGCAGGCCGAAAAGGTCCTTGATCTGGGTGGCGAAGATGGTCAGGGCGATACCGCTCGTGAAGCCGACGACGATCGGGTAGGGGATGTACTTGATGATGGTGCCAAGGTGCAGCACGCCCATCAGGATGAGGAAGGCGCCCGCCATGAACGTGGCGATCATGAGCCCGTTCATGCCGTACTCCTGGATGATGCCGTAAACGATGACGATGAAAGCGCCCGTAGGGCCGCCGATCTGCACTTTGCTGCCGCCGAAGAAGGAAATGATGAAACCGGCGACGATGGCTGTCAGGATGCCGGCCTCGGGGGTCGCGCCGGACGCGATGCCGAAGGCGATGGCCAGCGGCAGGGCCACGATACCGACGATGACGCCTGCCAGCAGGTCCTGGACCAGCGTCTCCTTGCTGTAACCGTTCTTGATGGAAGAGAACAGTTTGGGACTGAACTTAAAACTGAAAATCCCTTTGATACTCATACTTTTCAAAAAAATAATACACACGGTCCCGCCCATCCCGGGAAGGACACTTACTACTTGATATATATTCCGGGCAGAGGTTTACGCCTGTGCCAGGAAGGAAATGATCCCACGGACGTCGTCCCTGGGGAATGTTTTCTGTTCGCCGGAGGCGAGATTCTTCAAATTCACGACGCCCTGCTCCATCTCGGACGCGCCCGTGATGGACAGGAACGGGATGGCCTTGCGGTCGGCGTAGTCGAACTGCTTCTTGAGCTTGGCGGCGTCGGGATACAGCTCCACCGCCACGCCTTCCGCGCGGAGCGCTGCGGCGAGCGGGAGCAGGTAGCGGACTTCGTCCGGGCCCATGTTCGCGAGCAGCAGGCGCGTGGCGCTGCACAGGCCTTTCGGGAACTTGTCCAGGCCCTTGAGTACGTCGTAGATGCGGTCGGCGCCGAAGCTCACGCCCACGCCCGACATGTCGGGCAGGCCGAAGATGCCGGTCAGGTTGTCGTAGCGGCCGCCGCCGCAGATGCTGCCGATCTGCCAGTCCTGCGCCTTCACCTCGAAGATCGCGCCCGTATAGTAATTGAGGCCGCGCGCGAGCGAGAGGTCGATCTCGGCCGGGGTCTTGATGCCCGCGGCCTCGATGAATCCGAACAGCTCCTCGAGCTCGTCCAGGCCTTTCAGACCAGTCTCGGAGGCGCCCATGATGGCGCGCATCTGTGCGAGCTTCTCGGCGTTCGAGCCGCTCAGCGTCAGCACCGGCTCGAGCACGGCGATGGCCGCGTCGGTGAGGCCCTTCTCGCGCATCTCGTCCTTGACGGCGTCCAGGCCGATCTTGTCCAGTTTGTCGATCGCGACCGTGATGTCCACGACCTTGTCGGGGAAGCCGCAGATCTCCGCCAGGCCCGTCAGGACCTTGCGGTTGTTGATCTTGATGAGCACGCGCACCCCCAACTGCTCGAAGACCTTGTCCACGATCTGCACCAGCTCCAGCTCACACAGCTGGTTGCGGGAGCCGATGGCGTCCACGTCGCACTGGTAGAATTCGCGGTAGCGGCCTTTCTGCGGGCGGTCGGCGCGCCAGACCGGCTGGATCTGGAAGCGCTTGAAGGGGAAGGAGAGCTCATTCTGGTGCTGCACCACGAAGCGGGCGAACGGCACCGTGAGGTCGTAGCGCAGGCCCTTCTCGCACACCTGCGGGGTCAGCGGCCGGGACATGTCCACGTCCGCAAAGGCGTCGCCGGAATTGAGGATGCGGTACAGGAGCTTGTCGCCCTCCTCGCCGTACTTGCCGAGCAGGGTGGAAAGGTTCTCCATCGCAGGTGTCTCGATCTGGGCGTAGCCGAAAGTTTTGAACACCGAACGGATCGTGTCGAAGATATAATTGCGCTCGGCGGTCTCTTGCGGGCCGAAGTCGCGGGTCCCCTTGGGTATGGAAGGTTTCTGTGCCATCAGTCTTTGAAATATTCTGCAAATTTACCTACTTTTGTGAAATTATCGATTTTTTATCATGAAAGATTTTGTCAAAATGGTACTGGCCGTGATTTGCGGCCTCGTCATCATGGGAATCATCTGCTTCATCCTGACCTTCGGGATGATAGGCTCGATGGCCGCGGCGGGCAGCAGCAAGCCTGTCCTGCCCAAGTCCGGCGTGCTCAAGATCGACCTGGGCTCGATGGTCATCGGTGAGCAGACGCAGGAGGGCAGCCCCTTCGGCAACATGGACCCGACGACCTTGGTCATGGGCGGCAGCATGGAGACGCCCGACGTGCTCGGCATCTGGGATGCCGTGCAGGCCGTTAACGCCGCTGCCACAGACCCCGCGGTGAAGTTCATCTACTTGCGCACCGACGACAACGCCACCGACGTGGCCACCCTGGGCGAGCTCCGCGAAGCGCTCGCGCAGTTCCGCGCCACGAGCGGCAAGCCCGTTGTCGCTTATATGGAGAATCCCGGCGCCGCCACCTACTACCTCGCGTCCGTCTCTGACAAAATCTACATGGCTCCTTATCTGGGCATTACGCCCCAGTTCACGGGCGTCGGCACCCAGATGTATTTCCTGGGCGACCTGCTCAAGCGCTTCGGCGTGAATATGCAGCTCATCCGCCACGGCAAATATAAGTCCGCCGGCGAGATGTACACCCGCGGTAGCTCCAGCGCCGAGAACCGCGAGCAGTACCAGCGCATGATCGACTCGATGTGGGAGACGCTCGGCAGCACGATCGCCGAGGCTCGCGGCATCGACATCGCGCAGCTGGACGAGGCGATCTCCGGCCTCAAACTCCGCCTGCCGGAGGACTTCGTGACCTGCGGCCTCGCCGACGAGCTGCTCGACCAGGACGCCCTGGAGAACAAGCTCGCCGCCCTTGCGGTGGAGGAGAAGTATAAGAATATCAAGTGGATCGGCCTTTCTGACTATGCTTCCGCCAAGCTCGTCCCGTCTAAGGTCCGGCAGAAGATCGCCGTCATCTACGCCGACGGCGAGATCGTGGACGGCAGCGGCAAGTCCGACATCGCCGGCGACCGCTTCGCCAAGCTGATCAACAAGGTTTGCGCCGACTCCACGGTCAAGGCCGTGGTGCTCCGCGTCAACTCCCCGGGCGGCTCCGTGACCGCTTCCGAGAAGATCAAGGCTGCCTTGGACAAGCTGCAGGCCGAGAAGCCCGTCGTGGCCTCCTATGGCGCCTACGCAGCCTCCGGCGGCTACTGGATCTCCAATAACTGCAATAAGATCTTCTCCGACGCCGCCACCCTCACCGGCTCCATCGGCGTGTTCGGTCTTGTGCCGGACTTTTCCAAGACGGCGAGCGACATCGCCCACGTGGGCGTGGAGAGCGTCACCTCCCACAAGCACGGCGACATGCTGAGCCTGATGCGTCCGCTCGACAAAGATGAATACGATTTCATGCTGACCGGCATCGAGGCCGTCTATGACCGCTTCACCACCATCGTGTCCGAAGGCCGCGGGATCCCCAAGGAGACCGTGGACGCCATCGGCCAGGGTCGCGTGTGGACCGGCGCCGACGCCCTCAAGATCAATCTGGTTGATGAAATCGGCACCCTCGAGGACGCCATCCGCTACGCCGCCGTCGCGGCCGGCGAGGGCGACCTGGAGAAGTGGAACGTCAAGGGCTATCCCGCTCCGCCGACTTCCATGGAGCAGCTGATGAATCTGCTCGGAGAGAAGAACGGCGGCGATGACGCGCTTCTGCGGGCCGTTCCCGCGAGTGCCTCGCTGATCGAGTCCCTGCGCCGCGCCACCCAGCCGCAGGTCTTCGCCCGCCTCGACACCGAAATCGAAGTTCGCTAATCTCCGTCATTCGCCGGCTCCGACCGGCGAATCTTAAAAGTTTGCAGATTAAAAAATAATTGCTACCTTTGCAGTCCCAAACATCGCGGGATAGAGCAGTTGGTAGCTCGTCGGGCTCATAACCCGGAGGTCGGTGGTTCGAGTCCGCCTCCCGCTACTCAGAAAGCACTTGCATTGCAGGTGCTTTCTTTTTCTAAATAGCCATTCTATTCTTGCCGATATCGGCAAGAATTATTATATTTGTATCGGCATAGAAGCATTAATTGCCGATAGATTATGGAATTCATTACCGTCAGTCAATATGCAGAATTGCATAACCTTTCTGAACGCACGGTGCGAAACTGGTGCAGCGAAGGGAAAATGGACGGGGCTTTTCTTTCGGGGAAGACCTGGATCATTCCTGCCAATACCCCGCTGCCCAGAAAAGGGAAACGCATGGTTAGTCCACTTATGAAGCGCCTCAGGGAGGAAAAAGCAGGAAAAGTGAACGGGGGCATCTACCATAGAACCCAGATTGACCTCACTTACAATTCCAACCATATCGAAGGCAGCAGGCTTACCCATGAGCAGACGCGCTACATTTTTGAAACCAACACCATCGGCATAACGGACGAAAGCGTGAATGTCGATGATATCGTAGAAACAACCAACCACTTCCGTTGCATCGACCTTATCATTGACCGAGCTGAGGAAAGGCTCTCGGAATCTTTCATAAAAGAGTTGCACCGCACCCTGAAAACCGGGACATCCGATAACAGGAAGGATTGGTTTAATGTCGGTGACTATAAGAAGCTTCCCAACGAGGTAGGGGGGAAAGCTACCTGCCCTCCTGAACAGGTCCATCAGAGAATGAAAGCACTTCTTGCCGCCTACAACGCCAAGAAAGAGAAATCACTGGAGGACATCATTGACCTTCATCAGAGGTCCGAACTCATCCATCCTTTCCAGGACGGAAACGGACGAGTCGGGCGTCTGGTGATGTTCAAGGAATGCCTGGCCAACGGTATCGTTCCGTTTATCATTACGGACGACCTCAAGTTTTTCTACTATCGTGGCCTTCGTGAATGGGGACACATCAACGGTTATCTGACTGACACTTGCCTCACGGCCCAGGACAACTACAAGGCACTTCTGGACTATTTTAAAATAAAGTACTGATAATCAATGAGTAGAGTTATATCAACAAGGCCTGATCCGGACTCGGCTTTTCCAAATCCGAAGATCCCTAGTCTTTGCTTTATCAAGAATGTGGTAAAGAATCCCCGTATCATCATCGGGAACTACACATACTATGATGACGTGGATGGTGCGGACCAGTTTGAGAAGCACGTCACCCATTTCTATGATTTCATCGGCGACAAACTGATTATCGGGAAATTCTGCGCCATCGCCAAGGGCATTGAGTTCGTGATGAACGGGGCCAACCACAGAATGGATGGCGTGACGACCTATCCATTCTACATAATGGGCGGAGAGTGGGGCAGCGCCATCGCTCCTGTAAAAGATGAATTGCCTCTGAAGGGCGATACCGTGGTCGGCAACGATGTCTGGATCGGTCAGAATGTGACCATTATGCCCGGTGTGCATATCGGCGACGGTGCCATCATTGGAGCAAATTCTGTCGTGGCCTCCGACATCCCTCCGTATGCCGTGGCTGCAGGTAATCCCTGCCGGGTGATCCGAAAGCGTTTCGATGACGAGTTCATCGCCTACCTTCTGGAACTGAAATGGTGGGACTGGGACATCGAGAAGATCGAGGCCAACTTTGAAGCGCTGTCCAGTGGAGATCTTTCTCTGATTAGAATGATTGCCAAGTAAAATCCTGTTTATCGGTCAATCATCTCGATGAAAGACTGAATCAGCAGCAACCCTTCGATGAACGAGAGGTTCGAGATTCGGAGGGTTTCGTAGCGGGAGGAGGACTCCCCCGCACGGCTGACGCCGTCCCCCTTCGGTCGGCCTCCGGCATGCCCGGCAAGCAATCATACGGCGAGGTCCGCCAGATAGGCTGACTTTCTTGTTTTTGTCATATTCTTCGTAACTTCGTGACTGCAGAACAATAATCACATATGCAGCCGGTCCGGAATTCTCATATCATTCGCCATACGCTGAGGAATTACCTAGCGGCGGCCATCTTTGCCGGCATTATCATCCAGCTCAACTGCACCATCGACAGCATGGTGGCGGGGCAGTTCATCGGGGCGGACGCCGTGTCGGTCATCGTCCTGGCCCTGCCGCTGGTGAATATCCTCATGCTCCCCGGCACCATCCTCCTGATGGGCACGACGCTCCTGATCGCCCCGGCTTTCGGGAATCAGGACTACGGCCGGGTGAACCGGATGCTCACGGTGGGACTGGCGTCGGCTCTGCTCGTCAGCGGGATCTTCACGGCCCTGCTGGCCGTTTTTGCGGGGCCGGTCTCCCTTTTCATCACCCAGGACGCGCGCCTGCAGCCCATGCTGCAGGAATACTTTCCGTTTGCCTTTGTGGGGAGTTTCTTCGGCCTTTTTGCCTGCGCGGGCAGTCAGTTCGTCCAGATCAGCGGCCGGCCGCGGCTGGTGGCCTGGTTCGTGGTCATATTCGGCGTCCTGAACCTAGCCCTGGACATCCTCTTCGTGCGGGTGCTGGGGATGGGCATCCGGGGCGCAGCGGCGGGCACTTCCTCCGCGGCGGTCCTGGGCTTCCTGGTGATGGTCCCGTACCTGCTGCGGGAGCCGCGCCCGTACCGTTTGTGCTGGCCCGGATGGGCCCAGGTCGGCAAGTTCTTCCGGGAGATCCTGTCCCGGGGCACCCCCGCTGCGATGACGGGTGTCTCGATGATCCTTCTGAATCTGGGACTCAATACCCTGGTCCTGCGCACGCTGGGGGCCGACGGCATGTTCACCCTGAGCATCTGTATGCAGCTGCTGATGATCTGCATGCTCGTACTCACCGCCACGGGCGGCACCATCACGGGCCTTGGCGGCATCCTGTCCGGAGAAGGGGACTGGGACGCCGTGGGCCGGCTGATTTCCCTCATCCTGCGGCTGTCGCTGGGGCTGGCGCTCTGCGCAACCATTCTGCTTCTGGCTTTCCCCGCCGGGGTGGCCTCGCTTTTCGGGGCCGATGCGGCCCTCGCGCAGCTCTCGGCCGGCCCGCTCCGCATCTTTGCCTGCGTCTTCCTGCCCGCCACCGTGCTGATGACGCAGGCCAACGCCTTCCTGCTGGCCAAACGGGGCCGCCTGGCCGGCCTGCTGCAGGCGGGCATCGTCATCTGTACCCTGCCTCTGGCCCTGACCCTTTCCCGCTGGAATCTGTGGGTGGCCCTGCCGCTGGGCATGCTGCTCCCCATGCTGGGGGGGCTGGCGGCTTCGCTTATTTTCTCCAGAAGGGAGGGGAAGCTGCATCCTGTCTGGTTGATTCCCGGGGGCGACGCGCAGCACGCTTTTGCCGTGAGCGTGGGCTATTCCCGCGAAAGCGTCTCGCAGCAATTCTCCCTGCTTTGCGAAAGACTGGAGGCGATGCACCTCCCTCAGGCCGAGAATACGGCCGTCACCCACTGCGTGGAGGAAATGATGCTGCACCAGTCGGAAATGGGTCAGTCCTGCGGACTCAAGGGCAGCTTTGACGTGGGGATCGTAGACGTAGACGACCGCTTCACCATTCTGGTCAAGGCGGCAGGGAAGGCCTTCAATCCCTTGCACGCCTATGGAAACAACGATCCGGAAGCGTTGAGCCTCCGGATCGTAAAAGGTTTCTGTCGGGACGTCAACTACCGCTATGCCAGCGGAGTCAATTGCGTCTACCTGAATTTCGACAAGCCTAGCGACCGCCGAACTGCTGCTGCGGAGCGGCGGGGGCGGTGAGGACCTGGGCGTTCATCCAGTCGAAGAGGTTGTGGAAGCCCTGGGGGGCGACGGAGCCGCCGCCGTTGTTGGACGGCTTCGGGTCGGCCGTCGTCTGCTCCTGGGCGCCCGTGACCTGGTCGTTGAAGACATAGACCCAGGAGAAGTGGCCGAAGAGCCGCTGGCCGGGCGTGTCGGTGCCGGTCACATTCTCAAACATGGACATCCAGACGTTCTTGGCGCCGGCCTCGATGAGGCGCTTGTAGGTCGGGATGCAGTACTCGGTCGGGCGGACCGTCGTGTCGTCGAAGGACTGCACGAACCAGATGTTCTCGCCGGAGATCTGCTTGATCTGCAGGTCGGAGATGTTGGCGTCGGCAAAGGCCTCGCAGGTCGGGTAGGCGGCTGCGAAGAAGCCCGGGTTGCGCAGGAGCATGTTCACGGTCATGTAGCCACCGTTCGAGCAGCCGCCGATGTAGACGCGGTTGCGGTCCACGTCGGGGTTCTGCGCGAGGTAGTTGTCAATGCAGGACTTGAGGACGTCGGAGTACAGAGACGGGTGGTCGCCGGCGCTGAAGCCCTTGGCGGTGTCCATCCACATGGTCGGGCACTGGACGGCCAGGACGTAGGCGCCCTTGTCGCCGCCCTCGGTGGTGAAGTGCGACTGGATGTCGTTGCGGATCAGGGCCACGACCTCGTTGCCCATCAACTCGATGGATACGTCGGTGCCGCCTTCGCCCATGCCGTGCAGCCAGATGATGAGCGGGTTGGCCTTGCCGTCGATGCGCAGGGCCTCCGGCTCATAGGCGCCGTAGGTGAGGGTCTCGTCGCCCGGACGGCCGGTCGAAGGACCGGTGAAGGTGCCGCGGCGGAAGAAGTCGGACTCGGAGAGGAAATTGCGCAGCGCGTGCTCGGTGGCGCATTCCACGGCCGTGTACTTCTTGCCGGCGGCCTTGACGCTCTTGCCCTGCTTGAGGGCCACCTTGACGGGATAGGCCGTGCTCCAGGTGCCCATGCCGCGGGAGACGAGCGGGGCGGCACCGCGGGCGTTGCTGACCTCCAGGCCAAATGCGAGGTAGTCGCCGCCGTCGGTCCACTCGCCGCGGTCGTCGCAGGTATAAACGATCTTGACGTTGCGCTCCACGCCGTTGGTCTCGACGGTGAAGACCGCCGGGTCGAGGACATCGAGTTTCACTTCGGGTTTTACGACCACCAGATTGACGGAGGTGGAAGCTTCGTAGGCAGTGATGCGCACGACCTGCGGGGTCATCTTCAGGGTCTGGGCGCCTGCCGTGGCCGCGATGGTCAGCGCCAGCGCGGCGAGGATAGATTTGGTACTGTTCATAAGTGTATAATGGGTTTCAATGATCAGCTTGAGTCGATGCTAGCAAATTTAATCATTTCCTGCTGATCTGGAACACCGCGGGCCGGACTCTGAACAATCCGGCCAACATTTGGACATTTTTGCTACCTTTGAGGGTATGAAAAAGACTGTGATTGCAATTTGCCTGCTCGCTGTGTGCGGCGCGGTGTACGCGCAGCGCGACAGCCGGGCCGAGCTGATGGCCGACATCGAGCGTGCCGGCGCCACCTATTACCTGTATCCCATGGACCAGCCGGCCCCGACGCCGGCCCTCAAAGGCTATGAGCCGTTCTACGTCAGCCACGTTGGCCGGCACGGCTCCCGCTTCGCCTTGGGCAGCAAGATCTATGAGGACCTGCTCGATGTCTGGACCCGCGGGCACGAGAAGGGCTGGCTGACCCCGCAAGGGGAGGCTGTCTACGAGGCTTATACCGCCCTGTATCCCAGCATTGCCCACCGCGAGGGCAACCTGACCCACAAGGGGCAGGAGCAGCACCGCTACATCGCGTCGCAGATCTATAAGAACTATCCCGCCGTGTTCAAGGGCCCGACCCGTGCCGAAGCCGTCTCGACGGTGTCGCACCGCGTCATCGTGAGCATGTTCTCCTTCCTGCGGGAGCTGGACGAACTGGACCGCGACTTCAGCTATGAGGTGGACTACGGACAGCCTTATCAGAGCTATCTGCTGCCGGACGTGATCGACTCGGACGAGGACTACCCCGAGGCGGTCGAGCAGAAGGTCAACGCTTTCATGGGGAGCATTCTGGCTGCGGGCGATGTGGACCTCGAGGCCATGCTGGGCCGTTGGATCTCCCGGCCGGATTCCCTGCTGACGGAGCCGCTCGACTTTGTCGATGCGCTTCACACCTTCGTCTCCTCGCTGGACAATCTCGATATCCCGGTCCCGGAGGTGTTCTATTCCCTGTTTACCCCGGAAGAGCGCTATGCCATCTGGCGGATCGGAAACTACTCGACCTATCAGCTGCTCGGTTGCTCCCCGGACACGCAGAACCTGCGCGTTCAATCCATGCAGGCCCTTTGGGATGACTTCCGCGACAAGGCCGAGAGCGACTGGGCGAACGGCGTCCAGCTCCGCCTGCGCTTCGCCCACGACTCTACCCTGATGCCGCTCCTGTCCCTGCTGGACGTGAACGGCATGGGCGCGCGCCTCGACGACCCCGCGCAGGTGGAGGATTACTGGCGCAGCTTCGATATCCCGATGGCCTGCAACCTGCAGCTCATCTTCTTTAAGAGTAAGAAAAATCCGGACGTTCTGGTGCAGGTGCTGCTGAACGGCCGCGAGGCGACGCTGCCGCTCCCCATGGCCGCCCCCGGCAGCTTCTACCGCTGGGAGGATGTCAAGAGCCTGTAGCTAGAGGTTCAGCTCCGCGAGGATGCGGTCGAAGTGCGCGTACTCGCGCAGAATCCAGACCACATAGCGGATGTCCACGTTCACGCTGCGGTTGAACTCGGGCGTGAAGAGCATCTCGGAGGCCAGCGACTCCTTGTTACCGTCGAAGAGCAGGCCGATGATCTCCCCCTTGGCGTTGAGGATGGGGGAGCCGGAGTTGCCGCCGGTGCTGTCGTTGTCGGTGATGAAGTTGAGGCGCATCGTCTCCGGGGCCTTCTTCAGTGCTTCCAGCATTTCCGCAGGGAGGCAGAAATCATAATTGTCCGGGTCGTGCTTGTCCAGCAGGCCGGCCGCGGTGCTGAAGTAGTCGCAGTGCACGGCGTCGCGCGGGGTGAGGGCCTTCACGCGGCCGTAGTTGACGCGCATGGTGGAGTTCGCATCGGGGTAGGGGCCCCGCTTCAGGGCTGTCTGCATCGCGAAGAGCGCGTGGGTGTAGTCGCGTGTGAGCGCCGTGATGTCGGGCGTGCCCTCCGCGGCGTCGATGGCCTGGTTGTAGCTCACGATCTTCGTGTCCATGAAGAAGCGTACCAGCGGGTCGTCCGCGTGCGCGTCCAGAAAGGCCTTCATGTCGGCTTCGGGGTTCAGATAGATCGCGATCTGCGCGGGGTCTGAGAGCCAGCTGCCGTCCCAGAGGAAGGCGCACATGGCGTCGTACTGCTGGCCGAAGCGGGTCTTGATCTCCCGCTGGAAGGGACCCAGCATGGCCTCGTCCACATTTTCATAGAAGGTCTCCAGCGTGTAGCGGAAGAGTTCCCGCTCGACGCGGAGATCGATCTGCTCGAAGTTGCGTGCAGAGCTGCGGCGCACGCCGCTCACCCGGCTCTCGCCGTAGTTGTTCGCCAGCACGTCCGTGCGGGAGGCGATGGGCTCGATCTGCGTGCCGCGGATGAGGCATTCGCGGAAATACTGCACATTCTTTTCCGGCCCGGCCACGCGCGCATAGCGGTCGCGAAGGCCGGCCACCGGGTCGCCGAACTGGGCCCGCCGCGCCGGGTCGGCATCGAGCCAGGCGTCCAGCTCCGCCTCCAGCGCGCGCTTCTCGTCTGCCACGTGGAAGCGCTTGTAGCACTGCAGCTCGCCGAGGTAGAGCTCCTGCGCGTTGGAGAGGTTGAAGAAGTTGTTCGCGTACTTGCGGCGCACCTCCGGGTCGCGGTCCATCCATTTCTTGATGATGTCCATGCGCGCCCCGCGGATCTCGGTCTGGATGGGCAGCTGGACGCTCGTCATAAAGTCCGCCTTGGCGGAGGAGGCGTAGCGGTCGGTGCTGCCGGGGAAGCCAATGAGCGTGGTCTTGCTGCCCTCGCGGTAGCCCTTCAGGGAGATCTTCAGGTATTTGTCGCTCTTGAGCGGAACGTTTTCGGGCGCGTACTTGGCCGCGCTGCCGTCGGGGGCGGTGTAGATGCGCAGCAGCGCGAAATCGCCCTTGTGCTGCGGCCACTCCCAGTTGTCCACGTCGCCGCCGAAAGCGCCCACCTGGGCCGGCGGGGCGCCGACGAGGCGGACGTCGTTGTATTCCTCGTAGAGGGAAATATAGTAGCGGTCGCCGCGCCAGGCGCTGCTGAGCGAGGCCACGTAGCCGGTTTTCTCCTGGTAGCGCTTCTCCATAATCCCGCTCAGGCGGCGCATCATCATCGCGTTGTTGCGCTTGACGGTGCCGTCCGCGAAGAGCTGCTCTACCTCGTCGGTCACGTCGATGGTGCCGCGCAGGAACTGCACACTGCGCCCGGGGATGGGGATTTCCTCCGCCAGGCTGCGGGCCCAGAAGCCCGCCTCGAGGTAGTTGTGCTCGCTGTCGCCCAATTCGAACACGTCGGCGTAGGCGACGTGGTGGTTGGTGATGACCAGGCCCTGGCTGGAAATGAGACTTCCCGTTCCCATGAAGTCGATGGAAACCACGCAGTTGCTGAGCTCGGCCGTCTTCTTGTCCACGGAGGGAATCATCCACATGCCTTCGTCTGCGAGAGCCGTCGCGCAGAGGGCGAAAATCACAATAAATGATGAAAATAAGCGCTTCATACCCTCAAAGGTAGTACACTTTTTCTGATTTTTTACTTAATTTGTGAATCCTTATAGAAGTGTTGACCCCAGCATGTCTGATCTGAAGCACATATTTCTGGTGCTTGCATGTCTCCTCTTTTCTTTGGGCATGCGCGCGCAAAGCGTCTCCCTCAGCGGCACCGTGACCGACAAGAGCACGGGTGCACCCGTGGGCTTCGCCACCGTCGTGGTGGAGGCTACGGAGCAGTGGGCCGTGGCCGACGCCAAGGGCAAGTTCGTGCTGCGGGGCGTGTCCGTGGCCGAATCCGTCGTCCGGGTGGACTGCCTGGGCTACGTGACCTGGACGCGCGAGCTGAAGCTCGGCAAGGACATCAACTTCCGCGTCGAGCTCAGTCCGGACAACCTCTCGCTCGAGAGCGCTGTCGTGACCGCGCAAGAGAACGGCAATTCCGCCACCACCACCCGCACCATCGACCGCATGGCGCTGGACCACGTCCAGCTGATGAATGTCTCCGACATCTCCAGCCTTCTGCCGGGCGGCGCGACCGTGGAGCCGAACCTGACCGGCAACAGCCAGCTGAGCATCCGTTCCGGCAAGTCGGAGGGCGACAACAGCGCCTTCGGTACCGCCGTCGAAGTGGACGGCGTTCGCCTGTCCGGCAATGCCTCCTTCAACAATATCGACAATGGCGGTAACGTGCAGGGCGTATCCACCAGCAGCATCGCTTCCTCCAACGTGGAGTCGGTCGAGGTGATCACCGGCGTGCCCTCCGTGGAGTACGGCGACATGTCCTCCGGCGTGATCAAGATCAACACCCGCAAGGGCAAGACCCCCTGGGCTGTGACCCTGTCCACGAGCCCGCGCACCAAGCAGGTGTCCGTGAGCAAGGGCTTCGACCTGGGCGACACCCGCCGCGGTCGCAGCCGGGGTGTGCTGAACGCCAGCCTGGAGCGCACCCGCTCCATTTCCGACCCGATGTCTCCGTACACCGCCTACGACCGCAACCAGCTCTCGATGACCTGGAGCGGGCAGTTCACGGGCGAGATGCCGCTGCGCCTCTCGCTGGGCGTGACCGGCAACTTGGGCGGCCTGGACGACAAGGCGGATCCGGACAAACTCGTCGATACCTGGCTGAACAGGCGGGACAACGGCGTCCGCGCCAACATCAGCGCCAGCTGGCTGCTGTCCAAGTCCTGGATCACCAACGTCGAACTGAACGCTTCCGCGACCTATGCCGACAACCGGCAGCGCGAGAAGAAGCTATACCATTCCGCGGTCAGCGGCACCTCGCTGCACGCGCTGGAGCGCGGCTACTACATGGCGGAAGACTATGTCGCAGGCGCTGCGAATCCGGCGGTGCGCATCGCTCCGGGCACGCGCTACAACGTCCTGGGCATCGATGACCGTCCGCTGAGCGTCAAGGTGACGCTGAAGGCGAACTGGGCGAAGAACGTGGGCCGCATCAACAGCAAGCTGAAGATCGGTGCGGACTGGACGCTGGACAAGAACTTCGGCACCGGTGCTTATTCGGAAGATGAGGCCACGGCCGAGACCTACCGCGTCTGGCGCTACTGCGACGTGCCCGCGATGACGAACCTCGCCGCCTATGCCGAGGAGAACCTGATGATCCGCACGGGCGACGACGCCCGGCTGAACCTCATCGCCGGCGTACGCTGGGACAATACCATGATCCCTTCGTCCGCCTACGGCGTGACCTCCAGTCTCTCGCCGCGTTTCAACGCCAAGTACACCTTCTTCACGGAGAAGAACCGCAAGGGCGCTTTCCTGCGCGAGCTCTCGCTGCGTGGCAGCTGGGGCGTGGCGGTGAAGCAGCCTTCCTTCTCTGTCCTCTATCCGACTCCTTCCTATCTGGATATCAATGTGTTCACCTCGACTGCCGACGCGAACAACGTGGTCAACCGGGCTTATTTCGTGATGCCGTGCAGCATCGCCTACAATGCCGGTCTGGTCTGGCAGCGCAACCAGCAGAGCGAGCTCGGTCTGGAGGCCAATCTGGCGGGTACGAAGGTATCGCTGGCGGCCTTCTACAACCGCACGCTCTACGCCTACAGCCGCGTCTCGGACTACGAGCGCTTCCAGTACACCTACACGCCCGTGGAGGCGGTGCAGGGTCTGGACATCCCGGCGGAGCGCCGCGTCTATTCGGTGGATCCGGGCAGCGGCGCCGTGACGGTCTCCGACAGCCGGGGTATCCTGCCCGCCGTCCAGGTGCCCGGCCGGCTGCGCAAGCAGTTCATCAACAGCTATACCGAGGACAACGACGACAACCCCGTGTCGCGCTATGGCCTGGAGTGGGTAATCGATTTCAAGCGCATCCAGGCACTCAATACGAGCATCCGCCTGGACGGCAACTATTACTATTACCGCTCCCTCTACACGGACGTGCGAGCGTATTCGCCGACGAGCCAGAACTCCTACGACGGCAGTGCGTACAAGTATATCGGCTATTACTACGGGGACAATTCGAACGCCAATGGCCGCGAGACGCGCACCCTGCGCACGAACGTGACCATCACGACGAACATCCCGCAGGCTCGTATGATCATCTCCCTGAAGCTGGAGAGCTGCCTGGTCAACTACTCGCGCAGCCTGAGCGAGCGCCTGGACGGCAGCGCGCGCAGCTACGCGCTCTCCGACCGGACCGACCTCCTGTCGCTGACCGACGGAAGCGTCTATGACGAGAACGGCTGCTACTCCGTTCTCTTTCCGGACACCTACTGCTCCTTCGACGATCCGACGCCGCGGCCCTTCCTGGAGGACTTCCAACGGGCCCGCAAGGAGGATCCGGCGCTGTACGCCGACCTGAGCAAGCTGGTCCAGGCGAACACCACCTACAGCTACACCTTCCTCAAGGACTGGATCTCGCCCTACTTCAGCGTCAACTTCAGCGTGACCAAGGAGATCGGGGACCTGGCATCCATCTCCTTCTACGCGAACAACTGCTTCAATAACATGGGCCAGGTCTATTCCACCAAGACCAAGACCTGGGGCTCCGTGACCTCCTACATCCCCCGTTTCCACTACGGGCTTACTGTCAGATTTAATTTTTAACTCATAGTACGTTATGAAAAAGTTACTCATTCTCCTTTCCGCAGCGGTGCTGGCCCTGGGCTTTGCCGCCTGCGAGCAGCTTCCCAAGCTGGCCACCATCACGATCCAGCTGAAAGCTGACGGCGCCGCCTTCGCCCAGGCCGACGTTCCCGTGACGGTCCTCTCGACCGCCGGCACCAAGTTCGAATCGACGACCAACTCCAACGGCGAGGCTTCCTTCCTCCTGCCGATGGGCACCTATTCCGCTTCCGTGACCTACAAGACGGCTGCCGACGGTGTCAGCGTCACCTATAACGGCTCCAACTCCAACGTGGTCGCCGCCGTGGACGGCACGACGTCCTACACGATCGAGCTCAACCGCGTGGAGAGCCAGCAGATCATCATCAAGGAGTTCTACAGCACCGGATGCCCGAAGACGCCGAGTGGCAGCTACTCCGATGATGCCTACTTCATCCTGTATAACAACTCTGAGATAGAGGCGGATGCTTCCAATCTGGTTTTCAGCATCCTGACCCCGTCCAATGGCCAGGCTACGAATAAGTATGTTGGCGCGGATGGTTCCCTGTCCTACGAACAGGCGGACTGGATCCCGGCCAATTCCGCTATCTGGTGGTTTACTTCTTCGGTCACCATCCCGGCCTACTCGCAGATCGTTGTTGCCGTTTATGGCGCCATTGACCATACCGCTACGCAGGCGGCTTCCGTCGATCTCAGCAATTCTGCGTATTACTGGCTTTCCAACACGGAGATTGCCAACACCTACAAGGCGGCCAAGTATGCTGCCTCCGAGAACATTGCGAAGAACCATTATCTGACTTGCTCGCCTTTCGGTCAAGGTACCGCGTGGCTGCTTTCCAACAGCGCTCCGGCCTTCTTTGTCGGTCGTATGTCGGCATCTGAAGCAAAGGCGCTCAGCGAGGATTCTGCCGCGTTCGACCACACCGGCGGTGCCAGCGCGGTGTTCAATGCTGCCAAATTCCCTAAGACCAAGGTTGTTGACTGCATCGAGATCTTCCAGGCGGCCAGCGTTGCCAAGAGCCATGTCCGTTTCTCCGCCGACGTCAATACCGGCGCCGTGGTGATCAATACCAACCAGGGCTACACGGCTTACCGTAATGTGGACAAGGCCGCCACCGAGGCCCTCCCGGAGAATGCCGGCAAGCTGGTTTACAACTATGCAGGCGGTACGGAGGATTCCACCGACCCGTCCGGCATCGACGCCGAGGCTTCTATCGCAGCCGGCGCCCACATTATTTATGTTGACACCAACGATTCTTCCAAGGACTTCCATGTCCGGAAAGTTTCTTCTTTGAAGAAGTAATATCGATCCCATGCGCCATCGCATCGCTCTTTTGACATCTCTGATCCTGGCTTCCGCCGCCGTGGCGGAAGCCGGGGCCCAGGATGTTCGTGACTTCAGCTATGTCAAGGACACGACCCCCGCACTGCAACTGTCCAACCCGGCGGCATTGGCTGCCTGGTCGGGCAAGCTGTCCACGGTGGTGCTGGAAGGCACGAAGGGGAATGGCGCGCTCGTGCCCCTCGAGGGCTCGACGAACGATTTTAGCCTGTCCGCGAGCACGGAGTCGTTCTGCCGGATTGGCGATCAACTCGCGTTCCATGGGGCGCTCTTCTGGTCCGATTTCCAGGGCCGGGACATGGGCGGCCCCGTGATGATGAACCCCGAGTTGCATCCGGTCAATTTTATGGAGAGCGACCCGGCCACGGTGGGCACCAAGAAGCGGGAAGAATATGGGCTGGAAGGAGCCCTGGCCCTGAATCTGGGCTCCCGCTGGGCCTTGGGCTGCGGCATCCGGTACACCTCCGGAGACCAGACAAAAATCAAAGATCCCCGCTTCTCGAACATCCTGATGGACCTGGACCTGAAGTGCGGGGTTGTCTATCGCCCTTCGGCGGAGTTGATGTTGGGCTTGACCCTGCTGTACCAGGGTGTCCTGGAGCAAGTCCGGGGTGGCGTCTATGGTACGACAGATAAGCAATATTACGTTGAGATCGACAAGGGCGGCTTTCTGGGAACGGTGGAAATCCTGTCCGGTGATAACAATTATATGCCGGCATCCAGTCACCGACCCATGGACAACCGCTATTACGGCCTTTCCTTCCAGGCCCTGATCCGGGAGCGCTTCAGCAACGAGCTGAGCGTGCGCTACCGGACCGGCTTTTACGGCAAGAAAGCGGCCAGCTCGCCGATCTTCTTCGAATTCGCCGGCATCGAGGCCGGCTACAGCGGCCGGCTACTGCTCCCTGCGGGTGCCGGCCTGCACCGCTTCGCACTGGACCTGGGCTTCGCGACCCTGTCCAACGACGAGAACGTTCTGCGCTATGTGACGCCCTCCGGGCAGTCCACCATCGTGGAGTACCTCGGAAAGAACCGCGTCCTCGACCGGATGGACATAAGTGCCGTGCTGGACTACCGCTGGTATTCCGAGGTTTCCGGCCCGCGCCCGGGCCTCACCCTGGAGGCGAAGGCCGCCTATGCGGGGCGTATGCAGACAACGAGTCTGTTCCCGCTCTGGCGCAAGAACGCCACGCACACGGTGAGCCTCGACCTGACCGGCCGGAAGGTCTGGACGGACGGGACCTGGTCCTGGATCCTGGACGCCGGCCTGTCCGGCCTGTTGGGCTTCGGCACCGACAAGCTCGACGGCACCTACGGCAGCGGCGAGACCCCCGGCCTGAAGAGTTTCGACGATTATCTCGGCCGCTACTTTGAATACAAGACGCTCCCGCGTGCGGGAGCCTCGCTCGGCTTCACCGCCGCCCGCCGTTTCGGAGCGGGGTTTGAAGCCTTCCTGCGCGTCTCTGACGCCTTTGACCTGCTGCTTTCCGCTCCCCTGTACCTGGCCGGACGCAGCCGCAACCTGGCCTGCATCACCCTGGGTTGCAACTTTTAAGCACCTTATTTATGCATAAACTCCTCTTCTCTTTGGCGGCGCTGCTGTTCGCCCTCGGCGTCAGCGCCCAGCCCATCGCGGCCGATCCTGAATTTCGTGTCGGGCGGCTTGACAACGGTCTGACCTATTACCTCGCACACAATGAACTGCCGGCCGGCTGCGCGGATTTCTATATCGCGCACCACGTGGGCGCGCTGCAGGAGGAGGACAACCAGAACGGCCTGGCGCATTTCCTCGAGCATATGGCCTTCAACGGCACCCGGCACTACCCGGGCAAGGGCATCCTGGAATTCCTGGCCAAAGACGGCGTGCGCTTCGGCTACAACGTCAACGCCTACACTTCGCGTACCGAGACGGTCTATAACATCTCGTCCGTGCCCCTGGTGCGCAGCTCCTTCGTGGACTCGGTGCTGCTGGTGCTGCACGACTGGTCCTGCGACATCTCCTGCGAGCAGCAGGCGCTGGACGACGAGCGGGGCGTGATTAGTGAAGAATGGCGCCTGCGCGACGACTCGCGCACACGCATCAACAATCTCCAGAACGCCCTCATCTACAAGGGTTCCAAGCAGCCGGAGCGGACGGTGATCGGCTCCTACGAGGTCATCAACGGCTTCAAGCGCGAGGAGATCCTGGACTTTTATCATAAGTGGTACCGCCCCGACCTGCAGGCGATCATCGTGGTGGGCGACTTCGACGTGGACGACATGGAGGCCCGGATCCGGGCGCAGTTCGCCGACATCCCGAAGGCCGTCAACCCCGCGCAGAAGGAGCGCTACCTGCCCGCGAAGCGGACAGAGCCGCTGATCGAGGACATGACTGACGAGCACCTCAAGATCCACGTGGTCAAGTTCCTTTTCAAGCAGCCTTACCCCGAGCGTGCGGAGCGGATCACGGAAGAATACATCCGCGATGCCTTCAGCCGCCAGATCGTCTCGGCGGTGCTCTCCGAGCGGCTGCGCCGGCTCGCCCTGCAGCCCGATTCGCCGGCCCGCTCTGCGGTGCTGGTGACCAGCGAGTACGAGCCGGATTACTTCATCAGCCTCTTTACCGTCACGCCCAAGAACAAGGAGCAGCTGGCGGAATGTATGGAAATGACCGCCCGGGAGATCCGGCGCCTGCTCACGTTCGGCATCAGCCCGGACGAGTTTGAGGCGGCGCGGCTCAGCGTCGCGCAGCGCTACCACCTGGACCGCGAGCTCGGTCGCGAGGACGTGAAGAGCGAGGACTTGGTGAACGTGGCGCTGGAGCATTTCCTGCGCAACCATTCGCTGGTGGGCCCGGTCGAGCTCCGGGACATCGAGAACCGCATCCTCTCCGGCATCAGCTGGGAGAGCCTGCGGGACTATCCCGCCCGGATGTTCCTCGAGAGCGAGGCCATCTACTCCACCTGCTACAACCCTGTGGAGGATCCGGGTATCGCCCCGACCGCCGAGCAGGTGCGCGCCATCCTCGCCCGCGTGGATGCGGAGCCGCTGGAGGCGCAGTTCATCGACTATCCGAAGCTGGACTTCGGCGTGCAGGCGAGCTCGGGCCGCATCGTGAAGCGAACCGCGAGCAAGCGCTTGGGTGGCTACGAGGAGTGGCTGCTCTCCAACGGCGCGAAGGTGTACTACAAGCAGGCGGCGCCGGTGAGTTCCAACTACCATCTGGCTACCTCCTGGCGCTTCGATACCGGCTACCGGAGCTATCCGGAAGACCGGATCACCGCCGCGCGCTATGCCGCGGCCTACAACAACCGAACGGTCGGCTTCCGCGGGCTCGAGCGGCAGAACCTGAAGAATGTTCCTGAGCTCTCCGGGGTGGCAATCATCTTCCACACCCAGCAGCGCGCCGCGTCCCTGGACCTGAACGCCGGGCGCGGCAAGGAGGAGGCCGCCTTCAAGACCGGCTGGCTGCTGCTGCAGGAGCCGTATTTCGGCCCGGAAAGCAGCCTGGCGAAGGCCAAGTCCGACAACCTCAAGAACCTGGCCCGCAAGAAGAACGCCCGCATGGCCTTTGAGGAGAAATATACCCGGCAGGTCTATGGCGACCACCCCTGGCTGCATCCCTTCGATTCCGCGGCCGTCGAGGCCGTGGATATGACCCTGCTGCAGGACGTGTACAGCCGCTCCTTCGGCGATTTCGCCCACCTGTCCGTCTTCATCACCAGCGACCTGGACCGCGCCGAGATCGAGGCGCTGGTCTGCCGCTACGTGGCTTCCCTGCAGGGATCCTATCCTTATCGGAAAGCCGCCACGGCCTGGCCGAAGCCTGTCCTGAAGGGTCGCCAGCGGATTGAGGAAACCAACGCGCCCGAGTCCGAGCCGGTCTCGAACGTGGACTACCTCTTCGTCGCCGGGGTCAAGACGAATACGCGCAACATCGTGCTGTCCGACTTCCTGGACTACATCCTCTCCGCCCGCTACCTGGACCTGATCCGCGAGCAGCGCGGCGGGACCTACCACGTGGGCTTCTCCACGGAGGTGCCGGACAATTTCGAACTTCCCTGGCGCGGTGTGGTGGACTTCCAAACGCGTCCGGAGATGACGCAGCTGCTGGTCGGCGACGTGCTGGACGTGATGGAAGCGATGGCGAAAAACGGCCCGACGGCCGAGGAAATGGACCTGGCGCGCAAGTACATCCTCAAGCGCCACGGCGAAGTCGAGCGGCGGGCGTCGAAGTCCCTGCTGGAGCAGAACGAGCGCCTGCAGGAGACCGTCCTGCTGGGCCGCGACTACGACTGCGACTATGCCGCCCTGGTGAACGGCATTCATGCCAAGGACGTGCGCAAACTCGCCCGGAAGTTCCTCTCGGGCGAGCACATCGTGGAAATCTATACGGAAGAAGAATAGCTGCTGCTACATCAGCAGCATCACCGCGAAGATATAGAGCAGGAAGGCCTGCAACTTAATTCTGTCGCGGTTGTTCTCGGACAGGAGCGATTCCGTCACGTCCTCGGCCGCGAAGTCTTCGAGCTTCTGGTGGTCCGGGAGGTCGAGGCGGTGCCATTTCGTGACGATGAGGCCATCCTGGATGAAGGCGGCGCCGCCGTTGGAACGGTTCAGCGTCAGCAGTTTCTTGCGGTCGGCGTAGTAGGTGGCATCAAGCACTTCGTGCGAGGAAACGAGCTCTTTCATCATTTCCGGCGTGGCGGCGGCCAGGACCATGGGCGTGAACCCGGCGTCCTTGGCGTCCTGGACCACGCGCTGTACGCGGGCCCAGTGGTTCGGACGCATCTTCTCGGGGTCATAGACCGACACGACCACCAGCTGGCCCTCGACCAGCTTCTCGTCCACATATTCGCCGGAGGCGTCGCTGATGGAAAGCGTCGGCGTGCGGTCGTCGGTGGGGTCGTCAATGTCCCAGGGAAGCATCAGCTCGGCGCCCGGCTTGAAGGGCGTGAAATCGACGAGCGGGATGCTGAACGACGAGTATAGCAGGAAGAAGCAGACGGACACGGCGGCGATGGGGAAGCTGACGTACTTGACCTTGCGCGTGATTTCCATCTTGCGGAAGGGCAGGAACGCGAGCGCCCACATGGCCAGCAGGATGAGGTTCTTGATCAGGCTCTGCGCGTGTGTGAGGTGGATAATCTCGCCGAAGCAGCCGCAGTCTATGTGGGGATTCTTGATGTAGAGCAGCAGGGTCAGCAGCGTAAAGAATCCCAGCATGACGCCAGTCACGATGGCCATGACGCGGCGCCACACGCCCGTGATGAGGGCGGCGCCGACGAGCGCCTCGAGCAGGGCCATGCCGGAGCCGATGAAGCCCGCTCCGCCCATCAGGAAGTTCAGGTGCAGGAACTTGAGGTATTCCTCCACGACGAGCCGGGCGCCCACGGGATCCATGAGTTTGAGGATGCCCGCGAGGAAGAACACGAAGCCGATCAGGACGGCGTTAATCCTTCGGATAACTCTCATAGACAGCTTTGATCTTGTCGAAAATGGCGTCGGGCGGCAGCATGCGCCCTTCGGCGTCGCTGCAGTCCACGACGATGAAATGCGGATCCAGGGCGGCCTGGCGGCGGTACATGTCCCGCACGCGGCGCTGGAAGTTGATATCGGCCTCGTGGATGTCCTGCTGGCCGTGGAGGTAATTGCGGTCGCCGCCGGCGCGCTGCGCCGTGAGGCTCTGCTCCACGAAGCCGATGGGCACATCGAGGAAGATGTTCAGGTCCGGGCGCGGGAGGCCGAAATGTCCGTACTCGGTGTTGTTGATCCATTCGCGGAGCTCCTCCGCTTCGCGGTCGGAGGGGAGCTTGGCGCACTGATAGGCGATGTTGGAATAGACGTAGCGGTCCAGCAGCACCGTGCCGCCCGCGCGCAGCGTGCGGCGGATGTCCGCGGCGGCGTCCGCCCGGTCGCCGGCAAAGAGCAGGGCCACCAGCTGCGGGTGGACGCTCTCGATGGTGCCGAAACCGCCGCGCAGGAATTTGCCGATCAGGCCGCCCCACAGCGGCGCGTCGTAGCGCGGGAAATGGATGTATTCCAGCTGCGGGCAGACGGTGGCGAGGTATTCTCTGAACATGCGGACCTGGGTGGACTTGCCGGCTCCGTCCAGGCCTTCCAAAACAATAAGCATAACACACAAAGGTAAGTAATTTTTCGCTAATTTTGTGGTATGGTACAAATCATGGCTATCGTCAACCTGACGCCCGATTCTTTCTTCGCGCCGAGCCGCGTCCTGGCCGATCAGGCACAGGAGCGCATCCGGTCGCTGATGGCGGCGGGTGCCGATATGATCGACCTGGGCGCCATCTCCACGCGTCCCGGGGCGGAGGATGTCTCGCTGGAGGAAGAATGGGCCCGGCTCGCGCCCGTCGTGCGCGCCTGGGACCGCAATATCCCATTCTCGGTCGATACGACGCGCGCGGAGATCGTCCGGCGCGTCTATGATTGCGCGGGGCGTTTCCTGGTCAACGATATTTCTGCGGGCGAGGACGATCCGGACATGCTCGCGACGGTCGGGGAGCTGGGGCTCCCGTACGTGGCGATGCACAAGCGGGGCAGCCCCCGGACGATGGACGCGCAGGTGGACTATCCCGACGGCATCATCCCGGCCCTGGTGGATTATTTCACCGATTTTGCCCGCCGCTCGGAGGCGCACGGCATCACCGACTGGATCCTCGATCCGGGCCTGGGCTTTGCCAAGACGGCGGAGCAGAACTGGGAGATTCTCGAGAAGCTGGAGGCGCTGCAGGTCTTCGGCCGCCAGATCCTGATCGGCGCCGCCGACAAGCGCTTCACGGGCGGAGACACGGAAAAAGCACACCGCCTCGCGCTGGCGCACGGGGCGGAGATACTTCGTGTTCACGATGTCGCCGCAGTGCGGGCGACTATTCTTCAAACAGCGGTCTGACCGGGTCGAGGCTGCTCTCGGGCTGCTCCGTCGGGATGCGGCGGAAAGCGCGGACGACCAGTACGGTCAGCAGGGCGCAGGCGGCGACGATGATCCAGTACAGCTGGCTGCCAAGCACCTCGGTGAGGGACTCGACGTCCTTCAGACTGTCGATGTTGGACATCACCAGCGCGAAGGTGTTGTTGGTGAAGTGCATCAGCATCGTCAGCTGCAGGGAGCCGGTCTTGTAATAGACGTAGCCGAACAGGCATCCGAGCAGGAAAGCCGGGATGGCCTGCCAGGGGTTGAGGTGGATGAAGGCGAAGAAGGCCGCGGAGATCACGATGGCCCAGACGGGCTTCATCTTGTTGCCGAGCAGGCCGCGCAGGACCATGCCGCGGCAGAGCCACTCCTCGAAGAACGGGGCGAACAGGCTCACCAGCAGGAAATTCAGGAAGAAGTTGTCGTCGGATGTCAGGTTCTCGAATGTTTTCTCCAGCCACTCAGGCATGTCGGGCAGCAGGTTGGTGAGCGGGTCCGAGGCCATGCCCAGCGCCAGGGTGCCCAGCATCACGAGCAGGGCGCAGAGCGCGCCGCCCAGCGGGCTGAAGTGCGTGTTGTCCAGCTTCAGGCCGCGGCGGGTCAGGCTGTAGTTGCGGCTCTTGACGCTGGCGTAGATCATCGGGGGGATGAACATCACCGGGTAGGAAATGAGCGTGGCGTACTGCACCCCGGCCTCCTGGCCGAGGATGGCAAGGAAGGGAAGGGACAGCAGGTTGCCCAGCAGGGCGCCGAGCAGCAGCCAGACCAGCAGGATGAACATGTCCGCTACGCTGGGGACGTACCAGGAGAACTTCTCGTAGAAGCCGTAATTGCGGGGGCCTTTTCTCTTTTCCATGGGATTACTGATAAAGCGGGGTGGGATAAACGCCCTCGCGGGCAAGCTGGGCGAATTTCTCGACCACGCCGGGGCGGTCCTCCTTGTAGGTGACGCCGAACCAGTGGGCCGGGGTGGAGAGGACGTCGCAGCGGGCCTCGCCGCCGCGGATCATGCTATCCACGGCGTAGGGGATGTAGAATTCCTTCTTGAGCTCCTGGCTGTTCTGCTCCAGGAAGTCCTCGAAGAGCGCGGCGCTCTTCTCGAAGTAGTCGGGGGTGAAGCACCACATATTCATCGAGCAGAGGTCGCTGCCGCGCAGCACCACGTGCTCGCCGGTGGCGGAATTGTCGCCGCTCACGACGCCGTCGGCGTCTTTCTGGATGTTCAGGTGCTCGACCACGTCGGTCAGGCGCTGCTGGGCGTCGTAGTGGCAGATGCCGCGGGACACGCCGCCGGACTCGCTCAGGGTGTGGTCCAGTTCGAAGCCCACGATGCCGAAGACGCCCTTGCTGCCCTCGTGCGCGCGGCACCAGTCGCCGGCGATGCGGAAGGACTCGCGGCCATAGAAGTCGTCGCCGTTGATCACGACGAAGGGCTCCTGGATCACGTCCGCGGCCATCAGCATGGCGTGGGCGGTGCCCCAGGGCTTTTGGCGCTCCGGGTTGATCGGCAGGAAGCGGGCGGGGATCTTGTCCAGCTCCTGGGTCACGAAGACGAACTCCAGGGGGCTGCCGTCGGTGCACTTGACGTGGCTGTATTTGCGTGCGACCGCGTCCTTGAACTGCTCAAGGAAGTACTCGCGGACGATGTAAACTACCTTGCCGAAACCGGCCTGCACGGCGTCGTAAATGGAATAATCGATGATGGTTTCGCCGTTGGGGCCGAGGCCGTCCATCTGCTTGAGTCCGCCGTAACGGCTGCCCATTCCGGCGGCGAGGACGAGAAGAGTAGGTTTCATATTGAAATTTGATTTAGATTCTTTCGCAAAAATAGTTATTTTTGTGCAAATAATCATGGCTAAATATACCAACGACATCTGGAACCGGGACAAGGACGGCAACAAGAAGGAGCAGCGTTCTTTCATCCGCTACGCCATCGTGGCGACGGCGCTCTTTCTCTTGTTCCTTTTTCTGAAGAAGGACAGCATCGTGAGTTGGGTCCAGGCGGGCATCACCCTGCGCCGCCAGGAGCGGCAGATCGAACAGTTCCGCCAGGAGAATGAGGACCTCGACCGGCAGATCCGGATGATGACGGGCGACCGCGACACGCTCGAGCGCTATGCGCGTGAGCAGTTCTACTTCGCCGAGCCCGGCGATGATGTATATCTTATTGAAAGATAATTAATTCCTTCTCGATTCGAAGCACTGTTCCCGCCCCCTCGAAGGTCTTGCCTCCGATGGTGACGGTGCCGCGCGGCTCGTCTTTGTAGCGGCGCAGCAGGGCGGTCAGTTTGCCGAAGGTGGGCGCGCTGAGCGCGGCCCCTTCAAGCAGGCGCCAGAGTGCGTACTCCCAGTGCTCGAGGGCGAGTACGGCCGGGATGCGGACGGATCCGTCGGGGGTTGTCAGCCCTTCGCGCACGGAGCGGAACCAACTGTCGGCGATGTCGTCCGTGCGGGCAATGCGCTCCATGTCTTCGCCCAGCGTGCGAAGGAAGGAAGGATTGATCTTCGCGAAAATGGGGAATACCTCGTTGCGGATGCGGTTGCGTTTGAGCGTATTGTCGGCGTTGGAGCTGTCCTCGCGCCAGGCGCAGCCGTGCGCGAGCATCCAGTCGCGGATCTCGGCGCGGGGGGTGTCCAACAGCGGGCGCACGATGCCGTCGTGCTCGCCCATGCCCCGCAGGCCGCGGGTGCCCGTGCCGCGCAGGAGGTTGAGGAGCATCGTTTCGGCGTTGTCGTCGGCGTTGTGGGCCACGGCCACGGCGTCGAACCCTTTCTCCCGGCAGAGCCGGGCGAACCAGGCGTAGCGCAGCTCGCGCGCCGCCATCTCGATGCTGACGCCGTGCGCAGCAGCGTAGGCGGCCGTGTCGAAGCGCTGCACGAAGCAGTCCAGCGCGTGGGCGGCGCACCAGTCGCGAACGAAAGCCTCGTCGCCATCGGACTCCGCGCCGCGCAGCGTGAAATTGCAGTGTGCGACGGCAAACCGGGCTCCGGGGAAGAGCTCCGGGGCCCGGTTTGCCAGGTACATCGAGTCGATGCCCCCGCTGACGGCGAGCAGGATACGCATTTACTTCTTGCCGAAGGTGTAGGTGAAGGTAAAGGAGAAGAACTCCTTGAACTGGACGCGCTGCTTGGGATCCAGCCCGTCCTTGCCGGCGATCAGCACGACCGGGTCGTAGATGAGCCAGGTGTCGAGGGCGAGTTTGATGTAGCGGCCCACGAGGAAGGAGAACTTGTTGTCCCAGTTGACGCGGTTCCACACGAACGGATGGTTGAGGTAGTCCGTGAAGAGGACGAGCTGCGTCTCAAAGTTGACCACGTCGTTGATTGAGGTCTTGACGTTCGCCTTGATCTGTGCACCGAGCTGGAAGAGCGAGCCGTAGTAATTCGTGCCGACGGCCGGGTCCAACTCGGCGTCACGGAGCTTCATACCATACTTCTTGCGGAGCTCCGGGATGGAGCAGAAGATGAAACCGCCCGTGACCGGGGAAATGTTGAGGTCGAACCAGGGAGCCGGGTCCCACGAGATACCCAGACCGAAGGTCAGGTACGCGGGGGCGAAGAAGCCGGACTTGAGCGTGCCGCTCCACATCTTGGAGTCGGCATCCTGCTTGTAGGAGTCGTAGCTTCCGGTGAACTGCGACTTGAACGTCAGGTCAGCCGTGTATTTCCAGTCGCTTTCCGTGGAGGTCTTGTAGCCGAAACGGCTCTCGAACTGCATCAGATCGGCGCTCTTCTGGAGGAGGTTGTCCTTGTCGGCGGACCACAGGAAGCCGTACGTCAGCTGCAGGCGGTTGCTCCAGGTGACGAGGTCGCGGGCATAGTTGAGGTTGCCGTCGAAGCCGAGGCGCAGGGTGGCGGTGTTGTAGCCGCCGGAGGCCCAGGCCCAGAGACCGGTGTGGTTGAAGCCGAGATCGAAGGTGGCGTAGCGCTTCCAGTAGGAGGGCTTCGGCGCCGCCTCTTCCGTCTTGGGCGCCTCTGCGTACGCGGCCGCGGCCTCCGCGGCGGCTTTCAGGACATCGTCCTGCGCCCGGACGCCCAGCGTGGCGGCCAGCAGGACGGCGGTCAGGGTCAGGAGTCTTCTCATGCTGTCCGGGATTTTACGGATTAGTAGGAAATCGCAAAGACGACGCGGCGCTTGGACGGCTTGCCGGAGAAGATGTCGCGGCCTTCCTCTTCGCAGACGAAGCTGTCGATCGGGATGCAGCGGATCGTCGCCTTGGTGGCGTCCTTGATGGCCTGCTCGGTCTCGACCGTACCGTCCCAGTGGCAGAGCAGGAACTTGCCGGTCTGGATCTTGGTCTTGAACTCCTCCCAGTCGTCGCACTTCTCGACATTGGCCTCGCGGAAGGCGAGGGCTTTGTTGTAGATGTTCTGCTGGATGTCGTCGAGCAGCTTGGAAATATGCGCTTCGATGCCCTCGAGGGCCATCGTTTCCTTGGTGAGCGTGTCGCGGCGGGCCACCTCTACGGTGCCGGCGGCGAGGTCGCGGGCGCCCATCGCGAGCCGCACGGGCACGCCCTTGAGCTCCCACTCGGCGAACTTGAAGCCCGGACGGACCGTGTCGCGGTCGTCGATCTTCACGCTGTGGCCGAGGGCTTCGAGGCCGCGCTTCAGTTCGGCCATCTTATCGAGGACGGCGTTGCGCTCCTCGTCGGTCTTGTAGATCGGCACCATCACGATCTGGATCGGGGCAAGCTTCGGCGGCAGGACGAGGCCGTTATCGTCGCCGTGGGCCATGATCAGGGCGCCCATCAGGCGGGTGCTGACGCCCCAGGACGTCGCCCAGACGTACTCCTGCTGGCCTTCCTTGTTGGTGAACTGCACGTCGAAGGACTTGGCGAAGTTCTGCCCGAGGAAGTGGGACGTACCGGCCTGCAGGGCCTTGCCGTCCTGCATCATCGCCTCGATGGTGAGGGTGTCGAGGGCGCCGGCGAAGCGCTCGTTGGGGCTCTTGTGGCCCACGATGACCGGCAGGGCCATCACGTTGCGGGCGAAGTCGGCATAGACGTGCACCATCTCATACGCCTTCGCCTCGGCCTCCGCGGCGGTGGCGTGGGCCGTGTGGCCTTCCTGCCAGAGGAACTCCGCAGTGCGGAGGAACAGGCGCGTGCGCATCTCCCAGCGGACGACGTTGCACCACTGGTTGCACAGAATGGGAAGGTCGCGCCAGGAGGTGATCCAGTTCTTGTAGGTGCTCCAGATGATGGTCTCGGAGGTCGGACGGACGATCAGCTCCTCTTCGAGCTTCGCATCCGGGTCCACGACCACGCCGGCCCCGTTGGGGTCGTTCATCAGGCGGTGGTGCGTGACCACGGCGCACTCCTTGGCGAAGCCCGCCACGTGCTCAGCCTCGCGGCTGAAGAAGGACTTCGGGATGAAGAGCGGGAAATAGGCGTTCTGCACGCCGGTACGCTTGAACATGCCGTCCAGGGTGGCCTGCATCTTCTCCCAGATAGCGTAGCCGTAGGGTTTGATGACCATGCAGCCGCGCACGGCGGACTGCTCGGCGAGATCGGCCTTCAGGGCCAGATCGTTGTACCACTGCGAGTAATTTTCGGATCGTTTGGTAACCTCTTTTGCCATAATGCTTATAGAAATTCTGCGTTTTTTTTCGAAATTTGCATCTACTATACTAAAGAAGCCTTGCGGCATCATAATTGCAACCGCAAAGATAATAACTTTTATTAGATAGGAGACGAAAATATGAAACGGAGCACGACACTTTTACTGCCTGTCCTTCTGTTGGTCATGGCATCCTGTGGCACCCCTGCTCAGTATTCACAGCAGCGGTTCCAGGACGGTATCTATACGAAAGTCGGAGAGGAGCCTGCGGTCGTCCGCCTGTATAGCGAAAAAGATTTCGAAGACATGGCGGCCGCCAGGATCGCCCGCAAGCAAGGCCGCGATACCCTGGTCGTCATCATTGACGATCCGTGGGATTACGCCTGGTACAGCCGATATAATCATTACCATTATTACCCCTGGCTGTGGGGTGGCCTCGGTTTCGGTTCCTACTACTGGAACCGCTACTACGGCAGCTGGTACGATCCGTTCTGGGACAACTGGTACGGCTATCACGGCGGATGGTATGATCCCTGGTATTACAGCTATTACGACCCTTGGTACTACGATCCGTGGTACGGCGGCTACGGTTGGTACGATCACCGCTATGGCTGGTACGACCACCCGTCCTACCCTGGCGGTTACTGGGGTGGCGGCGGCTCATACCGGGGCCGGAACGTAGTCTATACGCCGCGATCCACCACGACGGTGGGCGGCAGCCGCGAGCGGCGTCCGGGCAGCGGCCCGAACTATCGCTACGGCACGCCCGGCTCGTCCGGCAGCACCATCCTGCGCAGCGGTACCAATGTCCGGCCGTCGAACGGCGCCCGCGCCACTGCGAGTACCAGCAGCCGCACTTCCTCTTCCAGCGCATCTTCGACGATCCGTACCCGCGAGCAGGGCTACAACCCTTCCCGTACGTATCAGAATAAGAATAACAGCAACCCCACGCGCAGCTACTCTTCGGGCTCGAACAGCAGCCGCTCCTATGAGAGCAACTCTTCCCGGAGCAGTACCTACAGCAACAACTCCTCGAGCAGCACCTCCCGCAGCAGCTCTTACGGCAACAGTTCTTCGGGCAGCACGTCCCGCAGCTCCGGTTCTTACGGCGGCGGTGGCGGCGGCTCGCACAGCAGCGGCAACGCCTCGCATAGCGGCGGTGGCGGCGGTGGCCGCAGCGGCGGACGGCGATAAGGATCGCCGGTCGGAGCCGGCGAATGACGTAAACTAAACCTAAACGTCATGGAATCCCGTTGAACCAGTTAAAACGAATGAAAATGAAAAAGATACTCCTTTCCGCGGCGCTCCTCGCCGTAACCCTTACGGCCGGGGCGCAGACCCTGTATGATGCCATTACTTTCAGTCAAAACCAGTATTACGGCACGGCCCGCAGTATGGCGCTGGGTAACGCTGTGACCGCCCTGGGCGGCGATCTCGGTTCCATCGGTATCAATCCGGCCGGTTCGGCCGTGGTGCCTTACGGCCAGTTCGTCGTCACGCCGGGCGTGACCATCTCGGCCGTCAACTCCGCTTATTCGCCGGAAGGCGAGAATGCTTACGGTCTGTCCACCCGCCTCTCGCACGGACGGATGAACCTGCCGAATATCGGCGGTACGATCAATTTCCAGACCGGCAACCGCTATGGCCTCAAGACCATCTCGTTCGGCTTCGTGTCGAACCAGACCAACAACTATCACTTCCTCTCGGAAGCTTTCGGCTCCAACAGCCGGACTTCCATGATCGCTGAGTTCGCCAACAGCGCCTGTGGCTACAACGAGAGCCTGCTCAAGGAGTACGGTTCCTTCAACAACAGCGATCTTCCCTGGGACATCCTGGCTGCCTATCAGGGCGGCATGTACGGCTCCTACGGCTGGGACGGCCTGTACGCCGGCGTGACGGAGACGATCTCTCCCGACGGCGACTACCACTACGTGTCCGGTCCGTTGGCGCAGACCTCCTATCAGACCAAGTACGGCAGCAAGAACGACATCATCCTGAACCTGGGTCTGAACTATTCTGACCGGTTCTATGTCGGCTTCAATATCGGCATCCCGTCGGCCCGCTACCGCTACTACGAGAACTTCTATGAGGCTGCGGTCAACCCTGACGATTTTGTGATTTCCTACGACGACGGCTACGAGACCTACTTCCGTAACGGGTCCTATGGCTATCAGTACCTGGCCGAGATGGCCGGCGTCTATGCCAAGGTCGGCGTGATCCTGCGCCCGGTCGACGGCCTGCGCCTTGGCGCCTCCTTCCAGACCCCGACCGCGTACACGGTCTCCGAGAGCTGGTCGTACTCCGCCGCCACGAACTACCTCGATTCTTATTACAATGACAGCGTCTCCTCGCCGCAGGGCGGGTATTCCTACCTCCTTCGTTCGCCGTACCGCGCTTCCTTTGGCGCCGCCTTCACCTTTGGAAAGAAGGGCCTGATCAGCGTGGACTACGAGCTGGCCGACTACAGCGTGATGCGTTTCCGCGGAGTTCGCGAAGGCCGTTGGAACAATGATGCCTTCCTCGTGCAGAACTGGGTGAACCGCTACTTCACCGGCGTGGAGCACAATGTGCGCCTGGGCGCTGAAGTGCGCGTGACGCCGGAATGGACGTTGCGGGCCGGTTATTCCATGCTGACCTCACCGGAGCGCTGGTGGACCTCGACCGACGGCCAGAAGGTGACGGTCGATGACTTCTATGCAGATTCCTATTCCTATATGAATCACGTGAAGAGCCTCGTGGCGCCGCACTACTATGCGGACCGCACGCGGACCTTCTCCGCCGGTGTCGGCTACTCCTCGCCCGGTTCCTTCTTCGTGGATGCCGTCGTGCGGATGACGCGCTATCCGGTCTCGACCTTCGCGCCGTACTACGACTACGAAAGCTATGACAGCTACGGCCACCTGTCCCTCGTGGAGGCGCCGCGCATCCTGAACCACCGCGACCTCTGGAATGTCGCCGTTACCTTCGGCTGGAGATTTTAAATATGGAGCTAACAGCTAAACAACTGGCGGAAGTCCTCCACGGGACTGTGGAGGGGGATCCGGAAGCCAAAGTCACTTCCTTCGCGAAAATCGAACACGGCAAGCCTGGCCAACTCTGCTTCTACGCCAATCCGAAATACGAACAATACGTCTATACCAGCAGGGCCTCGGTCCTGCTGGTTAATGCTGATTTCACCCCCAAAGAGCCGGTGAGTCCGACGCTGGTGCGTGTGGAGAACGCCTACAGCGCCCTGGCGGATCTGCTCAAGTACATGTCTGAGCAGAAGAAAAAGTACCGCCGCCGTCGCTCGCTGCGCTCCCGCATCGCCTGCAGCGCCAAGCTGGGCAAGCGGGTGAACGTGGGCGATTTCGTGACCATCGGCAGGGATTGCCAGATCGGCGACTGTACGGTCATCCACGACAACGTGACGATCGGCGCCGGGACGAAGATCGGCTCCTACTGCATTATCTACCCGGGCGTGCACATTTTCCCGGGGATGGTGATCGGCGACCGCGTGATCCTGCACGCGGGCTGCATCATCGGTGACGACGGCTTCGGCAATGCGCCGCAGCCGGACGGCAGCTGGCGCAAGATCGAGCACGTGGGCAACGTGGTCATCGGCAACGACGTGGAGGTTGGTTCCAACACGACCATCGACCGCGCGCCGATGGAGTCCACGATCATCGCGGACGGCGTGCGCATCGACAACCTCTGTCAGATTGCGCACAACGTCGTGGTGGGCAAGAATACGGTGATGGCTGCGCAGACGGGCATCGCCGGTTCCGCGCAGATCGGCGAGGGCTGTATCCTCGCGGGCCAGGTGGGCATCGTGGGCCACATCAAGGTTGCGGACCATACGACCATCGGCGCCAAGAGCGGCCTGATCGGCAATGTGCGCAAGCCGGGGGAGACCTACTGGGGCATCCCGGCCATCCTGCACCGGACCTATCTCAAGGCATACGCCAAGTTCAAGCGCGCGGGCGAAGAAGAGGATTAATCCATTTTTATTCGTATCTTTGCCGCCCGAATGAAGCAACAGACCTTAACTACCGCTTATTCTTTCGAAGGACGCGGCCTCCATACGGGCAAATACGCCCACCTAACCCTGAAGCCGGCCCCCGTGGGCTACGGCATCCGTTTCGTCCGTACGGACGTCGGGGTCGAGGTCCCGGCCATCGCCTCCCGAATCAGCCGTACCGACCGCAGCACCACGATCTCCGAAGGGGAGGTCTCCGTGGTGACCATCGAGCATCTGATGTCCGCCCTGACGGGCCTGGGCGTCGATAATGCCCGGATCGAGATCGACAACGAGGAGGTGCCTATCCTGGACGGCAGCGCCGAGCGCTACGTGCGGGCCATCGCCCCCGACGGGCTGCAGGTGCAGGACGCGGAGCGGGTCTGGCTCGAGTTCGACGAAGCCTTCGAGGTCCGCGACGAGCAGACCGGATCGTGGGTGCGCGTCGAGCCTGCGGACACGATGTCCTTCGAGGCCACGTCGGATTTCAAATCCCGCGTGCTGGGCGTACAGGAAGCCCGGTGGGAGGAAAGCGCCGACTATGTGGGCCAGATCGCGCCCTGCCGCACCTTTGTTTTCTTCCACGAACTGGAATTCCTGGCCGCCAAGGGCCTGGTTAAGGGTGGCGATGTGGACAACTCCATCGTGATCGTGGAGCATCCCGTCAGCGAGGAGCAGATCGAGGCCATGTGCCGCCTTTTCGGCCAGCCGCATCTGGCCGTGACCCCGCAGGGATATCTCAGCAATTTGAAACTTCATTTCCCGAACGAGTGCGGGCGCCACAAGCTGCTCGACCTGATCGGGGACATGCGCCTGTTGGGCGGCTTCCCGAAAGCCAAGATTACCGCCTTCAAGCCCGGCCACACCATCAACAGCGTGGCGAGCCGGACGGGGCTCAAGCATATCAAGTAGCTTATGACGAACATTCATCCCCTTGCCTGCGTACATCCTGGTGCCCAGCTCGGCGAGAACGTCGAGGTGGGACCGTACGCGTATATTGACGACAATGTCGTGATCGGCGACAACTGCAAGATCCTTCCCCACGCCACCATCTTCCCCTACGTGAAGATGGGCAGCGGTTGCCAGGTTTTCCCGGGCGCCGTGGTCGGCGCCGTGCCGCAGGATCTCAAGTTCGACGGCGAGGTGACCTGGGTGGAGATCGGCGACCGCGTGACCATTCGCGAGTGCGCGACCATCAACCGTGGCACCAAGGCCAGCGGTAAGGGCGTCACGCGGGTTGGCAACGACACGCTGATCATGTCCTACGTGCACGTGGCGCACGACTGCCGCGTGGGCAATCACTGTATCCTGGTGAGCTACGTGGGCATCGCCGGCGAGACGGATGTGGACGACTGGGCGATCATCGGCGGCAGCACCGTCGTACACCAGTTCTCCCACATCGGCACGCATGCGATGGTCGGCGGCGGCTCCGCCGTCAACAAAGACATCCCGCCGTATTCCATCTGCGGCCGCAACCCGATCTGCTATTCCGGTATCAACATCGTCGGCCTGCGCCGCCGCGGCTTCGACTCCGACGTGATCCGGAACATCAAGGACATCTACGATACGATCTACTACCAGGGACTGAACAATGCCGACGCCTGCAGCAAGGTGGAAGCCGGCTTCCCGCAGTCCGTGGAGCGCGATACCATCCTCGAATTCATCCGTGGCTCCAAGCGCGGCATCGTGCGCGGCATGGAGCTCGGCGTCAAGGGCGACGTAGAGTAGCGGACCATGGTCCCGACGCTCACCATCGCGTGGTTCCCCCCGACAGAATACTTTGCGGTCCTCGCAAAGTATTCTTCGGTTTATGTGGAGGCATGTGAGCATTACCAGAAGCAGTCCTACCGCAACCGCTGCCGCATCTACGCGGCGGACGGGCCGCAGTCGCTCAATTTCCCGGTGCGTCACCGGGAGGGGACGTTCAACCTGCCCATCCGCGAGATCGAGGTGGACTATTCGACGCCCTGGGTGGAGAAGGCGGAGCGCTGCATCGAGACGGCCTACCGCTCATCCGCCTTTTTTGAGTACTACCGGGACGAACTCTTCGCCATCCTGGATGCGCATCCTGCGACGCTCTGGGAGCTGGACATGCGGATCATCCGCTTTTTCCTGGACAAGATCGGGCTACGCACGGAGCTCGTGCCGACGACGTCTTTTGCCGCGGAGCACGTGGATATCCATCCCAAAAGGCCGAACGCAATCCTGCAGGAAAATGGATTGGATCGACCTTATTATCAGGTATTTGCGGATCGACATGGGTTCGCCCCGAACCTCTCCGTGATGGATCTTCTCTTCAACGAAGGTCCCGCTTCGATAGATTATCTGCTCTAGTTATTCGGCTGGGTGCCGGTCGGACCATTTCCAAACCCAGGTGCCGATCCAGCAGGGCCCGTTGTCGCTGGAGATGTAGCCCTCCAGGGCGATAACGTCCGTCTCCGCCTGAATTCGGTTGTAGAAATACTCCGTGACCTCGGATGCTGTCACCGTCTTCTCGAAAAACACGGTGGCCTGTTCGAACACGTCGTGGAGTTTACCGTAGTAGGACGGTTGTCTCTCTGTGGTCTTGAAATAGCTCTCGATGAAGTCGGCGACCTCCTGCTGGGCGTCCGAATCTGCGATGCTGATGGCATAATTGTATCCGAAGGTGTAATTCATCTCCTTGTCCAGACCCGAGCAGGAAGAGAGGGAAACCAGGGCAATAAGCCCGGTGAGTATGGTAAGGATCTTTCTCATAATCATTTCTTTTTGCAAATATAAGGAAAAATGCCTATCTTTGCACTTGTGAACGAGATGGAAGGCCCCGAAGAGGTCTTCCTTTTTGATTGAATATGGACAGGACTGAATTCGAAAAAGTGGTGGAGAAGGCCGTTGCAGAGCGCGGCTGCTCCCTTGTGGACATTATGTTCAACGACGACGACAACGTGTTTGAAGTCACGATCGACAAGGCGGACGCCGATGTGGATCTTGCTGACTGCGAGTACGTTCACCGGGCCGTGCTGACCGCCTTCGACCGCAACATCGAGGACTATGCCCTGACCGTCGGCTCCGTCGGAATCGACGCCGCCGAGGCGGATGAAATGCTGAAAACAATTAAAGAATAAACTATAAAAATGGAAAAGGAAAAAGTTATTACGCTCATTGACGCCTTCAAGGACTTCAAAGAGGAGAAGAACATTGACCGCCCTGTGATGATGCAGGTCCTCAAAGACGTCTTTCTGACCCAGATCGCCAAGACCTACGGCTCTTCGGACAACT
>JAEFAI010000051.1 GCA_016291185.1 Bacteroidales bacterium
CGGCCGTCGATGGTGCCCTGTCCGGTCACGACGCCGTCGCCGTCCGGATGGGTCGCATCCATGCCGAAGTTGGTGCAGCGGTGCTGCACGAACATGTCGAATTCTTCGAAACTGCCCGGATCCAGGAGTTTCTCAAGCCGCTCGCGGGCGGTGAGTTTGCCCTTCTGGTGCTGGGCGTCGATACGCTGCTGGCCGCCGCCGAGTTTCGCCGTAGCGCGGCGCTCGACCAGCTCTTGGATTTTATCTTGCTGGATACTCATAATTCGGTAATACAAAATCGGGCAAATATAGAGATTATTCTTCGAAAAAAAAAGAGCCGCGTGGTGCGGCTCTTTTCGTTTTATGGGCGTGCAGCC
Source organism: Bacteroidales bacterium (assembly GCA_016291185.1). The sequence goes on from JAEFAI010000051.1 coordinate 357, forward strand.
TATTTTTTGCTGCTTTCCTTGATCTTGTTGCTGGCCCATTCGATGAAATACTTCATGTTCGGGCCGTCCGTATGGCCGCCGGCGTGCTGGCGCCAGGCCAGTTCACCGTCCAGCAGCCCCGTGAGCACCGGCGGCATCTGCTCTTTGCGGTAGTCGTTCGACAGGCCGAGGTCCTTGGCGCCGAGCAGCTTGAACACCTCGCCGGCGGCGATGGTCGCCTGCCAGCTGCCGTACTGGTCCAGCCACAGGGCGTCGCCCTGCTCGGGAATGCCGTAGCTGATGAAGACCAGGCGCGGCGCGCAGAGCGCGATGAGCTCGTGGGAATCGACCGGGAGCATACCGGCGTTCCAGGCCCCCGTCTTCGATTCGATGGCATCATATTTAATGTAGTTGCCGGCCATCCAGTGATACTCGCCGGAGTTGGAGAGATTCTCCAGGCCTTCGCCGAAGATGCGGCGGTGCAGGGTAGCGCCGCCCTTGCCGGACGAGCCGATCAGGCCCATGTAGAAGCGCTCCTCGAAAGCGAGCGTCACCAGGGCGGCCTTGCCGTAGCGGGACACACCTTCGATGCCGACATGCTTCGCATCGACATCCGGGTCGGTCTCGAGATAATCCAGGCCGCGTGCGGCGCCCCAGGCCCAGGCGCGAAGCGATCCCCAGTCGTCCGGTTTGCGAGGCTGGCCTTTGTTGGTCAGGCCGATGATGCCGCGCGTGAGGCCGGCGCCGTTGTCCGCCTGGATGCTGGCCGGGTCAATCATGGCGTAGCCCCAGCCGGCGGCGAGCAGCTGCTGGTTGGACGGCGGATCCTGCCCGGGAGCGAGCTGCTGCGGGCGGGCGAATGCCGCGAACGGGTTGGCCGGCTCGAAAGGCTGCCAGGCCGGATATTTCTTCATTAGTTCGGCCGTCTCCGGATCGTTCTCCAGCAGGCGGCGCAGTACCTTATTAATGACGGCCATGTCGGCTCCGCCGGGCTTGACGGGGTTCGGGAGGTTCGCGGCGCCGAACATCATCAGCACCGGGACCGGACCCTCGGCGTTTGCCGGCGTCACGACGACCATTTTAATATCCACGTTGATGGACGGGCAGGCGCTGTTGTCCACGTGGCCGACGAGTTGCTTGGCCTTGGCGCGGATCATGCCGACCATCTCGATCTCTTCCGCCTCGACCCTCCAGGTGACGCCCGGGACGTTGGCCGGGACGCGGCCGTACACTTCGCGCTCGAAGCCCTCGACGATCTCGGGCCGGCGGACTTCCCACCACTGTTTGGCGGTGGTCACCTTCTTGCCTTTCTCAGTCTTGAGGATTTCGGGCAGTACCGGGTAGGGATTGGCTTTGCTCTCATCGTAATTGGCGGCAAAAGGGCTCTTCTCGTCGGCGTCGAAGCCGCGCCGGATGGACTTGATACCCAGTTGGTCGAGCATGTTCTGGTGGTCCTGCTCGGCCGTAAATGTCACCGGTTCCTGCGCGAAGGAGGCTGCGCACAGCAGGCTGGCGGCAAATAATAAGAGTGATTTTTTCATTGTATTGGTTTTAAAACTCCTACTAAGTTAGTGTTTTCTCTCCAAAATAGAATGAGAAGACATCAAATTCTTGCTGATTATTTTTTGGAAAGCTGATGCTTTTCCGAAAAAATGACTATCTTTGCAATCCCTTTCGAGGGCATCTGGGTGTGGCGCAGTTGGTAGCGCACCTGGTTAGGGACCAGGAGGTCGCTCGTTCAAGTCGAGTCACCCAGACACGAAAAAGCCATCGCACATCGCGGTGGCTTTTTCGTGCCCGGGTGACTCCGCTCCGCTTCATGAACGAGGGGGCGGACCCCCTCGAGCTCCCCTGCGTCGGCCTTCGGCCTCCGAATATGCCCGAGGCCGCTGACTTTGTGGTGTCCGTAGGGTTAGCCCACCGGTTATTGGTGGGCGTCGCGGAGCAGGTCGAGCACGACCTTCACCGGGTTGAAGGTCTCGATGGGGACCTCGACGAAGAGCGTGTTCCAGTCGGACATCGAGCCGTTCCACAGGCCGGGCAGTTCCAGCGCGCGCAGTTCGCGGCCCTGGTAGCTCTTGCTGCTGATCAGGCCCGTCTCCTCATCCACATAGTCCAGCAGGTTGAACTTGCTGCCGTCGTGACGGCGCAGGCAGCAGACCAGGTCCACCGGGTTGAAGTGCGTGGCGGACTTGAGTGCGGCGACGGCCGCAGGGTCGTCGGGGTTGATCTGCGCGCCCTCGAGGATTTGCAGGGAGGTGGCGCCGTCCTTGTCGCGGATGATGAAGGGGCCGCCGCCCGGCTCGCCGAGGTTTTTGACCATGCCGCAGACGCGGATGGGGCGGTCGAGCTTGGCGCGCAGCATTTCCGCGCGGTCGCGGCTGTCCTTGGGCTCCGGCAGTTCGATGCGCAGCTCGTCGTGGAGGAATTCCTCGATCTCGTTGCAGAGCTCCTGGCACTCGGGCGTCGCGAAAGGATCGTCCTGGACGACATTGTAAACAGGGATATAGGAAGCGTCGGCTATTTCCTTGCGTATCTGCGTCAGCTGGTCCAGCGCATAGATGTAGCCGTGGATGCGGTCGCGCAGCTCCAGCGCGCGGCCCATCAGGACCTTCTTCCAACGATAGGTAGTCGGCTGCATGCGCTCCACGCAGACGTTGTCGATATTCTTGATGGACACGAGCTCCGCGTCCAGCGCGTTCAGGTTATAAATCAGGGCGCCGTGGCCCGCCGGGCGGGTCAGGATGGTGCCGTCCTCTTTGAGGAAGGGTTTGCCCTCGGCGTCCACAGCCAGGGTGTCGGTCTCCTTAGCCTGGTAGGTGAAGGTGATGTTGTACTTTACCCCGTAGCGCTGCTCGTAGCTTGCGCGGATCTCCTCCACGGCGGCCTCGAAGAGGGACCGGTGCTCCGGGGAGATGGTGACGACGAGGTCAACGCTGTCGTCGGCGTTGCGCATGTAGGCCTGGCCTTCGACGAAGTGCTCCGCCAGGGCGGTGCGCGTCTCGTCGGGGTAGCGGTGGAATTTCAGCACGCCCTTGGGCTTGGCGCCATAGGCGAGCCCGGCGTCGGTGAGGAGTTTGCGGGCGGCATCGACCGGGTTGAACGGCGCCTTTCCGAAGACTTCGGGGGAGTAGAAAGCGAATTTCTCCAGGTTGGCGGCCAGCTTCTCCGTGGCTGCGTTGGGGGCGTCGATGCCGGCGAAAATGTCCTTGAACATACGGGAAGCGGCGCCGGAGGCGGGCACAAACTTGCAGCGGCCGTGCACGGTGGCCTCGTCAGCATAGCGTACGGCGGCGTCCTGCGCTGCCTCGTCCAGCACTTCGATGCCGTTGCCCGGGATAGCGGGCGCAACGATCTTCAGCCAGGGGAATCCCTTGCGGAAGCGCTCGATCTGAGCATTCATAGTGGTCTTGTCCATGGTGTTATGGTGCTTTATGTGGTTGTTAAAAGTAGAATTCGCGGCGGTAGCGGTAGTTGATACGGAGTTCGTTGAAGCTGTCCGGATTCATCCGGAACATGAAGTCGTCCGTGAAGATCGGGTAGTTGTACTGGATTACCGAGGCGATCTGGCCCTGGGTTTTGTCGTGGGCATCGATGCGGACGGCCTGGTATTCCAGGATCTCCGTGGTCGGGAAGAAATCGTACAGTTCTTTGATCGAGAAGTAGCGCGCGACGGCCCGGATGGCTAGCGAAGTGCCAATCTGCTTGCCCTGCAGGGTGTAGCCGGCGATGTGCGGGGTGGCGATGTCCACGAGGTCCATCAGCTCGCGGTTGATCTTGGGCTCGTGGCACCACGCGTCAAGGGCCACGGGGCCCAGCCGGGGAATCGCCCGGATGAGGTCCTTCTCCACGACGAGCTCGCCCTGGGCGGCATTGATGAAGAAGGCGCCGGGTTTCATCGTGGCGAAGAAATCGGCATTGGCCATGCCGCGCGTGGTCTCATTGACCGGGATGTGCATCGTGATGACATCGGAGCCTTCCAGGACGGTATGGAGGTCGTGGAACTCCGAGTGCCATTCTTTCTCGGCGCGGAGCGGGTCATAGCGGAGCGTCTTGAAGCCCAGCGCGAGGGCCATTTCTTCGACGCGGGAGCCGGCGGATCCGAGGCCGATGATGCCGATCGTGGCGCCGTCGAGGGAGATGCTCTTGCGCGAAGCGGTCCCGAAGAGGGCGGAGAAGACATAATTGGTCACGCCGCCGGCGTTGCAGCCCGAGGCGTTCTGGACATAGATGCCGTGCTCCTTGCACCACTTCTGGTCGATGTTGTCCATACTGGCCGTGGCCGTGGCGATGAGCTTGACGCTCGTCCCTTTCAGCATGGCGGCGTCGCAGCGGGTGCGGGTGCGGATGACGAGCGCGTCGGCGTCCAGCAAGTCTTCCCGGACAATCTCCGGTCCGTCCTTGTAGAGCACCTCCGCACCGTAGGGCTCGAAGACGCCTTCAACAAAAGGTATCGCGCGATCAATAACGAATTTCATTTCAGAATCAGTTCTTTGACGGTATCCGACTCTCCTTCGTCGCGGGTGAACAGCTCGTCCTGCGCGAGCAGGGCATTGACCTTGGCGAGGAGCGTGTCCCGCTGGAAGGCCAGCTGGCTGCGCACCACGGAGGAATCGACGGTGATATAAAGTTTTCCATCCCGGAAGAAGCGGCGTATCGTGTAGCGGCCTGCGCCGGAAGCGGCGTCCCAGGCCGCGAAGATGCGCTGCGTGTTGAGTCCGGAGGTGAGTTTGCTGGTGCGGAGGTATTCCTGAATCAGCTCGGACAGGGGGAGGGCAGTCTTGCGGGCGACTCTACTCATTGACGGGAGTGAAGACGCCTCCTGCCGTCTCGAAATAACTTCGGTCCGCGGTGAGCGTGTCCACGATGGATTCCGTGCGGACCTTGTTGGAATCGGACAGGAAGATCTGGCCGAACTCCTTATCCGCCACCAGGCGAAGCAGGTTGCCGACCCGGTTCATGTCCAGCTTGTCGAAGAGGTCGTCCAGAAGCATGATGGGCGGGTAGCCGTAGGCCGATTTCATCACCTCATACTGGGCGAATTTGAGCGCCACGAGGAAGGATTTCTGCTGCCCCTGCGAGCCGCAGCGGCGGATGGGATGGCCGTCCATCGTGAAGAGGAAATCGTCGCGCTGGACGCCCGCCGAAGTGAATTTGAGTACCTGGTCGCGGTCGCGATGTGCGCGCAGAACTTCCCGCAAATCCCCTTTCTGCAGGTCGGAGCGGTATTCGATGCCCACCTGCTCGCGGCCGCCGGAGATCTCCGCATAGTATTGCTGCACGACCGGCACAAGCCGCTCGCAGAAGGCGGCGCGGCGCTCGTAGATGGGTGTGGCCAGTGCGGAGAGCCGCTCGTCGAAGGTGCCGAGCAGCGCTTCGTCGTTGATGCCTGCCTTGAGCAGCTTGTTGCGCTGCAGGAGCAGACGATTATACTGCTGGACGTCAGCCAAATAAGGCTGTTCCATCTGCGAAAGGACGGCATTGACGAATTTCCGGCGCTCCTCGCCGGCCTCGCTCACCATCGCGGTGTCGGCCGGGGAAACCATCACGATCGGCAGCACGCCGATGTGCTCGGAGATGCGCTCGTAGGGCTTGTCGTCGCGGCGGACGCTCTTCTGGCCGCCGTCCTGGACGCGAATGCTGAAGCGGGCGGTGGTGCCGCCGGGCAGGGCGTAGGTGCCGGACAGGGCGAAGGCGGAAGTGCCGTAACGAAAGTTGAAACGGTCGGAGGCGGAAAAGGCGCTCTTGGTCATGGACAGATACCAGATGGCGTCAAGCAGATTGGTCTTGCCCTCGCCGTTGCCGCCGCTGATGCAGTTGATGTTGGGCGAGAAGGCAAGTTCCTGCAACTGAATGTTGCGGAAGTCCTGAATGACGATTTTCTGAAGCGTGGCCATGTCTTGCAAAGTTAAAGTATTTTTTCTAATTTTGCGGGCTTAAAATAAACGAGTAATCAAAATAATTCTTATATGGCTCAGAAAAATCTGAATGACAAAGAAGCCCAGCGGCAGGAGAATATCGAGCAGACCGTTTCCGCTACTGAGCAGTTCTTCAACGAGAACAAAAAGACCATCTGGGGAGTCGTGGCGGCCGTGCTTGTGATCGGCCTGTGCGTCCTCGCTTACAACAAGTTTATCTATCAGCCCAAGTGCGTGGAAGCGATGCAGCAGGCCTATCCGGCCGAGATGAGCTTCCAGGCCGGCGAGTATGAGCTCGCGCTCAACGGTGACGGCAACAACCTCGGTTTTGCCGACATCATCGCCGACTACGGCACCAAGGCCGGCAAGGCCGTTTACCTGTACGCCGGTATCTGCGAGCTCCAGCTTGGTAACAACGAGGAGGCTCTCTCTTACCTGAAGAAGTACAACGGCAAGGAGCCCATCCTCGCCGCCCGCGCCAAAGCCTGCGAAGGTGACGCCTACGTGGCCCTGGGTGACTATGAGGCCGCCGTGCGCAGCTACAAGGCCGCTGTGAGCACCGCCGACAACGTCTTTGCCGCCGCCTACCTCCTGAAGGAAGGTTCCGCCCTCGAGGCCCTGGACCGCAAGGCGGAAGCCCTGGCTTGCTACAAGACCATCGAGGACAAGTATCCGCAGTCCCTCGAAGCTTACGATATCGCCAAAAACATCGCCAGAGTCGCTGAATAATTATGGGAAGAGCATTTGAATTCCGCAAGGAGCGCAAACTGAAGCGCTGGGGCCACATGGCTCGTACCTTCACCAAACTGGGTAAGGAAATCACCATCGCCGTCAAGCAGGGCGGTCCCGACGTGACCGGTAACCCGCGCCTTCGCGCCCTTATGGCCGAGGCCCGTTCCGAGCAGATGCCGAAGGAGAACATCGAGCGCGCCATCAAGAAGGCCACCGAGAGCAAGCAGGGCGACTTCAAGGAGATCATCTACGAAGGCTTCGGCCCGCACGGCATCGCCTACCTCGTGGAGGCTGCTACGGACAACAATACCCGCACCGTGGCCAACGTCCGCAGTTACTTCAACAAGTGCGGCGGTTCGCTGGGTACCACCGGCTCCGTGAGCTTCATGTTCGACCGCAAGTGCACCTTCCGCGTCAAGGAGAAGGAGGGCGTCGATCTCGAGGAGCTCGAGCTCGAGCTCATCGACTACGGCGTGGAGGAGCTCTTCCGCCAGGAAGAGGAGGACAAGGACGGCAACGTGACGCCGGTCATCGTGATGTACGGCGACTACAGCGCCTACGGCCAGATCCAGAAATACATTGAAGAGAA
>JAEFAI010000026.1 GCA_016291185.1 Bacteroidales bacterium
TTCTTTTCATAACAATGCTATTTTTCTTTTCCATACACTTTGAATTTCTTCACCAGCAGCGGCGTGATGAACAGGTCGGCGAGCAGGGCCGACAGGATGCCGATGACCGCCAGGATACCGAAGTTGACACACATGGCGCACGCGGAAGTCGCAAAGCAGGCGAACACCGCGGAGGTGATGATGGAGGTCGTCACGATGGCCACGCCCACGACCCGGAAAGTCCGTCGGATGGCGTCAGCGTAGTTCTGCGAGCGGTCAAACTCGAGCTTGGAATGGTTGAAGAAGTGGATGGTATCGTCCACAGCCATACCCAGCATCATCGGGATAAGCGTAGCGGTCATCATGTCCAGCGGGATGCCGGCCCAGCCCATGAAGCCGCCCACGAAGATGGCCGGCATCAGGTTCGGGATGAGGCCGATCAGGCCGACGCGCACGCTCTGGAAAGCAATCATCAGCAACAGGCCGATAATCAGCACGGAAATGAGGAAGGACTGCATCTGGCCCCGGACCAGATATTGCATCATCGCCGTGTACTGCGGGATGTTGCCCACAGCGGTCACGGTCACGCCCGGGAACAGCTCGGCCGTCCGCGCCATGATGTCGGCCAGCTCGCGTTCCACCTCGGCCGAGTTGAAATCGGAAATCTCCACCATCAGGCGCAGCCGCTTGTAGCCGTAGTCCATCCAGTACTCCGTTTCGGAGCCACCGGCGTTCTCATAGAGCATGAGCATCTGGGCTACTTCCTCTTCCGTCTCGGGGATGCGATAGTACGCGGCGTCGCCCCCGTTGAGCGTCTGATTCAAGTCCTTGAGAATGTCCAGGATGGAATTGGTCCGCTTGGTCAGCGAATAATCCCCCACCAGCGCTTCCAGCTGCTCCAGTTTGCGCAGGTTCTCCGGCTGCTTGGCCTCGTCCTCGTCGGCGAATTCCATCACCAGGTCGTAGGAATACAGGGCGCCCAGCTCGCTGCGGCCCACCGTCAGGACGTCCTGGACATACGGCACCTTGATGCCCATCGTCTTCTCGATGTCGAAAGCCGGTTCGATCTTCCACAGGCCGACCCCGAAGCCCACGCACGCCACGACGAACACCGCCACGATGGCCTTCGAATGCTTGAACGTGAAATCGTTCAGGCGCTCCATCGCACGGCTCAGGCGCGTGCCGCCTTCGCCGTCGATGCCGGGCTTAGGTGCCCGGTTCTTGCCGAACGAGAGCAGCACGGGCGCGATCAGCAGCGTGGTGAGAAGCACAAACAGCACCGTCATCGAGCTCATCATGCCGACGCACTTCATCGGGCGAATGGGAATAACCATGAAGGAGAGCAGCGAGATGACGGTCGTCAAACCGCAGAACACCACGGACCAGCCGATCTCGCTGACCGTCTCGACGACCGCCTGCTTCCGCTGTCCGTGCGCTCGCATGCACTGCCGGAAATACGCAAAAATATGGATGTTGTACGCGATCGAGACCGCGAAGGCCAGAATGGCCGGGATCATCAGCACCGTACTGTCCACGTACATTTGCGTGTAGCCGGCGATGCCGAAGGTCATGGCCACGCCGCCCAGCACGGACAGCAGCGGACAGACGATGCCCCGCAGGGAGCGGGTCATCAGGAGCATAACCAGGATGCAGATGATGGCGGCGATCATCACGAGCCGGCCCATTTCCTCTCCGATATAGACCGTCTTCTGCTGCGTCACGTACGGCATGCCGGTCGCGAGCGGATGCAGGGAAGCATATTTCTCCTTCGCGATGATCCGGGAGACTTCCTCGCCGGTCACGATGTCCGGCGAGACGTTGCTTGTGGCCTTCCACTCCTCCTCAGAGGGGAAAGCGCGCAGCTTCACCAGCGTCCAGGCGTTCCGAGCGTCCTGCGAGACGAGTTTCTTCGCCACCTGCGGCTTGCTGTAGGCCAGGGCGCGGATCTGCGCCATCTCCGGCGAGCCGGTCTCCGGGATCTCATCCGGGACAATCTGGACGATCTCCATGCCGTCCTCGGTGCCCAGCATGAACTCCAGGTCTACCAGCGAGGTAATCTTGTCTCCGTACGAGAGCGAATCCAGCAACTCGTTGCCCAGCTCGCGAAGCAGCGAGAGGTTCTCTTTCGTGAAATGGTCGTCGCACTCGGTGAGGATGCCGACGAAATAATCGTTGCCGAAGTTTTCCTTGAACTCATTGGTTTTCACCAGCATCGGATCTCCCTCGATAAAATAGTCGTCGAAGGAGGTCTGCTGGACCATTTTGGACATGCCCTTGAAGGCAACAAACAGGAGGACGGCGAATAGGGCGATGACCACCCAGCGCCATCTCAGCAGGAAGGCCGCATACCTTCCGAAGAATTGATTGATTCTGTGCGATTTCATTTTATAAGGTAATAGTGAACATTGTTTCAATTTGTTCTGCAATAAAAAACGGCCGCCTTCTTGGCGACCGTTAAATTTTCATCATCTTTTTCCATCCGATCAGTTCGAATTGTATGTATTCCGACAAGGCCGATCGGGTTTGCTCCTCCGGCAAGTCGTGCATCAGGATTTCTTCCAGCAGGGTGAACATCCAGACATTGTTCAGGTGGACGAAGAACTCCGACACATCGACGTTCATCTCGGGATGCTTCGCCTTCATCGCCCGGAACCATTCCAGCACCAGGGCAGTGGCCTTGTTGACATAGTACTCCTTAAATCCCTCCAGGGAGGATCCCTGCGACTTAAAGAGCAACAGCTTCAGCGAATTCCGGTGCCGGCGGATGAGCCCCATGTACTCCTCCAGCGACGCTTCGGCATAGTTGTCGGCCTGGATCGTGGCGATGTCGTAGCCGGCATGGCCGTGCCGCTCATCCAGCAGCCCCTCCAGCGCATCCGTCGCCGGTTTGAGCAATTGGCTGAACAGCTCGTCCTTCGAAGCGTAATAATGATAGAGGTTGCTCAGGCCGACACCGGCTTCCCGCGCGATGTCGCGGGTCGTCGTGTCCCTGTAGCCATGCTGCAGGAACAGCTTCTTAGACACAGAAAGAATCCGCTTGCGGGTGTCTGGCTTAAGTGTTTGCATGTCGAACGATGTTCTCTTTTCGGCTGCAAAGGTAAGTCCTTTCCCGCTAAGCGGCAATCCTCATTTATAGCGATTTCTCGCGGGTGTTACTTCACCGGCTGGCCCAGTGCGGAAGCCTCGGCGTCGGAGGCATCGAGCTTGAATACCATGAAGTTGGGGCTCTCCTGGGTGCAAGGCGTCCAGTCGCCGCCGTCCGGGCCGTTGGGGTCGCTGTACTTGGCGAAGTTGGTCCAGGCCGTCAGCATCTTCTCGGAGAGATCCCAGTCACCCTGGGTCCAGGGGCGCCAGCAGTGCTGGAGCGACTTGAACACAAACCACAGGTCGGAGGAGTGGAACGCGCCCTGCAGACGGTCCTCGGGGTGGGAACCGTCGTCCGGCAGCGGACGTGCGAACTCATAGGCCCAGGCCTTGTTGCCCTTCGCTTCGCGGTCCTGGCAGAAAGCCACGATGCCGGCGGACATGTCGCCCATGTCGTTCATCGTGTAGCCGATCATGTACGGGACATCGGAGAGCGAGCCGTCGGCGGCCGCGTCGTCAAACACCTCGACGGACACGTGACCGTCGATGATCGGGGTGATGGTGATGCCAGGCTTGCCCGTAGCGGAAGTATAGAGGGCGGAAGCGGCATGGACGGCGTCCGTAGCCGCAGCGCGCATTTTCTTCAGATCGGTCAGACCGGCCCAGTCCATGACGGCTTTGCCTTCGGCTTCAGCCTCCTGGAGCGTCTGGCCGCCGAACATCATCTTGATCATGGACGGGGGGACGGCCGGGCCGCCGGCCAGGGTGAAGCTCTGGTTCTTGATCACGTTCAAGCCGTTGGCGCTCATGATCACCGCCTTGTGGAAGTACGGCTTGGCCAGCGGCGAGGCGCAGAGCGTGCGGACGCTGCCGCCGCCGGCGCTCTGGCCGAAGATCATCACATTGTCCGGATCGCCGCCGAACTGGGCGATGTTCTTCTTCACCCACTTCAGGGACTCGATCTGGTCCAGGATACCGTAGTTGCCGGACACGCCGTCCGGACTCTCGGCAGAGAGCTCGGGATGCGCCATGAAGCCGAAAATGCCGAGGCGGTAGTTGATGGACACCAGGACAACGTCCTTGGCAGCCCACTCCTGCGCGTCGAACTCAGGCTCGGTGCCCCACCCTTCGCGGTAGCCGCCACCGTGGATCCACACGGCCACGGGAGCCTTGCGGTCCACCTGGCCCGGGTACTTGGTCCAGACATTCAGATACAGACAGTCCTCGCTGCACTGCTTCTCGTCGCCATAGCCCCACTCCGTGAAATAGTTACCCGGATAGTGGACGGCCTGGTAGCTCGGGTGGCCGAATTCGTCGGCCTGCAGGACACCCTCCCAGGGCTGCACCGGCTGCGGCGCTTTCCAACGCAGGTCGCCAATCGGCGGAGCGGCGTAAGGGATCCCCTTATAGACGAAGACGCCGTCGAGGTCGGCGGCAACACCCTGCACCTGTCCCCCTTCGATGGCGAGGACGGGGCTGACTTTTTCAGAGCAATTGCAAGCGCCCAGGGTCATGGCCAGGGCGAGCAGCGCGAAGAATCTGACTTTCATATTGGTTTTGATTACTGTTCGGGACACAAATTTAAGAAAAAAGGCTATATTTGAACAATCATTACCATACCTTTTTATGAAGAAAATCTTTCTCATGATCCTGCTGGCCACCACCGTCTTCACGGCGTGCTCGCAGCCCAAGAAGGTCTCCATCCTGGGAGACTCCTATTCCACCTACGAAGGTTACAACCCGGAAGGCTACAACCCCTTCTACCCGAACGACCGCAACGACGTCACCAGCCCCGACCAGACCTGGTGGAGCCTGTATATCAACGCCAAAGGCTATGAGTTGGAGGAAAACAACTCCTGGGGCGGCACCACCATCTGCAGCACCGGTTATTTTGGACGCGTCAACTACGAATCGTCCTTCATGGGCCGCGTGGACATGCTCGGCGACCCGGATATCATCTTCCTATTCGGCGGCACAAACGACGCCTGGTCCCGCGCCCCGATCGGCGAGTATCAGTGGTCAGACTGGACCCAGGATGACTGCAAGGCCTTCCGTCCGGCCCTCGCTTACCTGCTGGACACCCTGCAGAAGCACTACCCCAAGGCCAAGATTGTCTCCCTGCTCAACTCCGAGCTGCAGGAAGAGATCAACGAGTCCATGCGCGAAGTGTGCCAGCACTACGGCGTGCAGCTCGTCGAGCTGCACGACATCGAGAAGCAGAACGGGCACCCGTCCATCGCCGGCATGCAGAGCATCTGCGACCAGCTGCTGGAGGCGGGGCTGTAGTTTAGCGCCGGCCAAACATAAAGCGCCGGCCCATTTTTACTGCTAATTTGACAGGCCAGGGAAGCAATGCTTTCTCGGCCTTTTTCAATTGCTCGCGGATAGGGATGCCCTGCGGGCAATGCTTCTCGCATTTGCCGCATTGGACGCACTGCGAGGCGAAGGACGGCTCGGCCGACAGGGCGACCGCCTGGAAGAAATGGCGCCAGCCGGACACCTTGGACTCCGTGTACATCAGGTTATAGCTGCTGAAGTAGCCCGGGATGTCCACTCCCTTGGGGCAGGGCATGCAGTAGCGGCAGCCGGTGCAGCCCACTTTCTCCTTCTCCCGGATGATGTCCAGGATGCGCTGCAGGAAGGCGCGGTCCTCCGCCGAGAAGGCGCCGACGGCCGCCTCCGAAGCGATCCGCACGTTTTCTTCCACCATGTCAAGGGAGTTCATGCCCGACAGCACGACGGTAACCTCCGGCTGGTCCCAGAGCCAGCGCAGGCCCCAGTCGGCCGGGCTCCAGCCGCGCTCGTGCCGGGCCATGAGCTGCTTCGCGGCCTCCGGGAGCTTGTTCACCAGCTTGCCGCCGCGCAGCGGCTCCATGATGACCACGGGAATGCCCCGGGCCGCGGCGGCCTTCAGGCCGACCACGCCCGCCTGCGTCGTCTCGTCGAGGTAGTTGTACTGGATCTGGCAGAAATCCCAGTCATAGTCGGCCAGGATCTTCAGGAAATTGTCGCTGTTGCCGTGGTAGGAGAAGCCGATGTTGCGGATGGCGCCCGCAGCTTTCTTCTCCGCGATCCAGTCCAGCACGCCCACGGTCTTGAGCCGCTCCCACTGCGCGATGTCGGTCAGGTGGTGCATCAGGTAGTAGTCGACGCGGTCCGTCCGCAGGCGGGACAGTTCCTCGTCGAAATACTTGTCAAGCGAATCACGGTTTTTCACCAAATACTGAGGCAGTTTGGTGGCGATGCGGACCTGGTCGCGCAACCCGTTGCGCTCGAGGATCTCGCCGAGCGCCGCCTCGCTGCCGGGATAAATATAGGCCGTGTCGAGGTAGTTCACGCCGGCCCGGATGGCCGCCAGCAGCTCCTGCTCGGTCTTGTCGATGTCCACGCCGCTGCCCTTCCGGCTGAAACGCATACAGCCGTACCCGAGGATGGAGAGTTCTTCTCCGTGTTTATCTTTCCTGTATTGCATGTTCCCCATGTATGCAAAATTAAGAATCTTTTTGATATATTTGCATATAACACTTCCACACCAATCATTATCCACAACCATGGTCAGAAGGACATTCCTCAAGAAAGCGGCCCTCGCCGCTGTCGGCACGGCGGCCTACGCATCGCCGCTCTCCGCCGCACTCAAAAATGCAGACACCCGCATGAAAGTACTGTTGGTCAACGGCAGTCCCCGCCCGGACGGCAACACCTTCTGCGCCCTGCAGGAGATCGAGAAGCAACTGAAGAAGCAGGGCATCGAGACCGAAATCTTCCAGATCGGCGCGCGGCCGGTCCGGATGTGCATCAATTGCGGCGGCTGCCGGCGCAACGGCGGCAAGGGCTGCGTCTTCGACGACGACCCTTGCAACGAAATCGCCCGCAAACTCGCCGAATCCGACGCACTGATCGTCGGCTCCCCCGTTTACTACGGGCAGCCCAACGGCGGCATCCTGGCCGTGATGCAGCGCCTGTTCTTCTCCGCTGGCCAGCTGGTCCAGAACAAGCCGGCGGCCGCCGTGGCCGTCTGCCGCCGCGGCGGCGCCACGGCCACGCTCCAGACCCTGAACATGATGTTCGAGATGATGAACATGCCCGTCGTCACCTCCCAGTATTGGAACATCGCCTACGGCTCCGGAAAGGGCGAGGCGAAGCTGGACGCCGAGGGCATGCAGACCATGCGCACGCTCGGCAACAACATGGCCTGGCTCCTGAAGAAGATCCACACCGGCAGCGACACCGCCCCGCAGCGCGACGAGCAGCCGGCTTTCACGAACTTTATCCGATAAAGCATGAGACAGATCCTGATCACCCTCGCGTTGTGCCTGGCCGCGCTGGGCCTCAACGCACAGAACTACAAGCAAGTCAACGACATCAGCTATACCGGCAAGTCCGACGCGTACGCGCAGGAGCGGCTGAAGCTCGACGTCTATTACCCGGAGGGGCAGAAAGACTGCCCCGTCATCGTCTGGTTCCATGGCGGCGGCCTGGAAGGCGGCAACAAGGAGATTCCCGCCCAGCTGCAGAAGAAGGGCTGGGTCGTCGTCGGCGTGAACTACCGGCTGCTGCCGAAGGTGACGGTCCGCGAGACGCTGGACGATGCCGCCGAGGCCGTGGCCTGGGTGTTCCGCCACGCCGCCGAGTATGGCGGTGACCCCGCCAAGGTCGTGGTCACCGGCCACTCCGCCGGCGGCTACATCAGCCTGATGCTCTGCCTCAACAAGGCCTGGCTGGCAGGTTACGGTGCCGACGCGGACAGCGTGTGGATGTACATCCCGTTCAGCGGGCAGGCCGTCACGCACTACAACGTCCGCAAGATGCAGGGTCTGCAGCCGCTGCAGGTCACCATCGACGAGTTCGCGCCCATCTACTGGGTGCGCGCGGACTGTCCGCCGCTGATCCTCATTTGCGGGGACCGCGAGCTGGAGCTCTACGGCCGCTACGACGAGAACCAGTACCTCGCCCGCATGATGAAGCTGGTCGGCCACGAGAAGACCTACCTGTACGAGTTGGACGGCCACGGCCACAACACCATGGTCGGTCCCAGCTTCCACATCCTCGAGACGCACATCAATCAGGCGCTGGGCAGGCGGGTATTTCAGTAGTTTTGCTATCTTTGTACATTAACACAAACTAATTCCACATCCGTATGAAAAAGTATGTATGCAACGTTTGCGGGTACGAGTACGACCCGCAGGCCGGCGACCCCGACAACGGGATCGCTCCCGGAACCGCCTTTGAGGACCTTCCCGCAGATTGGGTATGCCCCGTATGCGGCGTAGGAAAAGAAGATTTCTCCGAACAATAAAAACAAGCGCCCGGGCTTCCTCGCCCGGGCGTTTTTTATGATGCCTTCCGGACGATCCGGCGGGTCTGGATGAGGACCGACAGGATAATCAAAATGAGGCCCAGCCAGAAAGAAAGTCCGACCTCCCGGTATTCGCCGAACAACAGGGCGGCGAAAGCGATGCTGTACACGGGCTCGAGGTTATAGGTCAGGTTGACCGTGAACGCCGACAGCACCTGCAGTGCCTGCAGCTGAAACAGGAAGGGAAGGACGGTGAACACGGAACCCAGCAGGAGCAGCCACCAGACATCATTCCCCTGCGGCGTCAGGTTGGCTCCGGGAAAGACCCACGTATAGAACGGAATCAGCAGCGACAGCAGGAAGAGACCGCCGACGATCTCATACAGGAGCATCGTGGCACTGTCCTCCCCCGTCTCCCGGGCCACGTTGATGTTGACCAGCGCAAACAGCGAATAAATGGCCGCCGAGAGCAGGCCGAGAAGGATGCCCAACCGGTATCGGACATCCAGGCTGAAGATAAGCAGAACGCCCGCAATGGCAATGAAACTGATCAGCACCTCCACCCAGGAGATCCGCTTCCGGTTGATGAGCGGATCGAGAAGTGTTGTAAAGAAACAGGAGGTCGCGATGCAGGCCACGCCGATGGAAACGTTGGAGGCCTGGATGCTGGCGTAGAAGGCGATCCAGTGGAGGGACAGCAGGAAGCCGCAGGCGGCGATCTTGACGAAAGACTTCCAGGGCATTTTGTGCAGACGGCCCATCAGGGCCAGCACGAGCGCCAGCACGGCGACGCTCACCATCATCCGATACCACACCAGCGGCAGGCCACCCAGCGAGATCAGCCGGCCAAAAAGGCCCGTCCAACCCGCCAGGAGCACAGCTATGTGGAGAATCACCAGCGTCCTGTTCTCTTCCTTGCCCATAACATATGATAATTTTGCGGCTGCAAAAATACAAATCCTGCACGAAAATGCGTATCTTCGCGGGCCAAATTGAGCATATGGATCATTTACCGCTGAACGACATACCGATGCTGGTGTCCAGCATCAACTTTCTGCTCCGCGACGAGGAGTTCGAGAACCTGGACCAGATCTGCTACTGCTACGATGTGGAGCGGGACGAGCTGGACCGCATCCTCGCCAGCGGCGGCTACTCCTACCGGGAGGCACAGAACCGCATTATCTGATTGGTTATGAGCCCCCTTCAGTCTGTCGCGCAGCAGGCATATGCCTTCTTTCACCAGAAGGAAAAGGTTTACCGTTTCTCCACCTCTGAAACAGAGAAAGATCATATCGAGGAGGCCATCTCATCCTACGTAAACCAGATGTCCCCGGAACTGTACGAGACCCTCTCCGATGGCTCCGCCTCTTTCCTGCGCGAGCATGTGTCCTTCCCGGAAGACCTTCGGAAGGCCCTCGAGAAACTGGAGAAAATGATTATCTTCGCAGGGTAACACTGAAGATAATAGCATGGACTTCAAATTATTGGGGAAAGAGGGTGCGCCCTCGCTGATGCTCATTCCGGGGCTGGGAGTCTCCTACGAAATCTTCCTGCCCCTGGTGGAGCTGCTGAAGGACAAGTTCCGGATCATCGCCGTCCAGGTGGACGGCTTCACACTGGGCGAGCAGACCCGTTTCACCTCCGTCGATGACCAGGCGGCGCAGGCGATCGCCTTCATCCAGGAGCGATTCGACGGCCACCTGGATGGCGCCTACGGGCTCTCCCTGGGTGGAAAGATCCTGTCCCGCATGCTGGAGCGCGACGAGGTGACGATCGACCACGCCGTCCTCGACGCCGCTCCCCTGCTGCCGCTGCCCAAATGGCTGGTGGGTCCGCTCCGCTATTACCAAAGCTTCAATGTGTGGACCTGCTATCGCTGGACCGGCTTCTGGCGCTGGGTGTTCCACTCCCACTATTTCGACGTGCTGCTGGACGAGTGCCGCAAGACCTTTCCCTACGGCGGAAGACGCGCCGTGCTGGACGGCTACAAATCAGTCTATACCAATAAATTAGAGTCCATCCACGGGGCGGACATCCATTTCTGGTACGGAACGAAGGAGGCCTTTGTGGCCAAGCCGCAGGCGGAGCATCTGCAAAAGATCTGTCCGGCGTTGCACGTGGAGGTTTTCCCCAAGTCCAACCACGGACAACTGCTGGTGGACCACCCGGACGAGGTGGCCAAACGGATGGAGAGAATCGTCCTGCCTTAAGCCTTCTTCTGGCAACGCCAGGCGACGACGGCCTCGACCAGGCCCAGCACGAAATAGATGTTGCTGATGGCCACGAATCCCCACACATACCACTCCAGGGCGATCCACAGCATCAGGATGATGCCGCAGGCGAAGGTCACCCAGTAGGCCAGCGGATGCTTCTTGAAGAGCATCACGGCCGCGAGAAGCTGTGGGAGACCGTTCACGGCCAGCAGGACGCAGCCGGAGGGGAAGAAATCCTTGAAGAAGATGTCCGGCCAGGGCAGTTTGGCGCGCAGAAGGTCCAGCATCGCTTCCCCGCCCCAGCTCACGCCGGCAGGGTCCATCCACATCATCACGGCGCCGCCGACAGCGCCGACAGCGATGAACAGGGTCAGGATTTTCAGAAAAGTCTTCATATACGCCTGCAAAAATAAGAATCTTTTTCGTTACCTTTGATACGCGGAGTAAAAGAGCGGATATGAAACCAAAACGGAAACAGAAGCAGCTGAGGATCACAGAGGCCGACTTTATGCTGGCCAACCGCAGGGCCGCCCGGCTCGAAGAGATCGCCGAGCACGGCAAGCCCGTTTCCTTCCGCCGGACCATCCACAAATCCAAGAAAGCCTACGACCGCAAGCGCTTCAAGAAAATCGCCTTGCAGGAATAATCGATATAATTTGTTTTATGGTAACAATTGGAATCAAAGGAAGGGAGGAAGCGGTGGTGCTTCCGGAACTTACAGCAAAGCATATCGGCAGCGGCACCGTGGCGGTGCTCGCGACGCCCATGATGATCGCCCTGATGGAAAAGACCTGCCGCCTGTCGGTGAAGCCGTATCTGGACGAAGGCCAGGAGACCGTCGGAACGCACGTGAATGTCAGTCACGACAGCGCCACGCCCGAAGGGATGAAGGTATGGTGCGAGTCGGAGGTCATTGAGGTGGACCGCCGCAAGATCACCTTCAAGGTGGTCGTGTACGACGCCGACGGCATCATCGGCCAGGGCACGCACGAGCGCTTCATCATCGACGAGAAGAAATTCGGGGAGAAGATGAGCGCCAAGCGGCGCTTATAACAATCCTTCAGGATTCGGCCCGATGCCGACACTTTCTGGGCGGCACCGACAAAGGCAAACATTTAACTATCTTGCTCGATTGATGGCTTCCGGCAGACAATACTATCTCGACAACCTGAAGGTCTGGTTGACCGTCCTCGTGATCTTCCATCACGCCGGGCAGGCCTATGGCAGCGGCGGGGGTTGGGCTTATACGCCAAGCAACCCGGCGGAGTTCCTCCCCTGGCTGGGGAACTTCTTCAGCGTGAACGCAGGCTTCTTCATGGGGCTGTACTTCCTGATCTCCGGCTATTTTGTCCCGACCAGTTACGACAAGAACGGCGGCAAGGCCTTCGTCCGCAAGAAGCTGGTCCGGCTGGGCATTCCCTGGCTGGTGATGGGCACCATCCTGTCCGTCCTCTCAGGCAAGTTCGAGACCGGACACATGTGGTTCGTCGAGAGCCTGCTCTTATTCTGTCTGCTGTATGCACTGTACCGGCGCTTCTTCCCGCCGCTCCGGAGCCGCGAGCAGCGGCCGGCCTTCTGGGCGCTGCTGCTGATTGGACTCGTGATGGGTACCGGCAGCTTTTTCATTCGCCAGGTAAGTCCGCAGGACCACTGGATCTGGCCCTTCGGCATTATCCCCCTGCCGCTGGAGCCCGCCCATTACCTGCAGTACGTGATGCTGTTCGTGCTGGGCATCCTGGCCCGGCGCCTGGGCTGGCTGGAGCGGATGGGCAACCGCCTCGGCGCCGTGTCGCTCGGCCTCGGCGTCCTGTTCGCCCTGGGCATCTACCTGCGCGGCGACGGCGCCTGGAGCGCCTTTGTCTGGCGCTGGTTCGGATTCTACGAATCCCTGCTGTGCGTCTTCCTCTGCGCCGGTCTGCTCTGGCTGTTCCGTCGCGTCGATAACGGCACCTCCGGCTTCAAACAGTGGTGCGCGGCCCAGTCGTACGGCGCCTACATCTTCCACATGCTGCTGATGCTGGTCCTCCAGTTCGCCACGGACGCGGTCTGGATGGGCGCCTTCGGCAAATTCTTCTTCATCGGCACCGTCACGACCGTGCTGGCCTTCACACTGACCTGGCTGCTACGCCTGATCCCAGGCGTCAAGAAAGTAATCTGACCATGGAAACAGACAGAATCATACTCCGCCCGTGGCGGGACAGTGATGCCGAGGCGCTGTACAAATGGGCCTCGGACCCCGATATAGGGCCCCGGGCCGGTTGGCCGCCGCATCAATCCGTTGAAGAAAGCCTGGAAATCATCCGGACTGTATTCCGTGACGCGACAAACACCTGGGCCATTGAATGGAAAGAGACGGGCGAAGCCATCGGTGCCATGGGCTATGGCCCCTCTTGCGACTGTCGGCTGCCGGCCCGCAAGGGAGAGCCCATCTGCGGTTACTGGGTAGCCAAGCCCTATTGGAACAGAGGCATTTGTACGGATGCCCTGCGGCTGATGATTTCCCACATCCGGGAGACCACCGATATCAAGTCTTTGATCTCCGGGCACTTCGTGGACAACCCCGCCAGCGGCCGCGTGATGGAGAAATGCGGCTTCATCGCCACTGGTAAAACCGTCATTGACGAATCCCAGTATCAAGGAAAAGACCGCCCCATCCGGGTCCTCCGACTGGAACTATAACATAATAGTATATGAAAGAGTATCTCATCAAATCAATCGTGTCAGCCCTGATTTTCATGGGACTGACCCTGGCCTTCGATGCCATTTTCAACGAGGTGGGCAGCATCTGGAAATACGTGATTTCCGGCACATTCTTCGGCTTCGCTTTCGAGGGCTGGTTTCACTTCTTCAAAAAAAGGAAAGATTCCGGCAAGTAGCATGAAAGCCATGACCATCCGAACTGCCCAGACGAACGATTTATCGGATATTATGGCTGTCCTGGAGGCAGCCAAGGGCATTATGCGTGCATCGGGCAATGCCGGACAGTGGGTGGGCGGCTATCCTTCGGAGGAGATCATCTTGCAGGACATCAACCAGGGGTACGGACAGGTCGTCATGGCAGACGGACGCATCGCGGGCTATTTCGCGTTCATCCCGTCCCCGGAGCCGACTTACGCCGAAATTTTCAACGGTGCCTGGCCAGATGACTCCCTACCCTACCACGTCGTGCATCGCATCGGCAGCTATCCGGAGATTCACGGGGTTTTCCAGGCCATCATGGACTGGTGCTTCGCCCGTAGCAGAAACATCCGTATCGACACGCACCGAGACAACCGGATCATGCAGCACAACATCCTGAAATACGGATTCCAGTACTGCGGCATCATCCACCTGGCCACCGGGGACGAACGGCTGGCCTACCAGAAGATGGACAAATAACGAAAGAGTCATGAAGAACGCAATTGGCGGACACCCCTGCCAGCTTTTCGGGTCGGAGCGACCGGCGTGCTTGCTGGTACAGCCGTCGGCGCGCCACGAAGCCGCGACGCTGGAAGCCGAGGCCCGGCAGATCGCAGCACGCTCCCCTTCCCCTTTTGTGCTGGCTGCGTTTGAAGTCGAAGACTGGATCGTCGATCTGATGCCCTGGCCGGACGGGAACATCTCCCGGGATGCGGAGGCGGGCCGGCACGGGCAGCAGACGCTTCAGTACGTGCTGCTGTCCCTGCTCCCCGCGTTGCGGGAACGCTTCGGGGACCTTCCCGCCGTGATTGGCGGCTACTCGCTGGGCGGGCTCTTTTCCCTGTGGGCGGCAGCCCAGACGGACCGTTTCCGCGCCGTGGCAGCCGCCTCCCCGTCAGTCTGGATCCGCGACTGGAAGACCTTCAGCGAGCAGCACCCGACGCTGGCCGAGGCGGTGTATCTGAGCCTTGGCGACCGGGAAGAACATGTGCGGAACCAGGCCATTGCCCGCGTCGGAGACGGCATCCGCGCGCAACACGAGCTGCTTCAGCGACAGCTGGGACCCGAGCGCTGCTCGCTGGTCTGGGAGCCCGGGAATCATTTCACCGACAACGAAGGCCGCCTGGCCCGGGCATTCGCCTGGTGCATCGAGCGTTTGTAAACTCTTTCTCTTGGACGCTCCTATTGAGCAGAGCACGAAAAGAAGGTTGATATACCTCCTTTTTGCGTTATTCTGCTTCGGATTCGGCCTCCTGCTGAATTACACCTACAGGCCTTATGTATATAGGAATCAAATCAATGACTTACATTTGGCAGATGTCATCGGAAACATAGTGGCCGTACCCGCTGCAGCCTTCTTCTTCTATGCCATGAACAAATCCATCCGATATAACAAATTTGCCATTCTTATTATTGATTTCTTGATTTGGTGTTTTTATGAGGTCACGCTCTCCAATACTTTTGATTGGTGGGACATCCTGGCATCTTTGATTATGTGTTTTGTGACATATCCGATTCTGGTGATACTCGAGAAGAGCGTTTCAGACTAAAATCAACTACACCAAATTATCTCAAAAAAGTTTTGCAAATTAAAATATATCGTTTACCTTTGTATCGGATTCCGATATATCGGGAAACAATATAACATATGAGAAATACGACAGCAGCATTGACGGAAGCGATCTATTACATCCTTCTTGCCTTACAAGAGCCCCTGCATGGATATGGCATCATGCAGAAGACGTCCACCATGAGTAAAGGACGTTTGATCCTTTCGGCAGGCACCTTGTACGGCGCCATTTCGAATCTTCTGGAGAAGGAATGGATTCTTCCCTGCGGGGAATCCTCCGACACGGACGGCAAAAGAAAATTGTACCAGATCACAGAAAAAGGTCAGGAAGTTCTCCTGGCCGAACTCGAGCGTCTGGAAGAACTTGTGGAAAACGGCAGAAAGAACATTAAAAAATAAACGATATGAAAACAAGCAAGATTTCCATCAACTGTTTTGTCGATTTCGACAAAGAGGAACAGTGGCTGAACGACATGGTCCAAAAAGGCTGGGCTTTCTGGCATACGAACGGAGTCATCTATCGATTCAAGGCATGCAAACCCGGAGAGTTCATCTATCAAATTGACTTTGACGAGAAGAAGAAGGAAGGTATCGATGACTATGTGGTATTTCGCAGGTCGTGCGGTGACCAGTTCGTCCATCAGTGTAAAAACAGAATCTACTGGAAGAGGGAAACGATATCCGGACCGTTCGAAGCAGAGAATAACGTTGCAGCAAAGCTGCGCCTGACAAACAAGGCCTTCAACCATCATCTGAACAGCTTCATCGGTCTCACACTCATCGCTGCTTTTGCTTTCCTTGTCTTGATGCCGCTCGGCAAGCACCTTCCTGAAAATGCCTTCTCCAGCTGGATGAGCGACTTCAGTACCGGATTGACGTACGGCATCCTCCTGGCAGAGCTGATCATTTTGCTTCCGGTGTTGAAAAAGCTCCACAAAAAGATCAATGAGCTGATCGGGCAGATCATCTAGAAAAGGCTGGGCATCCTGGTATCCAGGGAACGGACCTCCTTCCGGAGACTACTGTCAATCGGTACGATCCTGCCCTCTTTTATCGGTTATAAAATAATTCAGTGATATGGAATTCAGAGAATTACGACGCATCAAGCAAGCCGCTACGCCTCAGGAATGCGAAGCGGTGCTCTCCGCGGCACAGCGCGGCATCCTTGCCGTCCACGGAGAGAACGGCTACCCATATGGACTTCCCGTCAATTACCTGTATCTGGACGGCAAGATCTACTTCCACTGCGCCAAAGCCGGACATAAACTGGATGCCGTTCGAGCCAATGACAAGGTGTGCTTCACGGTTCTTTCCGAACCTGTGAAAAATCCTGGGGAATGGTGGAACTGCTTTACCAGCGTCATCTGCTTCGGCCGTATCTCGGAGGTGACGGACGAGCAGGAGAAAGACCGTCTCCTGCGACAGATTGGAGCCAAATATTTCCCTGAAGGATATGACCTGGAGAAAGACATGGCCAAAAATGCCCCGAATGCGCTGATACTGGGTATCACCATTGACCACATGTCCGGAAAGCATGTAAGAGAGAAATAGTATTAGCCGATTTATTCACATTTATCGACCTGTTTTCTTATATAAAAGATTGATTGCCATCTGTGGACTGGACTACGAAAAGTGCAATGCCGATATTGCCACGAAGACTAATGACCAGGCCAGGAATAATCTTAAGCGTATCTAATTATGGATAGTAATTCTGACTTTGTACAATACATCATCGACCAGTGTTCGGGCGCTGGGGAGATTGCCGTCAAAAAGATGATGGGAGACTACTGCGCCTATTGCGACGGTGTTCTCTTCGGCCTCATCTGTGACAACAACTTCTACGTAAAGGTGACAGAGCCGGGTAAGGCACTGCTCAAAGAAGTTATCCTGCGGCCGCCGTATGACGGAGCCAAGGACTATTTCTACATCAGCGATGTGGATGACCGGGATTATCTGACGGCGCTCATTAAGGCCACGATTCCGGCACTACCGAAACCGAAGACAAAGAAGAATCCGATGAAATAAGATTCACTTCTGGGCGGGCTCCCACTTGCAGCGGACAGGAGAGACAATGGCACCTTCCTTCTTGAGTTCGGCGAAGGCCTTGTCCACGTCCTTGCGGTCCAGACCGGTGATTTCGGCCATCTTGCCGGCGTTCACGGGTGCGCCGAATTCGCGCATGGCTTTGAGTACTTGTTCTTTCATGGCTTACATCATTGCAATTAAGAAGTTCTCGTAACCGAGTTTCTCGATGAGATAGAGATACTGCGCTTCCCAGGCCATGTGGTCTTTCTCGCCGTCAATCCATTTCTGGATGAGCTTCTGGGTAGGATAGTCATCGGCAAAGGCGGCGGCCAGTTCGCTGATTTCTTTTACTGCGTCAGGTTGATAGTCCGACTCGATCTGCTGCTTCGGGTCATCGTAGAACGGGAATTCGATAGTCTTCATCGCCGCCTGAAGGTCAGCGGGCTTGCAGCCGAGTTCCACCAGGCGGTTCAGGACTTCTTCTGCTTCGTCCCACTCTTCTTCTGCCTCTTCCTTCCACTTGTCGGCCAGCTTGTTCCAGCCCTGCAGACGGCAATATGCCGAGAATGCGAAATGTTGTTTGCTGTTGCCAAACCATACAGCGCCAAGGTAGGCGAACTGTTTCAATGCTTCTTCTTTTGTCATAACGTTATTAGTTTATAGTGGATGTTGCGAAATTACGTCTTTCTATAGAAAAATATACGAGCAAGACGAAACAAAAACCGACCGATACGAAACAATTCAAAATTATTTATAACTTTGTTCTGCAGCAATGTATTTTTATACGCTATGTACACGATTCCAGATACTTGGATGTGGCAATACGGAAAATCCCGTTATAAGGACTGGGACGGCCGTTTCTTAAGCTTTGAAGCGGATAAGGAAACGTATATGCGCACGAATACGCTGCCGGGGACGGTAGCCGCTTATGCTTTTATCATTGTCCTGAGAGGCAGTTCCACCCTTCTCTACAACGGGCGGGAGATAACGACCGAGAGAAACCACTTGTTTATCTATATGCCCGGTTTCCCGATCCGCGTGAAGGATGTATCCGAAGACTATGCCGGGCTTTGTCTTGTAGCCGACGAATCCTTCACCGCAGGAACGCCATCCATCCGAAATGCCGTCCGCTCGGCGCTGCTTCCCATCTTTGAGATGCGTCAGCCTGTTGTTGGTATTTCTTCTGAAGACAGCGCACGACTCAGCTCACTGATCCGGATGGCCGGGGATTATCTCATGTCCGAGAATCCCCTTCGCCAGGAAATGCTTAAAAATCTTTATGCTCTCTTCCTGATGGACCTCTCGTCCATTCTTTCCCGAAGAACGCAGCATGGCAAGTTCGGGAAAAGAGCGGAAGACCTGTTCATGGATTTCATTCACCTGCTTCCGAAACATTATGTTCACGAACACGGCATTGAGTTCTATGCAGACGCGCTCAACGTTACGCCTACCTATCTCTCGCGGGTTGTCCGACAGGTCTCCGGGAGGACCGTCGTGGAGTATATCAACCGATTGTTGCTGATGGAGGCCATCTGGCTGCTTGAGAGCACCACCCTGAGCATCGATGAGATTGCCGAAAGAATCAACTATGCCGACTCGACCACCTTCGGCCGCTTCTTCTTCCGGATGAAAGGTGTTACCCCCAGAGAGTACAGGAAGAATCTGTTAAAGATTTCTTCTTAAATTCGCACCTATAAATCGGAATTTGAATGAAAAGAGTAGTCTTATCCCTCATTATTGTATTTTGCTCCTTTTCACTCTTTGCTCAAACTGTGGAGATAAGTGGAACTGTGTTTGATGAAAACGGCGAACCTATGAGAGTCCGTTGTTACGTTTACACTTCAAAAAGCAATAGTACGATCACTGATTCCTTGGGCCGCTATTCATTATCTGTCCCGTCAAACAAAGAAACCACCCTTTATTTCTCATTGATTGGATATAAGGATGGATTTATCGTTGTTAATCCTGACGCTGGTCAGACTGATTATCCAATAAAGATGGAGATAGATACAACGGCCGTTTTCGGCCGGGAAGTACTTGTCTGTATGAGCAATGCCCAAGAACGCAACGATTCTTTATGGGTATGGACACAGGCTTTCCCTGTCAATGCCGAATATATGGTCCTATATACTCAGGAGAGGCGCTCTCGTTCTTCTTCTGAAAGACAAAGGTTTGGGGCTGAGAACTATCCTATTGCTTACGTGTTTAGATTTGAAGATGCTAATCATTATCCTATCTCGCACAAATTGAAACGTAGCACTTTGAAAGTCATAAAGAAGTACCCCGTCGACAGAATCACTTTTGCAGGCTTTGTGCTGGATCACATTGACAATATGCAAAATGATACTATCGCTCAAATAGCCTCAGCAAAGGTTGCAAGCTATGGGCTTCACGATTACGGGAAACGAGACACTCCTGTTTATTACTACAGACGCAAGTAAATTCGTATTTATCGGCCGCCTTGCCTGCTGCCGGGCACGCTGGAGGCCCTTTTTGTGCCCGGCAACCTTATGGAATTGCGGTTTTGTACTCCCCCGAAAACAGGGATAGTATAAACACACATCTATCGTTCAATCAGCAATCTACACCTCACAGCAAGAACGAGATTCCGGGTCAAGCCCGGAATGACTATGGAAGGTCGGAAGAATGACGGATGGAAGATCTGGAGCGGATCTGGTCCCTGCGGGACGTCATTCCGGATCCAAAAGTCTAAGTCGCAAGCTTTTCCCGCAGGGCCCTGACAACGGGCGCCGTGATGACGATCTCCGTCTGCTCAAAGGGAGGTTTGAGGTCTAGGATTTTGTTGCGGCCCAGCGTAGAGCGGATGCGACCGATCTCGCTGAGACGCACCAGATGATTGCGGGACACCCGCATGAATACTTCAGGGTCCAACTCTTCCTGCAACGAAGACAGCGAATGGCCGGCAATGCCGGATACCCCGTCCCGGCACCAGAGCCGAACCATGCCGAGATCATATTCGGCATAGACCACGTCCTCCACGTCCACGATGACCGTGCTGTCCCCGCGATTCATTTCCAGGCGCCTGCGATAGAGCGGCTGACCGGACCCGAGCTGACCGGCAGCGCTGCGGGCCTGTTGCACGCCTGTCCGAAGCATGCGGCCTTCGAAACGCGTAAGCGCATCCTCCAGGTCCTGCTGGCCATAAGGTTTCAGCAGATAATCGATGCAATTGTAATCAAAGGCGCGCAGAGCATACTCATCATAGGCGGTCGTGAAAACGATCAGCGCATCCGTCGAGACGGCGTCGAACACCTCGAAACTGTAGCCGTCTTCCAGGCGGATATCAGCAAAGATCAAGTCCAGATCGGGATACGATCGAATGGCCGCGGAAGCGGAACGGATATCGGCCACCGGACCTATTATCTTCCATTCCGGGCGCAGGCGCGCCAGCAGGGACCGAAGCCGCTCAGCGAGGGGCGCTTCATCTTCAATGATCAAGACTATCATACAGGTCGGTACTTTTGATGACTGGCAGACAGACCGAAAAACGCGTTTCCGTCGCATGGACGGAAATCACTTTGCCGCATATCAGCCGATATCGTTCGGACAGGGTCTGCAGGCCGCTCCCGGTGGTCGGAATCGCGTTCGCGAGCGGCTGTACGTTATTGGAGACCGTGACGGTGTCGTTATCGATCCGAAGCTGGATGTCCAGCGGACGGTCCGCACCGCTGGCGTTGTGCTTCAGGGCGTTTTCGATCAGACCTTGCAAAGCGAGCGGCGGAATCATCGCGTCGGCTGGCCCCGGAGCTCCCTCGACACGGATATGGACGTGGCTATGGCGCAGGGTCAGGTTCTTGGCATATTCTTCCACGAAACCCAGTTCCTCCCGCAGCGGCACCACCCGGGCATCGCCCTTCGAGACAATATACCGATACATCCGGCACATGGAATCATTGAAAGCGGTTGCGGCCGCCGGATCCGTCTCGATCAACGAACCCAGCGTGGCCAGGGAGTTGAATACAAAATGGTTGTCCGTCTTGAGTTTCAGCCGGTCCACGGTCGCCTGCAGGGAGACCGTCGCCTCAGCACGATAGCGGTTCGTCAGGTAGGAGATGAAGAACACGGACGTCAGGAAATACGCTACCAGGCTATCGCAGGTAAAGACATCCCAGGACAGGCTCCAGGCTTCCGGGAAGAGCTTGGCATAGACTCCTGCGATCAGCACGGACAGGGCAATGACGGAGAAAAGGAGCAGGAGGTTCTGAAGCAAGACCGATGCGAAAGAATACTTCCTGTTCCAGAAAAGCCGGATAATCAACCGGCTGAACAGGAGCGACAGTTCCATCAGCACGAGGGTATCGAGCAGCGTGGGCAGCATACCCATCAACCAGTCCGCGAAACTCCCTCCCTGCGAAAAATCGGAAAAATCCGGATGCAGGAGGAACCACAGCAGTTCGTTGACAAGCACCGCCGTCAGCAGGGTCAGCAGATGCCGTCTGCGCGCCACGCGCGGAGAGGAGCCATCGCTTGTAAAGATATTCACTTTCGCCATGTTGCAAAGATAAGGCTTTCCGGCGGGAAGAAAAACGATGCATGTCGTGTTCATCGGCGGAAATGTCGGCTTCGTTGTCTTATTCTTGGCAGAACGGGGCTGGGGCTGCATTTTTGTACCCGGTTTCGAAAACAAAGCAACACGATATGAAACGCATTTTGGTATTCCTTTTCATGCTGATGCTCCTGCCCGCAGTCGCGCAGGACTTTGAACAATTACAACGCATGCGCACGCTGAAAGTGCGGATGGAATTGCAGGACAGCAAGACCGACGCCCCCATTTCTTATGCCACGGTCTACCTGATTCCACAGGGCGACACGACCATCACCCATTTCGCCATTTCAGATGACAAAGGCGTCGCGGTACTGGAAGATGTCGTGCAGCGCAAATACGACCTGCACGCCGAACTGATTGGCTACAAGCCCTTCGTCAAGACTTACGACCTGAAGATCACCGGCTTCGAGAACGACCGGAACCTGGGCGTCATCAAATTGGAAGAAGATGCCAAGTTACTGGAGGCCGCCAGCGTGTCGGCCATCGGCAACCCGGTGGTCATCAAGAAAGACACGGTGGAATACAACGCGTCCGCCTACCACGTGGTCGAGAACGCCATGCTGGTAGATCTGCTGAAGAAGATGCCCGGCATCAAGGTTGAGTCCAGCGGCACGGTCAAAGTCAATGGCGAGACAGTGAACAAGATTACTGTCGGCGGAAAAGCCTTCTTCATCAAGGATCCGTCCATGGCCGTGAAGAACCTCCCGGCCAAGATCGTCAACAAGATCCAGGTAATTGACCGGGCCAAAGAGGATGCCGCCTTCACGGGTGTCGGCACCAAGGATGACCAGGAAAAGGTCATGGACATCATGTTAAAAGAGGAATATCAGAAAGGCTGGTTCGGCAACGCCAAGGTCTCCGGCGGCCTGGCCTTATTGCCAGAAGGTGAAAAGGATTTCAAGGGCCGCGACGGCGCGTTGTTCAACGGCAACACGATGATCTCGCGCTACAACACCACCGACCAGCTGGTCTTCATCGGCAACGCCAAAAATGCCCCCGATCCCGGCAGCTGGTCAGAGACCGAGATGTTCGGGATGCCGATGGACGAGGACGATGCGCTCGCGTCCAAGGAAGGACTTCAGACCACGGCCCAGGCCGGCCTGAACTACAACACCAGCCGCATCCCGGGCTTCGATACGAACGCCAGCGTCAGTTACAATTTCCAGCGCAAGGACGCACGTGAATCCTCCTCGCGAACCAATTACAATACGGGCGGCGCCAACCTGCTCACCAACGGCAGCTTCCTGGGCACTGGAACGGACCATACGGTCTCCGGATCCATGGAGTTCTCCAACACGGACCAAAGCAAGTTCCTGGCAATTTTGCGCCCTTATTGGATGTACACCACGCGCGACCAAACCGTATCCCGTAACAGCCAGACCCTGTCCGGGCTGGAAGAAGTGAACAGCAGTACCGCCACGCAAGCCGGGAAGTCCAACATTTTCTCCACCTTCGCAGAACTGGAATTGGGCATCAAAGACTTGGGGAAAACAGGCCGCAGCCTGACCCTGACCGGGGATTTTGATTTTACCGGCAACAAAGGCAACAGCACCGAGCAGTCGCTCACGCGGACGATTGGCGGGGTCGACCAGCGCAATCTGCTCTACAACAAGCAAATGCTCAGTATCTCCCCGCAGCTGGAACTAACCTACGTCGAACCGCTTGGGACCAACTGGGCCCTGCAGTTGCGCACGGCAGGCAACTACGCCGGTTCGCAGAGCACGCGGGACGCATTCAACGGCGCTGACGGCAGCGTCAACGCGAACTACTCCTCCTTCTCGCGCAACGACGACATCACCATCCGCGAGCGGCTGCTGTTCCAATACAAGAAGAACGACACGGCCTTCCTGTTCGGCTTTCAGTTGGACGAGGAGCAGAACATCACCCGCACCCGGTTCATGGGCATTGAGAACCTGGTCGGCCAGGGGAAATGGATCCTCAACTGGGCACCGTACGTAAATCTGACGATGAAAGATGACAACCGCACACTGCGTTTCGAGTATACCGGCCGCTCGGTCACGCCAACCGGCAGCCGCATCGTGCCGACGCTGGACCTGACCAACCCCATCCAGATCAGCACCGGCAACATATACCTGCGTCCGCAGTTCACCCACAACGCGTTCCTGAGCTTCCGCACCGGCAACCCGAAAGACTTCTCCTTCGCAGAATTCTTCCTCACCGGAAGCCTGAACACCCGGCAGATCGTGCAAGCCAGCTGGTTCGACGAGAGCGGCATTCGCTATGCCCTGCCAGTCAATTCCCCGAAGCCCGGCGGCAGCGTCGCCCTGTATGCCTCCTGGAACCAGCCATTCGGCAAACAGAAACGCTTCACCCTGACGCTCGACGGCAGCGTAGGCTACGACAAGAGTGTCAGCTACCAGGCCACCCAGCGCCTGCCCGGCCTGAACAAAGACCAGTTCGACTACAGCGCCACGATGGCATCCCTGTGGGGAGACGCCTCCGGCAGCAAATTCTACAGCGGCCAGAGCGGCTTCGCACAGAGCAATACCGGGACGCTCACCCTGTCCCTCTTCCCTTCCCTCGATTTCAAGACCGAACAATTCAGCCTGACGCTGCGCGGCTTCGCCGAGAACCGACGCACCCGTTACTCCCTCGACCCGACCGCCAACATGAATACCTGGGACTTCAACGTCAGCGCCGAGTCCCTCTACACGACCTCAAACGGCTGGCAGTTCAACACGGACATCGGCTACAACTTCTATCGCGGCTACACCCGGGGCTACGGCCAGCCCGAGCTGCTCTGGAACGCCGTCATTGGCAAAGAAATCGGGCCCGTGACGCTTTCGGTCAAGGTCGCCGACATCCTGAACCAGCAGAAATCCCTGCAGCGCAGCATCTCCGCCAACTTTGTGGAAGACGTATACCGCAACGTCATGGGGCGCTACATCATGATCGGTGTTTCCTTCAATTTCGGCAAGATGAACGCCACGCAGGCCAACAAGGCGCAACGCGCCCTCTGGGAAATGATGTAAAACCGCAGGGTTCCGCACCCTGAAAAACAAGCACACTGGTATTCCATCAAGCACAGGGCAGTCCCCCTGTGCTTTTTTGTGCAGTGCAGACGCGCCGGAAGAACAGGCAGTTGCGGAATGTCGGGGATAAGTTTTTTTTGCTGTTTCAAAAATAGACCCTATATTTGTATCGCGAACGATATAAAAACACAAAAACATATGATTATCAAAATTTTCAAAACAATCGGTAAAGTCCTTCTGGGACTGTTTATGGTCTTTGCGGGATTCAGCCACCTTACCGTGGCCCGCGAGGAATTCGTGGCCCAGGTGCCTGTCTGGATTCAGTTCTCCCCCGGCTTCACAGACTTTGTGGTACTCGCCTCCGGCGTCGTGGAGATCCTACTGGGCCTGTCCATGCTCCTTCTCTGGAAAGAGCGTTCCGGCTGGGCCGGAGCCGCCCTGGCCATCTTCTATGTACTCATCTTTCCAGGCAACATCAACCAGTATGTTGAGCACATCAACGCCTTCGGTCTCGACACGGACCAGGCCCGTCTGATCCGTCTCTTCTTCCAGCCGGTACTCATCTGCCTCGCCCTGTGGTCCACCGGAGGCTGGTCCACCCTCAAGACCTGGTGGAAGGCATGCAAAGGATTATTCAACAAAAACAAATAAAACGCTTATGGAACCTGTTAACAAAGTATTCGATTTCCTGCAGAACGCAGGGACCTTCTATCTGGCCACCGTCGAGGGAGACCAGCCCCGCGTGCGTCCTTACGGAGCCATGATGCTCTTCGAGGACAAGATCTACATCATGGCCTTCGGCCAGACCAACGCCACCAGGCAGATTGCCGCCAATCCCAAGGCCGAGCTCTGCGCCTTCAAGGGCATGACGCTCCGCATCGCGTGCCGACTGGTTGAGGACAACCGTCCCGAGACCCAGAAGGCCCTCATCGAGAAGATGCCCGTGCTGAAGCCCGCCCTGGGCGAGAACGGCGAGAACGGTGTTATGTACTACCTCGCCGACGCGACCGCGACCTTCTTCAAGATGATGGAGCCCGTAGAAACCGTGCAGTTCTAGGCGTATGAAAAAGATCTACACTGTTTGCCTGGCGGCATTGGCAATGCTTGCAGGCTGTAATACCAACAATAACAATACCCAAGATATGACAACCAACGAAACCCTCCAGGAAGTGACGGGCCGCAAGAACTTCGGCGCCAGCCACGCCCTCGTCACCACGCCCCAGCCGTGCGTGATGATCGCCACCTGGGACGAGAACAAGACTCCCGACGTGATGATGGCCGCCTGGGCCGGACAGCTCGACGCTAACCAGATCGTCATCAGCCTTTCCAAGCACAAGACCACCGACAACCTTGAAAAGACCGGCGCCTTCACCATCAGCTTCGCCGACGAGCGTACTGTGGTCGAATCTGATTACTTCGGCCTGGTGAGCGGCAACAATGTGCCCGACAAAGTGGCCAAGGCCGGCTTTACGGTTACCCCCAGCCCCAACGTCAACGCGCCCATTATCAACGAGTATCCGCTGACGCTCGAGTGCAAGGTGGTCAGTTTCGAGGACGGCATGCTGATCGGAGAAATCATCAACCAGAGCGCCGATGAGTGCATCCTCACCGACGGCAAGGTGGATCTTGCCAAACTCAAGCCCATTGTCTTCGATGCCGCCGGAATGTGCTACCGCGCCCTCGGCGATGTCGTCGGCAAAGCCTGGGGAGCCGGAAAGGCCATCGCAGAATAGCATTGAAAGCCCCTGTTGCTGAACAACAGCAACGAGGGTGCCGACTGGAAGGCGCACGGCGTGACGGCCCGGCAGGTATGGGGCCGCCAGCGGAAAACGCAGCTCGGCTCGGAAGCCCTGTTCGAGGTCACGGAGGGCATCATCCGGGAGCAGATCCGCAAAGGCAATCTGCCGGAAGAATGAAAAAAGCCAGCGCGATGTCAGCGCTGGCTTTTTCGTACCCCCGAGGCGAATCGAACGCCTATCGTCGGAACCGGAATCCGAAATTTTATCCATTAAACTACAGGGGCATGCCCGATAGGGACTGCAAATATACTTAAAATTTGTAAATTTGCGGCGCAATACATAACGAATTTCTATATGAAAAGAGCATACGTCTTCCCCGGTCAGGGGTCCCAGTTCCCGGGTATGGGAAAAGAGCTGTACGAAAGCAACGCCAAAGCGCGTGAGCTGATGGAGAAAGCCAACGAGATCCTCGGCTTCCGCATCACCGACATCATGTTCGAAGGCAGCGACGAAGACCTGCGCGCCACGAAAGTGACGCAGCCGGCCATCTTCCTGCACTCCGTCGTGACGGCCCTCTGCACCGAAGGCCTCCCCGCCCCCGACATGGTCGGCGGCCACTCCCTGGGTGAATTCTCCGCCCTCGTCGCAGCCGGCGCCGTGGACTTCGAAGACGCCCTGCGCCTCGTGGCCGTCCGCGCCAGCGAGATGCAGAAATGCTGCGAGAAAGTTCCCGGGACCATGGCGGCCGTGATTGCCCTTTCTAACGAGCAGGTCGAAGAAATCTGCAAAGGCATCGACGGCGTCGTCATTCCCGCCAACTACAACTGCGACGGCCAGGTGGTCATCTCCGGCGAAAAAGAAGCCGTGGCCAAAGCCTGCGAAGCGATGAAGGAAGCCGGCGCCAAGCGCGCCCTCCCGCTGAGCGTCAGCGGCGCCTTCCACTCCCCGCTCATGGAGCCCGCCCGCGTGGAACTCGCCAAGGCCATCGAGCGCACGGAGGTCCGCACTCCGCGCTGTCCCATCTACCAGAACGTCACCGCCCAGCCGGAAACCGACCCGAAACGCATCAAGGACAACCTCCTGCAGCAGCTCACCTCCCCAGTCCGCTGGACCCAGTCGGTGAAGAACATGCTCGCGGACGGTGCGACCGAATTCCGCGAAATAGGCCCCGGAGCGGTGCTTCAGGGCCTGGTCAAGCGCATTGCGGGCGCCGTCGGCGCCGAGGTGGAAATCCACTAGAAGTCGAAACCGATTGAGGCATAGACGGTGAAGCCGCCGATTCTGCCCCACTGAGCAGCAAGTTTCAGCGGGCCCACCAACGTCTGGCGGGCGTATTCCGCGCCGAAGGCCCAATACCCAATGTTTTCGTGGAAATCCCGCAGCTCATCGCCCCGCTTCAACAGACCGCTCCGGATGCTGACGTAGTTCTTGCGCGCGAAGCGATAGCGCAGATCCAGCTGGACCATGGCCGTGATGGGGCTGGAGTTCCGGGAATTGGCAGGCCAGAGGAAGAACGGAATCTGGAACTCTGAGTAACGATCCGGCATGAATCCGCCCAGCATAGTGCCATGCTGGATGTTCATGTAATCCCGGGCAACGTACTGTTGGATGTTCACGCCGAACGGCCGGTACCAGGCAGCATAAAACTTGGGAAGCACGGTAAAATGTTCGCCGATGGAGAACGCCGCTTCAATACTCGCCATGGTCGTGAGGTAAGACGGGACCCGGCCCCCTTCCGTCAAAGCAGGGTCGTCTTCTCCGTATTTGGCGTAGTTCTTATCCAGATCGATGGTATAGCCCGAGAACACATAGCGACCTTTCAGGGACAGCCGGACGCCACGCGTCGGGAAGTAACCGTCATCAAAGGTGTCGAACTTAAAGTTCGCGAAGGCGGACAGCCAGTAGCTCCGCCAATCCCACCCCTTCCATGTGTCCCCGTAAGACAGATACTGCTCGTAGGGGTTCATCTCCGCGGTGAAACCCGCCCGGAACGTACCGCGGGTCATCTGAGAATCCTCCAGATAGACATCGGCGGCCATGGTCCAGAGCCTTTCTTCGGCAGAGTTGTCCCAACCGACGTTTGTACGGACCAGACGGGTACGGAAATCCACGCCGAGCGTGGGGATGCCTTTGGAGAACTTGTGCGCAAAGTCCAGCGTCAGGGCCGGATTGGTACCCAGCTTGAGGTCCGTCGTGAAACGCGGACCACCGAGCCGGCGGGTACCGAGGCCCAGGTGCAGCGCGACCGCCACGGTCTCGTCCGTATCGGCTCGCACGCCGAAGGCAAAATCGTTCACCTGCCCCTTCTGGCACTCGAAAACCAGCACATACGGCTCCTCGCGACCCTCCAGATGATAGGTTACGGATTCAAACGCGTTGCAACCATAGATTTTGTTGAGCAGGCGTTCGACCTTCTCGCGGTCAAACGACATATCCTTCGGATAGTCTTTCGGGTGCAGAACCGAACGCAGCTCCTGATTCGTAATTCCCTCGAAACGGATGGAACTGATCTGAACCTTTTGCTGAGCCAGGTTGATGGCCGGAGCCGGGCGCCGCACAGTCGGGACGGCCTTGCCGGCCACCAGCGCCGCCACGGCCTCGAAGGACTCCTTGTTGGCCAGGGCGTTCTGATAGCCCTGGTTAATGATATCATCCACGCTCTTGTCATCGAACGAGAGCATATTGTAGCCTTTCAACTCGTGATTCACCTCAAAGTCAACCATTTTCCGGGCCGGCCCGGCCGCCTCCTTGGACAGGAGAGTAATGGTTTGGAAGAGCAGGTCCACCGGAGAATTCAACTCGTCCAGCTGACGCGGGACGGACATTTCCGAACCGATGATGATGTCGGCCCCCATTTCTTTCGCCAGGTCCACCGGGAAATTGTTACGCATGCCGCCGTCCAGCAGCACCGCTCCTTCCGTGCGCACGGCGCGGAAATAGAAAGGAATGGCCATCGTGGAGCGCATCGCGTCCGTGAGGCTGCCGGAAGTCCAGTATTTCGGCGTCATCGTGTACATGTCCGTGGCCACGCAGGCGTACGGGATGGGCAGCTCTGAGAAGCTCAGGCTGTCCTGATAGCCCACGCTCACGGAGCTGAGCATGTTGCGGACGTTGAGTCCAAACAGGTAGCCGTCCGGCATGCCGATGCCCATCTTGGTAACGGCCTCTTTGAACATATCAGCGGAGCCGTGGCCGGCCTCCTGCCCCAGCTGCTCCACCACGCGTTCCCGGCGGAAACGCTTTTCCAGGTCCTCATCGTCGTAGTGGAACGGGATGCGGACGACGAAGCGGTCGCGATATTTGCGAAGCCGGTAGGAGATATTATTGTTCGGGATGTTGTCCGACATCATGACCGGCCACTCGATGGCACGCACCAGCGAATCCAGCTGATCGTGCGTGTAGCCCATGGCGTACAGACCACCCACAAGGCCGCCCATGCTGGTACCCGTGACGACGTCAACCGGAATCCCCAGCTCCTCCAGATACTTGATCACGCCGAGGTGCGCCAATCCACGCGCGCCACCGCCCGCAAGTACAAGGCCCACGGTCGGACGATATTGCCGGATGGAATCCATCCGTTCCCGGACCCGGGCAAAGGCCGCGGAATCGGCCTGCGGGTTGGCGCTTTCCAGAATTTGCGCCTGCGCGCTAAGCGCGAAGGAACAAGCGGACAGCAAGGTGATTATCAGTTTTTTCATGGCGAAAAATAATCAGCGTTGAATGTGGAAGCCCAGCGCGGCGAGGGTCTTCGAGAGCGCGGGATCGCCGCCCTGCAGCCGCAGGGTGAAGGCGGTCGGCTCCCGCCGCACAGGATAGTCGCCGCGGAGCTGTTCGAAGCGCTCGGGATGCGCGCGCAGGGCGCGGTCGTCCGCGAGGATATCGTAGGTATGCAGAATGGCCTCGGAGAGGGCCTCCTGGCGGGTTTTACCCGTGGCGTCCAGGGTGAAGGAAAGCGCCTGCGCCGGGACGGGAAGCTCCGCCGGGTGCCAGTCCAGCAGGGGCAGGCCGAGCACGGAAGCCACCGTCTGCACGCTCATCCGCGTTCCGTTCGCCTTACCATCAGCGCTGTACCCGGCGATGTGCGGCGTAGCAATGTCCAGCAACTCCATCAGCGCACGGTCCGGCTCGGGCTCGCCCTCCCAGACATCCAGCACGGCGCCGCGCAGTGCTTTTGCCTGCAGGGCGGCCTTGAGCGCGGAACCATCCACTACGGGGCCGCGGGAAGAGTTGATCAGGAACTGATCCGGGCGCATCTTCGCGAGCCGCGCCGCATCGAAGAGGTGCCAGGTGGCGTCCTCCCCTTCCCGCGAGAGCGGGACATGGAGCGTCAAGATGTCGCTCTGCGCGATCAGCGTGTCGAGATCAACGAAATCCGAACCGCCCTCACGACGGGCGCGGGGCGGGTCGCACAGCAGCACGCGCATACCCAGCAGCGCGGCCGCTTCGGCGACCTTACTGCCCACGTTGCCCACCCCCACAACGCCCAGCGTCAAGGTATTGAGCTGCAGCGCGTGGCGCCGCTCCAGGGTGCAGAGCACGGCAGCAATGTACTGCTTGACAGACCAGGAATTACAGCCCGGCGCGTTGCGCCAGAGAATTCCGTGGGCTTCGCACCACGCCGTATCGATATGGTCGTAGCCGATTGTGGCAGAGGCGACGACCCGGACGGATGAGCCGGAGAGCAGCGCCTCGTCGCAAATCGTGCGCGTCCGCGTCACGACAGCATCCGCGTCGCGGACCACCTCCGGAGTCGTCTCCGCCCCGGGCAGATACACGACCTCGGCCCAGGGTTCGAACACGCCCCGGATGAAGGGAATCTTGTTGTCGCAGACGATCTTCATGGGCTCCCGAAATCATCGTTAAAGCTTTGTAAAGATACGTATTTTTCGGGAATATGATTTTTCTTTGAAGGTATCAGAATTCTTCGTATATTTGTGTGATTATACACTTGTACGAATTATAATCGATAAAACATACTAAAACTTTCACTTCAATTATGGCAAAAGAAAAGAAATTCATCACCTGTGATGGTAACCAGGCAGCGTCCAATATCGCATACCTGTTCAGCGAGCACGCTGCCATTTACCCGATCACGCCGTCTTCCACGATGGCCGAGAACGTGGACGAGTGGGCCGCCCACGGAAAGAAGAACCTGTGGGGCGAGACCGTCAAAGTCACCGAGATGCAGAGCGAGGCCGGCGCCGCTGGTGCCGTCCACGGTTCCCTGCAGGCCGGTGCACTGACGACCACCTACACCGCCTCCCAGGGTCTCCTGCTGATGATTCCGAATATGTACAAGATTGCCGGCGAAATGCTTCCGGCCGTCTTCCACGTGTCCGCCCGCGCCCTGGCCTCCCACGCCCTCTCCATCTTCGGCGACCACCAGGATGTGATGGCCTGCCGTCAGACCGGCTTCTGCATGCTGGCTTCCAGCTCCGTGCAGGAAGCGCAGGACATCGCCGCCGTCGCACACCTGAGCGCCATCAAGGCTTCTCTCCCGTTCCTGCACTTCTTTGACGGCTTCCGCACCTCCCACGAGATCCAGAAGATCGAGGCCATCGACGAGGCCGACCTCAAGGGCATGGTCAGCGAGAAGGCCCTCGAGAACTTCCGCGCCCGCGCCCTGAACCCGGAGGCTCCCGTCACCCGCGGTACCGCCCAGAACGGCGACGTCTATTTCCAGGCCGTCGAGTCCCGCAACCAGGTCTATGAGGCCGTTCCCGACATCGTGGCCCGCTACATGGGCGAGATCGGCGAGCTGACCGGCCGCACCTACCGTCCGTTCGAGTACTACGGCGCCAAGGACGCCGAGTGCGTGATCGTGGCCATGGGTTCCGTCACCGAGACCATCAAGGAGACGATCGACTACCTCTCCGAGCACGGCCGCAAGTACGGCGTCGTGACGGTGCACCTCTATCGTCCGTTCTCCGAGAAATATTTCCTCAAGGTGCTCCCGAAGAGCGTCAAGAAGATCGCCGTCCTCGACCGCACCAAGGAGCCCGGCTCCCTCGGCGAGCCGCTCTACCTCGACGTGCGCGCGCTCTTCCAGGGCAAGGACAACGCCCCGCTCGTGATCGGCGGCCGCTACGGTCTCTCCTCCAAGGACACCACCCCGGCCCAGATCGTCGCCGTCTATGACAACCTCGAGCGCAAGAGCCCGAAGGGTGATTTCACCATCGGCATCGTCGATGACGTGACCTTCAAGAGCCTCCCGACCAAGGGTGAGATCTCCATCGTGAAGAAGGGCACGACCGAGTGCAAGTTCTACGGCCTCGGTTCCGACGGTACCGTCGGTGCCAACAAGAACACGATCAAGATCATCGGTACCCACACCGATCTCTATAGCCAGGCCTACTTCGACTACGACTCCAAGAAGTCCGGCGGCTACACCTGCTCGCACCTCCGCTTCGGCAAGAAGCCGATCAAGGCACCGTACCTGGTGGGCACCCCTGACTTCGTGGCCTGCCACGTCCCGTCCTACCTCGAGAAGTACGATGTCCTGAAGGGTATCAAGGAAGGCGGCAGCCTGCTGCTCAACTCCCTGTGGAGCGAAGAGGAGACCATCAAGCGCATCCCGGACGCCGTCAAGGCCGTCATCGGACGCAAGAAGATCAAGCTCTACATCATCAACGCCACCAAGATCGCCCAGGAGATCGGCCTCGGCGGACGTACCAACACGATCCTCCAGAGTGCCTTCTTCCGCATCACCGGCATCATCCCGGTGGAAGATGCGATCAAGTATATGAAGGACGCCGCTCTCAAGTCTTACGGCAAGAAGGGCGAGAACATCGTCAACATGAACTACGCGGCCATCGACCGTGGCGGTGAGTACACCCAGGTCAAGGTTCCTGCCGAGTGGGCCCAGATCAACGCCAAGTTCGCCAACCCGAACGCCGGCCGCCTCGCGACCCCGTTCGTCAAG
The DNA here is from genome assembly GCA_016291185.1 of Bacteroidales bacterium. The sequence goes on from JAEFAI010000026.1 coordinate 33,287, forward strand.
GAGATCGCCGACGTGGTCAACGCCCAGGCCGGCGACACCCTCCCGGTGAGCGCCTTCCTCCCCTACCAGGACGGTACGATGCCCGCCGGCACCGCCGCTTACGAGAAGCGCGGCGTGGCCGTGAGCGTGCCTGTCTGGGACGGTGAGAAGTGTATCCAGTGCAACACCTGCGCCTTCGTCTGCCCGCACGCCGCCATCCGTCCGTTCCTGATGACCGACGAAGAGGCCAAGGCCGCTGCCGCCCAGGGCGTCAAGTTCGTCGAGGGCAAGGCCAACCTCAAGGACTACAAGTACACCCTCGCCGTGTCCGTCGCCGACTGTACCGGTTGCGGCAACTGCGTCGATGTCTGTCTTGCCAAGGAGAAGGCCCTCTCGATGGCTCCGTACATGGACCACGAGGCCGACCAGGCTGCGTTCGACTACCTCAACGCCAAAGTGGGCTACAAGACCCCGCAGGATCCCAAGTCCAACATGAAGGCCGCCCAGTTCGCACAGCCGCTGTTCGAATTCTCCGGCGCCTGCGCCGGTTGCGGCGAGACCCCGTACATCAAGAACATCACCCAGCTCTTCGGCGACCACATGATGATCGCGAACGCGACGGGTTGCTCCTCCATCTACGGTGCCTCCTTCCCCGCTTCCCCGTACTGCACCGATGCACACGGCCACGGTCCGGCCTGGCAGAACTCCCTGTTCGAGGACTTCTGCGAGTTCGGTCTCGGTATGCACCTCGGCTCCGACCGCATCCGCGAGACGGTCGCATCCCTGATGCAGAAGGGTCTCGAGTGCTCCAAGTGCAGCGCTGAGATGAAGGAGCTCTACCAGAAGTGGCTGGACAACCGCAAGGACTACGCCGTTACCCGCGAAGTGGCCGACAAGCTCGTCCCGATGATGGAGAAGTGCGGTTGCGACGTCAGCAAGAGCCTCCTCGCCCTCAAGCAGTACATCCCGGCCCGCAGCCAGTGGATCTTCGGTGGCGACGGTGCTTCCTATGATATCGGTTACGGCGGACTCGACCACGTCCTCGCCAGCGGTGAGAACGTCAACATTCTCGTCCTCGATACCGAAGTGTACTCCAACACCGGCGGACAGTCTTCCAAGGCCACCCCGGTCGGCGCCATCGCCAAGTTCGCCGCCTCCGGCAAGAAGATCCGCAAGAAGGATCTCGGTATGATGGCGATGAGCTACGGCTACGTCTATGTGGCCCAGGTCGCCATGGGCGCCAGCCCGGTCCAGTACATGAACGCCATCAAGGAAGCCGAAGCCTACGACGGCCCGTCCCTGATCATCGCCTACG